>VHCM01000051.1 GCA_016871685.1 Verrucomicrobiota bacterium
CCATGGCGGCATGACCGCCGCGATCGCCGACGGCTCGGTGACGCAGGCCGTCAACGCCACCGCCGATGCCAAACTCGCCGAAGTCCGCACGAGGCGCCAGTGCATCGTCGGCGTGAATGCCTATCCGGATCTTCGCGGACCTCGACTCGCGATTCGCGAAGCTCTCCCACCGGCGGCGGAGCGCGAGGAATCCCGCCGCATTCCGGCTTCCGGCTTCGACCGATCCTCGCACTTGAGCTGGATCGATCAAGCGATCGCCGCGGCATCGACCGGCGCGTCGATGACCGCCATCGACACAGCGCTTGCGCCCGAATGCACCGCGGGCCGACCGAACTGCACGCCGCTGGTCGCGCGGCGCGCGGCCGAACCGTACGAACGCCTGCGCGAGGCCTGCGACGCGTTTGCCAGTCGCCACGGATCACGCCCGGGCGTGCTGCAACTCAACATCGGCCCGTCGCGCCGCTACCGGTCGCGCGCCGACTGGACCACGGCTTTTTTCCAAGTGGCGGGTCTCGAAGTCGATGCCTCGCGCGATTTCGCCGATACCGGCGAAGCAGCCTCCGCCATCGCCGCGTCCGATGCCGCTGCCGTCGTCATCGTCTCCGACGACGCCACCTACGCCGACATCGTTGCAAGCCTCGCGGCCGCAGCGAAATCGTCAAAGCCGACGCTGGTGCTCTTTGTCGCGGGCCAACCCGGCGACCACGAATCCAAATGGCGCGAATCCGGAGTCGATGCATTCATCCACGCCCGCAGCAACCATCATCGCGTGAACGAAGAACTGCTCCAGCGCATCGGCGTGCTTTGATGCCGATCGGAAACAGCCCGCTCCCGAAACCCGTCAGCTTTCCCAATCCGATGCCCCGACCGCCTTTTTGCGAAATCCCCTGGCGCGGCGACTGCCCTGCCCAGGGCACCGACGCTTGGCGTGATGCACTCGAACGCGAACTCGGCAGACCGGCGGACCAGATCGTCTGGGACACGATGGAGCGCATCCCGGTGAAACCGCTCTACACCGCGGAAGATCTCGCGGGCATGGAACACCTCGATTACCAGGCAGGCATCGCTCCGTTCCTGCGCGGTCCCTACGCGACGATGTACCGCATGCGGCCATGGACGATCCGGCAATACGCCGGGTTCTCCACCGCCGAGGAATCCAACGCCTTTTACCGCCGCAACCTCGCGGCCGGACAAAAAGGCCTGTCCGTCGCCTTCGATCTCGCCACCCATCGCGGCTACGATTCGGACCACGAACGCGTCGTCGGCGACGTGGGCAAGGCCGGCGTCGCCATCGACTCGGTGCTCGACATGAAGGTCCTGTTCGACGGTATCCCGCTCGACCGCGTGTCGGTGTCGATGACCATGAACGGCGCGGTGATCCCGGTGCTTGCCTTCTACATTGTCACCGCCCTCGAACAAGGTGCCTCCCTCGACCAACTGTCCGGAACGATCCAGAACGACATCCTCAAGGAGTACATGGTGCGGAACACCTACATTTATCCGCCCGGACCCTCGATGAGGATCATCGCCGACATCTTCGAGTTCACCTCGCGGCACATGCCGAAGTTCAACTCGATTTCGATCTCGGGCTACCACATGCAGGAAGCGGGCGCGACCGCCGACCTCGAGATGGCCTACACGCTGGCCGACGGATGGGAGTACCTGCGCACCGGCGTGGCGGCCGGCATCGCGATCGACGACTTCGCCCCGCGCGTCTCGTTTTTCTGGGCGCAGGGCAAGAACCACTTCATGGAAGTCGCGAAAATGCGCGCCGCCCGCATGCTGTGGGCGAAGATCGTCGCCACCTTCGGTCCGCGCGACCCGAAGTCGCTCGCCTTGCGCACGCATTCGCAGACGTCCGGCTGGTCGCTCACCGAGCAAGACCCGTTCAACAACGTCGCCCGCACCTGCATCGAGGCGATGGCCGCGGTGCTCGGCCACACCCAGTCGCTCCACACCAACGCGCTCGACGAGGCGATCGCCCTGCCCACCGATTTTTCCGCGCGCATCGCCCGCAACACCCAGCTCTTCCTCCAAGACGAAACCGGCATCTGCCGCATCATCGACCCGTGGGGCGGATCGTACTACGTCGAGTCGCTCACCCACGAGCTGATGCACCGGGCCTGGGCGCACATCACCGAGGTCGAGGAAATGGGCGGCATGGCAAAAGCCGTCGAGGCCGGCATCCCGAAAATGCGCATCGAGGAAGCCGCCGCCAGACGCCAGGCACGCATCGACTCGGGCGAGGAAACCATCGTCGGCGTGAACAAATACCGCCTCGAAAAGGAGGACCCGCTCGACATCCTCGACGTCGACAACACCGCGGTGCGCGAAGCGCAGATCGCACGGCTGGCAAAGCTGCGCGCGGAACGCGACGAACCCGCGTGCCGCGCCACGCTCGCCGCCATCGCCGCTTGCGCCGCCGGCGCACCGGGCAACCTGCTCGCCCTCGCGATCGACGCCGCCAAGGCGCGCGCCACACTCGGCGAAATCTCCGACGCCATGGAATCAAGCTTCGGCCGGCATCAGGCGGTAATCCGCTCGATTTCCGGCGTCTACGGCAGCGAATACCGCAACCACGCCAGCATGAACGACATCCCCGACCTCATCCAACGCTTCGAAGCCGCCGAAGGCCGCCGACCACGCATCCTCATCGCCAAGATGGGACAAGACGGCCACGATCGCGGCGCAAAAGTGGTCGCCACCGCCTACGCCGACATGGGCTTCGACGTCGACATCGGTCCGCTCTTCCAAACCCCGGCGGAAACCGCGAGGCAGGCCGTCGAAAACGATGTGCACATCGTCGCAATGAGTTCGCTCGCCGCGGGCCACAAAACGCTGCTGCCGCAACTCGTCGCGGAGCTCACCCGCCTCGGCCGCGAGGACATCCTGATCGTCGTCGGCGGCGTGATCCCCGCGCAGGACTACCCGTTCCTCTACGAGCACGGAGCGTGCGCGATCTTCGGCCCGGGCACGGTGATCCCCGAATCCGCCCGCAAGATCCTCGAACTGCTCCTCGAACAAGCCGAAGGCGACTCCGCGCAGGACTGAGCGGAAGGCGGCGCATGATGGGCCGAGCGGACATCAACGAGAATCGTAGCTTTCAAGCCGATTCTTGAGCTTGGAGTAGTTTGCTCAAATCTGTAGCCGGCGGTAGGGTTGGGCGTGGCAAATGCGCGATCGGAGTGGTCAACCACTGATTGAGACTGATTTGACTGATTTCACAGAGTGCGATGCGGATCGGTTGTGAACGCAATAGCCCGCGGCTCGACCTTTCGCAAAACGGCAGGGCTGGTCGGCCCTGCTTCGCGCGGAACCATCACAATGAAGAACACGGGCAAGCTGCCCGTGCCCCCCTTGCTACTCCGCTCGGCTCGTCCGAATCTCTATTCCCCAATCCCCAATCTCCAATCTCCAATCTCCATTCCCCCTCACCCCTTGCGCTTGCCTTTGTCGAAGGCGGCGTCGAAGGCGATGCGGCTGGTCTCGAAATCGAGGCTGCGGACGAATCCGGCGGCCTCGGTGCCGCCGTGGACGCGGTCCATGCGGATGTCCTCCCACTCGACCGAGAGCGGTCCGCGATAGCCTGTGTCGTTGAGGGCGACGATGATGTCCTCGAACTCGATGTCGCCGCGACCCGGCGAGCGGAAGTCCCAGAAGCGGCGGGCGTCGCCGAAGCTGGTGTGGCCGCCAAACACGCCGACCGTGCCGTCGCCGTGACCCCACCACACGTCCTTCATGTGGACGTGGAAAATGCGATCGGCGAACTCGCGGATGAAGCGGACGTAATCGACGCCCTGGTAGCCGAGGTGCGACGGGTCGTAGTTGAAGCCAAAGCGTTTGTGGTTGCCCACCGCAGCGAGCGCGCGCTTGGCCGAGGCGATGTCGAACGCGATTTCGGTGGGATGCACTTCGAGTGCGAAATTGACGTTCACCTTGTCGAAGGCGTCGAGGATCGGCGTCCAGCGTTTGGCGAAATCCCGGAAGCCGTTTTCATAATCGTCCTGGGAGGTCGGCGGGAACGCATAGAGCATGTGCCACACCGACGATCCGGTGAATCCGTTGACCACTGCGGGAAATTCGTCGCGCGTCTTGCGACCGGGCTTGGCGTCGAAGAACCGTCGCGCCGCTTTCGCCGTGGTAATCATCTTCTTCGCCGCGCGTTTGCGCACGCCTTCGGGGTCGCCGTTACCCCAGACATCGGGTGGCAGGATCGCCTTGTGCCGCGAATCAATCGGATCGCACACCGCTTGGCCGACCAGGTGGTTCGACACCGCAAAGCAGGTGAGCCCGTGGTCGCCGAGCAGCTCCCACTTCTCCTTGACGTAGGATTTGCCCGATGCCGCGGCTTCGACATCGAAGTGATCGCCCCAGCAGGCGAGTTCGACGCCGTCGTAGCCCATCTCGTAGGCAAGCGGCGCGAGTTTTTCGAGCGGCAGGTCGGCCCACTGGCCGGTGAAGAGGGTGACGGGGCGTGACATGATGGCGGGAATTCGGGTTGGTGGCGTCAGCCTGCGGCAGAGGCGGCGATTCATCAACCGGAAAGCGCAGGGTCCGCGACGGCTACGTTCCACGCATCGCGCAGCACGCTGGTTTGCGGTGTCACCGGCAGATCACGCGTGCCGAAGCGGACGACCGGCACCACCCCGCGGATGGATGACGTGAGGAACGCGCCGTCGGCCGACTCGAGATCGGCGAGCGGAAAAACTCCCTCGTCACAGGGCATGCCGATGGAGGACGCCGTCTCGATCACCCATCCGCGCGTCACGCCGGGAAGGCATCCGGTGGCGAGCGACGGCGTGAACAACCGGCCGGATCGAATGAAGAACAGGTTCGAAGTGGCGGCTTCGCTGAGACAGCCGTCGCCGTCCAGCAGCAGGGCTTGATCGAATCCACAGGCACGGGCCTGCGCGAGGGCGAGGAGGTTCTCGGCGTAGCATGACGACTTGATGCCGGCCAATGGCGAACGCGAGTTCTTCCTCCATGGTGAGAGCGCGAGGGTGCACGAATCAGGCGGCGGCTCGGCGGGCGACGCACTCATCCACAGCACGGCATCGCGACCAGGCGACGCATCGTCGAGCGGACCACTCCCCGCCGTCAGCGTCATGCGCAAGCGGGCAGAACCGGTGAGCAATCGGTTGGCGGTCAGCAATGAAGCGGCCACCCGTTGCAAATCGGGTGCGCGATCCGGCCAGCCGAGTCGTTGGCACGAGCGCGCCCAGCGGTCGAGATGACGCGAGGCGAACACGACGCGGCCGTCGAGGCAGAGCATCGTCTCGAACAACCCATGACCGTGCAACAGCCCGCGGTCGGCCGACGACACGCGAAACGCATCGACATCGATCAGCCGGCCGTCGCACCAGATCACCTTTGGCTCGCTTGTCACGGAGTTCTTCTGCGCCATCGGATGGACTCTCGGCAATGACGAAGCCACCCGCATTCCCCGGACAGGTCGAATTTCCGCCAAATCACCGTGGCCGCGCTTGCCCCGCCCGAAGCACCGGGTCAGCATGCGGCGTGAGGTTTCACATCTTCTTTAGCGGGTTCGCCGTGATCGGGCTGGGTCTTGCGGCACAGCGCGTCCTGGCATCCGCCGAGGCTACCAATCTGCTGGTGGGCGCGCTCACGCTCGGCGGCGCGCTGGTCATCGGCGGATTGTTTTCGCTGAAGATGAAGTGGCACGGCATCGCCGGCGCGGGAGTGGTCGCGCTGATGGGATTCGCCCGCGGGCTGGGCAACATCCCCGATCTCGTGAATCTCTGGGCCGGCGATCGCTCGCGCGGCGGCGCACCGCTGATCGAACTCGGTGTGACGCTCATCTGCCTGATGCTCGTCCTGCGCACAGCTGCGGCGCTGATGCGTGAGCGCGCGCGGCGACTGACGGACGACGGATGACGCAAACAACCCGCGCCATCATCACCCGAGCGGCCCGATGCCATTGAGGTCGCGGTCCTGCCTGGCCTCCTCGAGCAACGAGCCATCCATGGAAATCGCCCGTTTGAGATGCGTGCGCGCGCGAGTCGCCTCACCCAGCGTCCAGAGATAACAGGCGAGGTTGTAGTGGAACACCGGCATCCCATGCAACGTCTTGGGCCCGCGCATCAACCAGTCGCGCGCGGCAAGCGTGTCGCCGGTCTCGTGCAGGCAGTAGGCCGCACTGATGAAAAACGACGGCTCGTCGGCCGCCTGCAGGCAAAGCAGCCGCGCGGTTTCCGACGCGTGGTTCCACTCTCCGCTGCTCATTTGCGCGGCGAGCTTGAGTTCGAGCACCTCGCGCCGACCGTGGGCGTCGGCAGGCAGCGCGCGGATCTCATCGAGCGCTTCGTCGGCCAGACCCAGCTCCAACAATCCCTCCGCCACGCGCAGCAAATCCCCGACCGGCATCGATTGTGATGATGCGGCATCCCCCGCCCCGGCGCAATCCGATTGCGGAAAAATCGGCGGATCGGTCATTCCCACTCGATGCTCGCCGGCGGCTTGGTCGAGATATCGTAAAGCACGCGGTTCACGCCCTTCACCTCGTTGAGAATGCGGTGGCTGGTCTCGCGCAACAACTGCGCAGGCAGCTCCACCCAATCGGCGGTCATCGCGTCGTCGGAAATCACGGCGCGCAGCGCCACCGCCCATTCGTAGCTTCGCTCGTCTCCCTTCACACCCACCGTTTTCACCGGAACCAGCGCGGCATAGGCCTGCCAGACGCGGTCGTACCAGCCGTGTTCGCGCAGTTTGCCGATGAACACCGCGTCGCATTCGCGGATGATGTGCAGCCGGTCGGGCGTGACCACCCCCGGGCAACGCACGGCCAGGCCCGGCCCGGGAAACGGATGACGGTGGAGAATGTCGTGCGGAATGCCCAGCGAGGTTCCGAGCGCGCGCACCTCGTCCTTGAACAGGTCGGCCAGCGGCTCGAGCACCTTGCCCTGCGCCTGCAGTTCGAGGATGCGGCCCACCCGGTTGTGGTGCGTTTTGATTTTCGAGGCCTTCGATTTCGCGTTGGACGCGCTCTCGATCACGTCGGGGTACAGCGTGCCCTGCGCCAACAGCTCGGCGTCGCCCACCGCATCCCAGAACACATCGACGAACTGGTTGCCTATGATCTCACGCTTCTTCTCGGGATCATCGACGCCGTCGAGTGCGGCAAGGAAACGTTCGGAAGCATCCACGGTTTCGATGGGCACACTCATGCGGTGGAAGTTGCTCCGCACCTCGTCGCCCTCGTCTTTGCGCATCAACCCGTGATCGACGAAAATCGCGCGCATGTTCACGCCCGCCTCGTGCAGCAGCACGGCGAGTACCGTGCTGTCCACTCCGCCGGACACGCCGCAAACGACCTGCCGACCGCCGACAGTCGCGCGAATCCCGTCGATGAGTTCGCGCTTGAGGTCGTCGATGCGGAACGCGGCGAGCCGCTCCGCCTGCAACAGGAAATTGTGCAGGATGCGCAAACCGTCGTGGCTGTGCGTCACTTCGGGATGGAACTGGATGCCGAAGAACCGTTGATCCCATTGCAGCGAAACCGGCGTGCCGTGCTGGTTGGCGGCCAGCACTCTGGAACCTGCAGGCAGGACCCCCACCGTGTCCGAGTGGCTCATCCAGACTTGCGATGCCTCCGGCACTCCTTCGAAGAGCCCGGCGGCTTCCACAGGATGCAGCGCCGCAGGACCGTACTCGCGGCGATCGCTCGCCTCGACCGTGCCGCCGAACTTGATGTTGAGCAACTGCATGCCGTAGCAGACCCCGAGCACCGGCACGCCGAAGGCGCGGAGAGCGGCGAAGTCGAGATCCGGCGCGTCCGGCTCGCTCGTGCTGCGCGGACCACCCGAAAGAATGATCGCACCGGGTGATCCGATCTCTGGAAAATCCTCGATCGCATGGAGTTTCGCCAGATACCCGAGTTCACGCACCCGGCGGACGATCAATTGCGTGTACTGCGAGCCGAAATCGATGACGGCTACGTGTCGGGATTCTTGCATGGAGTGAATGGATCGATCGGTGCTAGGTGCGGCCGCGCAATCGCGCATCACGGGATCGGCTGGTAGTTCGTTGGCTCCTCGGTGATGACGATGTCGTGGACGTGGCTTTCGCGCAGTCCGCCCGCGGTGATGCGCACGAAGTTCGCGCGCTCGCGCAGTTCGCGCAGGTTCGCCGCGCCGACGTAGCCCATGCCGGATTTCAATCCGCCCATGAGCTGGAAGATGACGTCGGAGAGCGCGCCTTTGTACGGCACGCGGCCCTCGACCCCTTCGGCGACGAGTTTGCCCGAACTGTTTTGGCCGTAGCGGTCGCCCGCGCCCTTCTGCATCGCGCCGATCGAGCCCATCCCGCGGTACGTCTTGAACCGGCGCCCCTGGAAATGCACCGTCTGCCCCGGACTTTCGCGCGTGCCGGCGAGCAGCGAGCCGAGCATCACCAGATCCGCACCGGCACCGAGCGCCTTGACGATGTCGCCCGAGTAGCGGATGCCACCATCGGCGATCACGCTCACTCCGTGTTCGCGACAGACATCGGCGACATTGCGGATGGCGGTGAATTGCGGCATGCCCACGCCGGAAATCACGCGCGTCGTGCAGATCGATCCCGGCCCGACACCCACCTTCACCGCGCTGGCACCGGCGCGGATCAGATCGTGCGCGCCCTCGCGGGTTACCACATTGCCCGCGACGACCGGCACGTCCGACAACGACCTCAACCGGCTGATCGTGTCCATGACGTGCCGCGTGTGGCCGGTGGCGGCATCGATGAACAACGCGTCCGCACCGGCATCGATCAACGCGCGGCCGCGGTCGACGCAGTCCGGCCCGACGCCTACCGCCGCACCGCAGCGCAGTTGGCCGTTTCCGTCTTTCGCGGCATTGGTGAAGGTGAGGCGCTTTTCGATGTCCGAGCCGGTGATCAACCCGGCAAGCCGACCGTCTGGATGCACCAGCGGAAGTTTTTCGATGCGGTTGCGGTAAAGGATGAGCCGCGCCTCCTCGAGCCCGGTGTGCGGCGGCGCGGTGACCAACCGCGCGAGCGGTGTCATGACGTCGGCCACGGTGGCGTCGGGTTTTTCCAGATAGCGGATGTCCCGCCCGGTCACCATGCCTTCGAGGCGGCCATCGGCGTCGACCACCGGAAATCCGGAGAATCCGTTGCGGGTCATCACCTCGCGCACCTGCTCGACCGTATCGGCCCGGGACACCGTGAGCGGCTTGAGGATCACCGCGCTTTCCGACCGCTTAACCCGCGAGACCATCACAACCTGCTCGTCGATCGGGCAGGCGCGGTGGATCACGCCGATGCCGCCCTCGCGTGCCAACGCGATCGCCAACTCGTGTTCGGAGACCGTGTCCATCGCCGCCGAAACGACCGGCAAAAACAGCGGAATGCCTTCGGTGATACGGGTGGAAAGATCGGCCGCACCCGGCAAGACCTCGCTCTGCGCGGGCAGCAACAGGACGTCGTCGAAGGAAAGTCCGAGTAGGATCTCTGCCATGGGCGAGTCAACAGGAGACGCCCCCGCCATGCAAGCGCGAAAACCGGCGGAGTTCACGATCGACCGGAAAACCCGGCATCCTCAGAGCTTCAGGAAATTCTCCAGCAGCTTGATGCCGTCGCGCGTCAGGATCGACTCCGGGTGGAACTGCACGCCATGCACCGGGTGATCGCGATGCATCAGTCCCATGATCTCGCCCTCATCCGTCCACGCCGTGATCTCGAGACAATCCGGCAGCGTCTCGCGCCTCACCACCAGCGAGTGATAGCGCGTGGCTTCGAACGGGTCGGGCATGCCGGCGAACACGCTTTTGCCGGAGTGCCGGATCGGCGAAGTCTTGCCGTGCATCAGGCGGTCGGCGCGCACGACCTCGCCGCCATAGACCTGGCCGATCGACTGGTGGCCGAGACAGACGCCGAGGATCGGGGTGGTCGGCCCGAGTTCGCGGATCAACTCAAGTGAGATGCCGGCCTCGTTCGGGGTGCAGGGTCCGGGCGACACGCAGATGCGCTCAGGCGCAAGTTCACGAATCCGGTCCACATCGATCGCATCGTTGCGATACACCTGCATGCCGACGCCTAGTTGGCCGAAATACTGGACGAGGTTGTAAGTGAACGAATCGTAGTTGTCGATGATCAGCAACATCGGCTTGCGGTGGTGGGGATGCGTGGTGAATGCCGGTCAGCCCTTGAGTGTCTTCGCCACCGCGATCGCGCGGAGCATGCCCTTGGCTTTGTTCACCGTCTCGTTGTACTCATAGGTCGGCACCGAATCGGCGACCACTCCGGCGCCCGCCTGGACGTGGACCATGCCGTCCTTGAGCAGGCAGGTGCGCAACGTGATGCACGAGTCGTGCGATCCGTCGAAACCGAAATACCCCACCGCTCCGGCATAGGCGCAGCGCTTGTGCTTTTCGAGCGAGTTGATGATCTGCATCGCACGGATCTTCGGCGCGCCACTGACGGTGCCGGCGGGAAAAGTCGCGCGCAGCACGTCGTAGGAACTGTGCGCCGGATCCAGCTCGCCGGTGACGTTCGAAACGATATGCATCACATGGCTGTAACGCTCGACGATCATGAAATCGTCGACGCGGACGGTGCCGTGTTTCGCGATGCGACCGACGTCGTTGCGCGCGAGATCGACGAGCATCAGGTGCTCCGCGCGCTCTTTCGGGTCGGCAAGCAGGTCTTGCGCCAGCTCGTCGTCCTCTTCCGGCGTGACTCCGCGCCAGCGGGTGCCGGCGATCGGACGGATGTCGATCCGCCCGTGGATCGAGCGCACGTGGACTTCCGGCGAGCTGCCGACCAGCGAGAACCCGTCGAGTTCGAGGATGAACATGTAGGGCGACGGGTTCACGAAGCGCAGCGCGCGGTAGAGGTCGGCCGCGGGAAGTTCGAACGGCGCGGAAAACCGCTGGCTGGGCACGAATTGGAAGATGTCGCCCGCGGCGATGAACTCCTTGCCGTCGAGCACCATGCGCTCGAATTCCTCCTGCGTCGTGTTGCTTTGCGCGGCAACCGGCTCGACATCAACGAGTCCGTTGAGCGCCGGCACGTGCAGCGGACGGTTGAGCATCTCGATCATCGCCGCGATCCTGCCGTGCGCCTCGATGTAAGCGCTTTCCGGATCCTTGTCGCCGCCGGTGAATGCGTTGGCCACAAGCTGGATCCGGCGGAGCTGGTGGTCGAAGACCAGCAGCGTGTCGGCGAGAAGGAACACCGCGTCGGGAATGCCGAGCGGATCCGGCAGCGGATCACCAAGCGTGGGCTCGAACTGGCGCACCGCGTCATAAGCGAGGTAGCCGACCATCCCGCCCGCAAACAAGGGCAGCTCGCCGTGGGCGACCGGCTTGAAGGCCGCCATCTCGCGTTCGAGAGCGCCGAGCACGTCGTCCTCGGCGACAATGACCCGCTGCTTGCCGAACTCGCGGATCGTGATTTCACGACCACGGGCCTCGAACACCATGCGCGGCGAGCTGCCGACGATCGACCAGCGCCCGCCCTTGTCGGTGCTCTCCGCGCTTTCGAGCAGGAACGAGTGGCGGTTGTCGCGCAGTTTGAGGTAAGCGGACAACGGGGTTTCAAAATCCGCCGCGAGCTCGGTGTAGACGGGCACGACGTTTCCGCGCCGCGACATCGCGACGAATTCGTCAAAGGACGGCTTGATGGGCAGGTTCGTCAAGTTGCCCGGAGGATGAACCGGATCGATTGCAGCGCAAGCCCGGATGCGGGGTTTCCCCGGGCGACCACCGGACCGGTACGGACGCGGGAGTCTCAGTGCGTGCGATCGGCGTGCGTCCGCATCCCGCACAACACGCCGCCGACGAGCCCGCAGGCGAATCCGGCGACGTGGCCGAGCACGTCGGTGTTCGTTCCGGGTGCGTAGCCGCCCATCAAGCCAAGGAGGACAACGCCGCCGACGACCGGCGCGGTGAGCCGCAACAACGGCATTCGGGCACCGATCCGCAGCAGCGAGACAAAGCCGCTGCCGGAAAGCAATCCCAGGGCGGCGAAGACCGCGGTGGACGCACCCATCGAGGTGAATGCCGCGGGATGTGTAAGCCAAGAAGTGCTCGCGTTGCCGAGGGTGCCGCTCAGCAGAATCAGCGGCCACGCACGCGCGGCCCCCATCAGCCGCGACGCCAACATGCCGAAGACCACGCCGCCGAACAAGTTGCCCGCAAGGTGCGCCGCATCGGCGTGCAGGAACAACGCGGTGAACGGGCGCCACCAATCGCCGTCGTCGATCAACCCGGTGCTCGAAGACACGGCGACTTTCGTCAGCGACGGAGCGCGCTGCTGCCAGATGAACATCGCAACGAGAAGCAACGACCACGCCAGCGCAACCGCCACGCCTGCGGGATGCAGTGGCGGCTCCGCCGATGTCCGGGCGGGACCGGCCGACCGATCCTGCCGTTGCTCGGCATCGTACGCATCAATCTCAAGCCGGATCACCGGCAACGCGTCAGGATCGGCGCGCAACACGTATCCGCCACCCGCGGTCTCCTCGACCACCCAGCACGGCTGCTTCATCGCGAGGATCACCAGGGCATGCTCCTGCGCTTCATGCAGTCCGGTGTACGAATCAACATCCGCGACCGGCTCGCCGCCGTCAGCCGGCGGATGCTCATTCGTGTCCGAGGCGTCCATGCGGCGGATGGGATTCAATCACCAGGGACCGCATCCTCGGCGGATGGCTCGGTCGGCTGCTCTTCTCCGGGCCCGCTGCCGGAGGGATCCGCGGCATGAGGCTCCGCTGTCGGACCGAGCGAGGCGATCACGCGCTCGAGCAGATCGGTTTTGGAATGCGGGATCAGGATTTTGTATTCAATCCCTTCGGGACGGAGCACCGCTTGCTCGCCCTGCACGCCGACCAGCGGCACTTCCGCGCCCGCCTTGACCGTGAACGTCACGCCGGTTTCCGGATCCGCATGGCGCACGTCGTTGCGAAGCGTCACCCGCTTTGGCAGGTTTTCGGGTGCGATGCGGCTGAGGTCGTGGCGCTTCATGCCAGACAGCCGGAACTCGAGCTGCGCGCCCATCGACGATCCGGTTCTGTCCATCGGGATCTCCCCGGTGAGCTGCGAGCGCAAAGAAGGCTCGACCGCATAACCGAGGATACCAGCCACGGCGATGATCAGCAATGCAGTGCCCGGCTTCATGGAAATCGAAATTGGAAAAGTTTTTTGATCATCGATCAGCGGCCGCAGATCCCTTGCTCCGGAATCCCGCCTTCAAGATAAACCCGTGCTTTTGAAAAACTCGCCTGCTGGAGAAAATGACGGAGTCGCGGGTCGAGTCCGCCGGAGTGGTCGGCCGCCCAGGCGGTGATGGCTTCGGAAACCTGCCGGAGTGTGTCGAGATGACCCGCCGCATCCCGGTCGCGCCAGGCGTGGTCGGCGATGACCTCCTCGCGACGGCGCAGCAATCCGATGAGTTCCTCGTGCATCATGGAGCCATTCAAGCACGCCCGACGCCACTTGACCAGCGCGGATGGAAGTGCCGCTTGATCCCCCGCCCCACCCCGCTGCATGATCGTCGCATGATTCCGAACATCCTCGCGCAACGCTACGCCTCCCCCGCGATGAACGTGCTGTGGTCGGCCGAAGGCCGCATCCTGCTCGAACGCGAATGGTGGATCGCCGTGATGAAGGCGCAACGCGACCTCGGACTGGCCATTCCCGCCGAGGCCATCGCCGCGTACGAAGCGGTGAAAGAGAGGATCGATCTAGAATCGATCATGGACCGCGAGCGCAACACCCGTCACGACGTCAAAGCGCGCATCGAGGAGTTCAATGCGCTGGCCGGACACGAGCACATTCACAAAGGAATGACCTCACGCGACCTCACCGAGAACGTCGAGCAGATGCAGACGCACCGGTCGCTGCTGCTGCTGCGCGACAAGGCGGTGGCGGCGCTGGCGCGAATGCGCGTGGCGGCGGCCCGCTGGCGCGACCTCGTCCTCACCGCGCGCACGCACAACGTCGCCGCGCAACCCACGACCTTCGGTCGCCGCATCGCCATGCATGGCGAGGAATTGCTCGCATCGCTGCAAGCGCTCGAATCGTTGGTTTCCTCCTATGCCGTGCGCGGACTGAAGGGAGCCGTCGGCACCCAGATGGATTTGCTGTCGTTGTTCGATGGTGACGCCGACAAGGTTGTCGCGCTCGAACGACAGGTGATCCACCACCTCGGCATCGCGGCGCTATGGACGAATCCGGGC
>VHCM01000052.1 GCA_016871685.1 Verrucomicrobiota bacterium
CGCGGTCGCGGTCGAACGGTCGCGACGCCCGCTCGGGTTCGTCGTTGCGCAGGCTCAGCGCCTTCATGCTGGAGAAACCCGCCAATCCCATCGGCAATACGCTGGCTTCGGCCCCGCCGCAGAGGAATCCGTCGGCATCGCCGAATTTGATGATGCGCCACGCTTCACCGATGTTGTGGCTGGCGGTTGCGCAAGCAGTGACGATCACCATGTTCGGTCCGGTGAATCCGAACTCCATGGAAATGATCCCGCTGGCGATGTTGGAGATCATCATCGGAATGGTGAATGGCGACACGCGTCGCGGGCCTTTCGTGAGATAGACGTTGTGCTCGGATTCCAGGGTCGAGAGTCCGCCGATGCCGCTGCCAACCATCACGCCGAAGCGCCGCGGATCGATCGCGGACGGGTCAAGGCCCGAGTCTTCGAGTGCCATCTTCGATGCCGCAACGGCGAATTGGACGTAGCGGTCCGACCGGCGCGCGTCCTTGGGTGCTTTGAAAAACGGGCCGGGATCGAACTGCTTCACTTCACCGGCGATCTTACAGTCGAACGGCTCAGGATCGATGCCGGTGATGCGGGCGATGCCGCTGCGGCCGGATTTCATGCCCTGCCACGTGGATGGAAGATCGTTTCCTAGCGGCGAAAGGCAGCCGACTCCGGTGATGACGACGCGTCGTTCGTTCATGGTCGAAGCAGCGATTCTGGTGGTGTGGACCGCGGCGCGCAAGTCCCATCACGACGGTAATGCGGAATCGTGGTTCCACCCGAAAAGCCCGCCGCGCATGCGACGATTCACCGCCCCGCAGCGCGGGCAGACCGAGGTCGAGGTGCCGCCGGTGTCGCTCCAGGCATGCAGGCAGATCCGGCAAATCCGCCGCGATGCCAGCAGCCGACGCCTTTCCCGCATCTCCCTGGCCCTGCGCAGGCATGTGGTGAGAAGCACCGTCAGAAACGCGCCCGCCACCAACGCGGTGACGAACTCAGTCAGGGTCGGCTCCATTCGCTGGTTCGGGTTGGGTTCCGATGATGACCACGCCGCGGCGTGCGGACTCGGAATCGTCCGCTTGGAAGATCAGGCCGCGCATCCAATCACGGAGCAGCGCCGAGACTCCGGGGTCGAGCGGGTCGAGTATAGTGGCATCCAACACCGCTCCGCTGCGGTCGATGTGGATCAGCACATTCGGCAAAGCGGCCGCGATGACTGACAGCACCTCGTCCGGCAGATTCGGCAGACTCAAGGGAAGATCGATGCTGCGGATGCCGGTGAGTGCGGTCAGAGTGGGAATCGTGGCGTTGCGAACGAAGGTCGGCGTCGGCGCATCGGGTTTCGGCGGCCTCGGAAGCACGGGCATGCCGACGTTGGTCGGTGGTGTGGTGCGCGCATGCTCCGGCAATCGAAGCAGGACCGGCTGATATGGCGTGAGGCCTGGAAGCGCGGGTTCAATCGCGGGGCGTTCGATCGCGGGGTATGCGTCCCAACTTCCAGGATCGAATCGCGATGGAAACGGGCCGCCTTCACGCGCCAGCAATCGAAGCATGCGGCCGATCGAGTCGTCGGTCACGCGCGCTGCCGATGCTTGTTGAGCGGGCCGTGATGGGGTGGCGGCGATGCGGATGCGGACCGCGCCGATCATCAAGACGAAGACGATCGTGACGACCCCAAGCGCCATCCACGTCGTCGATCCCTGGTCCGCCGCCCGTCCGCGCCAGTCGAAGATCCACTCGCGCGTGGCGCGGCGATCCGGCCTGCCGGTGTTGGAAGGGCCGACGGTCATTCCGATGTCGGTGTGGGCCCGGGATCCGATCCGAGCAGCGCGAGCTTGAATCCCATCGAAAGCGCGAGTTCGGAAATCCTTCGTTCGATACCCGATGGCGCGCCTGCGTCGGTCTGAAGCAGCACCATCGAATTCGCTGCGGCACCTTGGCCGCGCAATTGATCGAGGCGCGCCTCAAGCTCATCGAGGGACAACGGGTCGCGTCCGAGGTGAATGCGCGGCGTTTCGCCGTCGGCACTGATGGTGATGACGATGGGCGAGCCGAACCGCTCGAGCTGGAAGCGCGAGGGCGGAGGTTGAACGCGAATGCCTGATTGCCGCGTGAGCGATGGGGCCGTGAACTGGATCAGCCAAAGCAGCGCCAGCAGGTTGAGCGCCGGGGCGACGTAAATCCATCCCGCGGCTTCGTTCAATGAGGAGACCAGCTTCATCTCGCGGTTTCAGGCCTGGCGGATCCTTGCTTGCGTCCCGCACTCACTTCGCCACGCATCGGATGATAGAGCTCCTCCTCCCGCGTGTCCGCGATCAAGTTAACGATTTCAATACCCGCGCGCTCGATCCTGTGGATCAGTCTGCGCGCACGTCCGGTGAAATGAAGATGAAACAGGTACATGGGCAGCGAAACCGCGAGGCCGAGCACCGAGGTGATCAGCGCGCTGAACACACTGGTCGCCACGTCGGCCGTGACGCTGAAGCCGCCTTGCGAACCGATGCTTTCAAACGATTCCAGCATGCCGAGCAGCGTGCCAAGCAAGCCGACCATTGGCGCAAGCAGGGCCACGCCCAGGATCGCTCGGATGTTGCGCTCAATCCTCGGCACCTCCAGTTGTCCCGCCTCGCGCACGACATCACGCAGGTCGCCGCGGTCGAGGTAATACCGAAGCAGCGCTGCATGCGCCACGCGGCCGACCGGACCGGGAGCACGCGCCGCTTCGTGCAGCGCCTCGGCGTACGACCGCCGCCGGATGTGCAGCGCCAGCCCGGCGAGCAGGTCGTCCACCCGGATTCGCGCCCGGTGGAAAAAGAAAAATCGCTCGACCACCCACACCGAGCCGACAAACGCAAGGCCGACGAGGAGCCAGACCAAAGGTCCGCCGCGCTCGATCAGCCCCGAAGGTTCCATCAGTGCCAGCATCATCCGCGCCGATCATACCGCGCCGGATCCTCTGCTGGCCAGCCTTGAAATTCCCCATGATACCGCGATGATCGACCCCATGTCCATTGAATCGATGAGTCCGCGCAAGGTGATGGTGTTCGGCGTGACCGGATTCATCGGGCGCGGCCTGCCGCGTCTTCTGGCCGATCAAGGATGCGAGGTCACGGGAGTGAGCCGCGGTCCGGGCGGCGGCATCCATGGGGTTTCCGCATGGCAAAGTGCGGGATCGTCCGACCCGTGCGGCCATCACGCGGTGGTCAATCTTGCCGGAGAGCCGATCGATAGCCGCTGGACCGCTGCGCGGTGCCATCGCTTTCATGAAAGCCGTGTTGGCATGACGCGGCGACTCGTCGCTACGATGGCGGCTTTGCCGGTGGAATCAAGACCTGCGGTGCTGGTGAATGCGTCGGCGGTCGGCATCTACGGCGACCGCGGCGACGAGCGGCTCGACGAGCATTCCGTGCCCGGCAGCGGTTATCTGGCGGACCTCTGTCACGAGTGGGAGAAAGCCGCCATGGATGCCGCAGCACTCGGTGTGCGCGTGGTCTGCCTGCGCATCGGCATCGTGCTCGGTCGCGACGGCTCGGCCTTCCGCAAGTTGCTCACCGTATTCCGTTGCGGGATCGGTGGCAGGCTGGGAAGTGGCCGACAGTGGATGCCGTGGATCCATGTGGACGACTTGCGTGCGGCCATCATGCACGCAGTGATGTCGCCATCCTTGAAAGGACCGGTCAACGGCACCGCGCCGTCGCCCGTGCGCAACTCGGAATTCACCCGGAGTTTCGCGCGGGCGGTGCATCGTCCGGCGCTGATTCCAGTGCCGGGCTTCGCCCTCAAACTGACCCTCGGCGGATTTGGTGGCGTTCTGCTCGCCGGTCAGCGCGCCCTACCGCAAGCCCTTCAGGCCGACGGCTTCCGTTTCCGGTTTCCCACGCTCGACACGGCGCTCGCCGACCTCCTCGCCACTCCGGAAATGGGGTCAGGCTGCAAATCTTGACAAAATCCTTGGCGGCCGTGTGACCGCGGGTTGGAAGCAAATTGCGAGATTTTGACGTTTGAAATGGTTTGTCAAGATTTGCAGCCTGACCCCATTTTGGTGGGCGCCGGATCAGGATGCGGGATTCTTCGTATGCGGGATGCGCGGGATTGCGATGGAGGTGCGTCAGTGTTCCGCGGAAGATGTGTTGCGATTCACCGGGTGAGCCGCGTGATTCGCATTAGGCGGTGTCGCGCGCGCTGATAGAATCGAGATGCATCGCGCGGGGTGTGGCATCGCGCATGTCTTGTGTGCCGATGTGCCCATGTTCCGGGCATCGCCGATGGACGATCGGGTTCATGCGTGCCGAACGCTGTTCGGTGCGCCGAACCCGACACCATCAAGATGAAACGATTCCTCCTCCGTCACACGCTCCACGCATGCCTGATCGCCTTGTCGTGGAATCTCACCGAAATCTCCAGTGCCGCCGTTATTCGCCACGAATTGAGCGATACATTCGGATCCGGCACCAGCAGACCTGCGGGATCCGCTCCATGGCTGGTCATGACGCTCGCCGATGTCGAGCCGACGATCACCAGGCCGTGGACTGTCGAAATCACCTTTGCCGCCGAAAACCTCACCGGATCGGAATACGTCTCCGAGTGGTTTCTCAATTTCGACGCTGCGGTTGGCGCGGTCGGGGATCTGGTCGTGCAGGTGTCGGATGCGTCCGCCGGGGTGTATCAGAACCCGACGATCTCGCTTGGCCATGATGCATTCAAGGCTGGTCCCGACGGGCACTACAATATCCGTCTGGCGTTTGCCAGCGGCGGCGGATCATCCCAGCGCTTTGGCGCGGGCGACGTGCTGGTGCTCGGTGTCTCGTATCCGGATGTGATCGCGTTGGATGCGCGGTCGTTTGACGTGCTCAGCGCGGCATCCGGCGCGTACGGTCCGTATCACACGGCGGCGCATGTTAGATCGATCGGCGGAAGCGACAGCGCGTGGGTCCACTCGGTACCCGAGCCCTCTTCGACGCTTTGGGCGTTGTGGCTCGCCGTTATCGCGGTGATGTACCGTCACCGTCCGCATCGTTCCCAGCGATCGGTGGTGCATGACGGCTGAGCAGATCCATGTAAAAATCTTCCAATGATCGGCGTGCGGGGGCGAACGAGTTCACACGGATGCCGGAGTGAACCAGTCGGTCGATCACGGTAGCGGGATCGGTGCTTGAGGGTAGCTGAAGCCGGCCGGGGACGATGGCGTCCCCGCCGAGTCGGCGGATCACCTCAATCGCGCGATCCCATGGATCGAGTGCGGCATCATAAAGCGGATCGCCGTCATTGAGTGCATCGACCGCGCCACCGAAGACTTTCGCGCCTTCACGCAGGATGGTGACCCGGTCGCACATGAGTTCCACTTCGGAGAGTAGGTGCGAATTGAAGAGCACGGTGATGCCGCGTTCGTCGCGGAGGCGCAGGATGAAATCGCGAAACCAGCGGATGCCTTCGGGGTCGAGCCCGTCGGTTGGTTCGTCGAGCAGCAGCAGCGACGGTTCGGGCAGCAACGCTTGGGCGAGCGCGAGCCGCTGGCGCATGCCGTGGCTGTACGTGCGGACTTTCGAGCGGATGCGTGTGCCGAGGCCGACGCGGTCGACGACTTCCAGAGCGGCGGCCTGGTCGAAGCCATTCGAATATCCCGTGAGGATCCGCAGGTTGTCCCAGCCGCTCAGGTAGTCGTAGAAAGCGGGTGATTCGAAAATCGCTCCGACCCCGTGAAGGGCGCGAGAGCGGTCGGTGAGCACCGACACGCCGTTGATGCGGACGTCGCCGTGGTCGGGCATCACCATGCCGAGGATGATGCCGAGCGTGGTGCTTTTTCCGGCACCGTTGTGCCCGAGCAATCCGTGGATCTCGCCTTTGGCCACCTCGAATGACACACCGCGGAGCGCGGGTTTGGCGCGTCCGAAGGTTTTTCGCAGATCGTCGATTTCGAGCATGGCCGCCATGTCATCGTCCGGTGGCGCCGAAGCGCACCTTGTTCGAGCTGGAGTGATCGGCGTAGAGAAAATTCACCCGGCCCGAGTGCCAGGATTCCTTGTCGGTGACGAGCGGGATGCGGTCGGGCCGGTTTTCGATGCCGAAGAACGAGAGGTTGGCAATGGGTTGTCCGTTGAGCGAGGTGTTCCAGAGGTAGCTGGATCCGGAGCGTGCGAATTCCCGATCGTCCTCCGGGCAGCGGAATGCCTCTGGCGAGC
Source organism: Verrucomicrobiota bacterium (assembly GCA_016871685.1). Lineage (GTDB taxonomy): Bacteria > Verrucomicrobiota > Verrucomicrobiia > Verrucomicrobiales > Akkermansiaceae > Luteolibacter. Next base: position 6,165 of record VHCM01000052.1, read on the forward strand.
CGACGTAGGGAAGCAGGACGGTTTCGAGCACCGGCCGGTCGTCGGATTTGTCGAGCCGTCCCGCCTCGAGCACGGGCAGTCTTCCTTGATGGTCCTGCAAGTAACCTTCGAGTCCGATGCCGAGATTGCGCAGCCGATCAAGGCAGGCGGCCTCGCGCGAGCGTGCGACAAATCCGCGGGCGACCGGAATGCCGATGCCCGCGAGTGCGGCGATGATGGCGAGCACCACCAGCATCTCCATCAGGGTGAATCCTCGCGCGCTCATCGTTCGTCGAGCCGCGGGCCGAACTGGTTGCCGCGCAGTCCCTGCATCGTTTCGTGGACCGCCTGCATGAGTGGCGCGAGATCGAGCTTGGTCTCGGTGCTCGATTTTTCGAAATAGGCGCGCATGCCCTCGCGGGTGATTTTCTCCAGCAGGTCGTCGCCGAGTTCCCGCGCGCGGTTCACTTCGTCGGCCGTCCTGCCATCGGCGATCTCCCGGAGTCCCTGTTCGACGAATCGTCGGCGTTGCTCGGGGGGCATCGCGTCGAGTGATTGCATGAACCGGTTCATCGATTCGGCCACGGTGAGGTCGATGAACAACGATTGTTCGCGCGGGCTGAGCTTGCGGAAGAGGTCCTCGGTGGCGCGGCTGCGGCGGTTGGCCTCGCGCTCGTTGAAATCCAGCCGGTTGATCCTGCCGGCGATCTCGCGCAGCGCCTCCTCGCGTCGCTTGGCCGCGCCTTCCGGTGGGCTTCCCTGCATGTCCGACCAGTCGGCGAAATCCGCCTTGGCGATGGATTGCGCGACCGACTCCGCGGTGATCTTGCGTGACGCTGCGGTGGAGCGCACGGCCCAGACGGCCGACCACGCGCCGATGAGCACTACGGCGGCGAGGGTGATGGCTTTTGGGGTCCGCATGGCCTCGACCATAGGTCGGGGATGCCGGCGCGCAAGGGGGCAAATCGGCCGAGTCATGGGTTGGTTCACTTTGATCCGGGGCTTGCACCGGCGGCGGGGCGTGGCATAAGTGCCGCGTTCGCCATGCCCACTTACGATTACGAATGCCGCACATGTGGAAACCGCTTCGAGGTGTTTCAGAGCATGAAGGATCCGAAGCTGACGGACTGTCCTGCCGAGGGTTGTGACGGCGAGGTGACGCGCCTGCTTGGAACCGGAGGTGGCATCCTCTTTAAGGGTTCGGGTTTCTATCAGACCGATTATCGATCGTCCGCCTATCAGGCCGCCGCCAAGGCGGAGTCCGGTGGATCGAAAAGCGAGGGGCAGGGTCAGTCGGCGAAGCCCGATCCCGCACCGGTGCCCGCCAGCAAGCCATCGGCTCCTTCAGGCGGATCGTGAAGCGACGCACGCCGAAGTCCGTGTCGTTTGTTCTTCGCGATCATCGCTCTCCATGCGTGTCAGAACAACTCGTCCTGGCCCGGCATGACCCGGCGGAACATGCCGCAGCCGAGCTTCGGCGTTCCTTGAGCGAGTCCCAGCCTGCGGCAAGTGGCGGCGAACAGTGCCTTCCATGCGGCGGCAGCCTCGCCCGAGCCGCGCATCCGGGCGACCGCGGCGGCGCTGTTGAGCCTGCCGTCGTGCGTCGCGCGGATCCGGTTGAGAATTTTTTCCTTCGCCATCGGCCGGTGAGCGTCGAGCCATCCGGCAAACACATCGGCCACCGCGCCGGGCAGGCGCACCAGCGAGTAGGAGGCAAACGACGCGCCGTGATCCGCCGCTCTGGCGAGGATCGATGGTAATTCGGAGTCGTTGAGCCCCGGGATCATCGGCGCGGCGCTCACGCCTGTGGGAATCCCTGCATCCGCCAGCGTGCGGATCGCCGTAAGTCTGGCGCGCGGCGATGAGGCCCGCGGCTCGAGAATCCTTGCCAAGTCAGGGTCTAGTGTGGTGATCGATAGATAGACCGCCGCGGCCCCGTGGCGTGCGAGATCGGCGAGGAGGTCGACATCGCGCGCGACCAGCGCGTTTTTCGTGATCACGACCACCGGATTGCGGAATCGCGCGAGCACTTCCAAACAACCGCGCGTGATGCGCAACCGGCGTTCGACCGGTTGATAGCAATCGGTCACGCCCGAGAGGCTGATCACCCCGGGTCGGTATCGTGGTCGTGCCAATTCGCGCTCGAGCAGGGCGGGGGCGTCCTGTTTCACCAGAATCTTTGCTTCGAAATCGATTCCAGCGGAAAATCCGAGGTATTCATGATAGATCCTCGCGTAGCAGTAGGCGCAGCCGTGTTCGCAGCCACGGTATGGGTTGAGCCCGTAATCGAAGCTGAGGTCGTCGGCGTCGTTCGGGCTCAGCACCGACTGTGTGTCATCGCGGAGGAACACCGTGGGATGCCGTGGGGCGTCGTCATCGGGGTGAGCCGTCGGATCCGCTTCGATCCGCAGGGTTTCAAAGCGGTTGGGCGGATTGCATCCCGCGCCCCGTCCACGGGGTGGCATGGGCGTGCCGGACGGCTCGGTGGTCATCGACATGCGGGAGGATGCCTGATGATGGACGATTCCGCTGTGTCGGCAAGTGGATCGCTTTGCCGCATGCGCCATCGACTTCCGCAGCCGGTTGGTGCATGCTGCGGCCGCATGTCCCGCCAGTACACGCTGCACCGTCCGGCCGCCACCCGTTCCTCGGGCATCGACTACCGCGCGGCGCTCAACGACGACCAATACGCGGCGGTGACCTCCGGGCCGGGTCGGGCCTTGGTGATTGCCGGCGCGGGCTCCGGCAAGACGCGCACGCTCACGTATCGCGTCGCCTGGTTGATCGACCACGGGGTGGATCCGCGCGAAATCCTGCTGCTCACGTTCACCAACAAGGCCGCCCGCGAGATGACCGGGCGTGTGCGCGAGCAAGTGCCGCAGGACACCTCGGCGCTGTGGGCGGGCACGTTCCATTCGATCGGCAGCCGCATTCTCCGTCGGCATGCCGAGGAGATCGGCTTCACCCGGTCGTTCTCGATTCTCGATCGCGATGACCAGAAATCGATGCTCAAATCGGTGATCGAAGCGTGCAGGATCGAGACGGGCCAGCGTCGGTTTCCCAAGCCCGAGGTGTTGGCCTCGGTATTCAGTCTGGCCGAGAACACGGGATCGGCGATCGAGGAGGTGATCGACACGCGTCATCCCCATCTGATCGAGTGGGAGGATGAGATCGCGAAGGTGCACAAGGCCTATCTCGAGCGGAAGCTCGCGACCAACTCGATGGACTTCGACGATTTGCTCGTGCGCACCGTCGGCTTGTTTGAATCGCATCCCGACATCCTCGATCTCTACCGCCTGCGCTTCCGCCACATTCTGGTGGATGAATATCAGGACACCAACGCGGTGCAGGGACGGCTGGTGGACTTGTTGGCGGGTGGGGACAACAGTCTGATGGCGGTGGGCGACGACGCGCAGTCGATCTATTCGTGGCGTGGTGCGGACATGTCGCTGATTCTCGGGTTTCCCGAACGTCATCCGGGGGCAAAGGTGTACACGATCGAGACGAACTACCGCAGCGTGCCGGAGATCCTTGATTTGTCGAACGCCGCGATCCGCGCCAACCGCGGACGGTTCGAAAAGTCGCTGCAGGCCGCGAGGCCGTCGGCCGGGGTCAGGCCAGCCGTGGTGCCGTTGCCCGACCCGCAGTCCCAGGCGGCTTTCGTCGTCCAGCGGCTGTGCGACCTGCACGAGGCCGGCATGCCGCTGGGTGAGATCGCGGTGCTTTACCGCGCGCATTTCCAAAGCCTGGAAATCCAACTCGAACTCACCGCTCGCGGCATCCCGTTCGCGATCACCAGTGGTCTGCGGTTCTTCGAGCAAGCGCACGTCAAGGACGTCGCCGCCTTCATGCGTTTCGTGGTCAACCGGCGCGACGAGGTCAGCTTCACGCGGATGGCCGGACTGCTGCCCGGCTGCGGTCCGGCGGCCTGCGCGCGATTGTGGAGCCAGTGGTTGGCCTCGGGCTGGGCGGACTGCGACACGCCGCCGCCGGTGTGGTCGGACGTGTTGCTCGGATTCAAAGTGCCGAAAAAATCGGAGGCCCACTGGTGTCAGCTTTGTCACACGCTCGACGAACTCAGTGCCGACGGCGTGCCAGCGCGTCCGCCGGAAATGATCTTCAGCATTTTGGAAGGCGTGTATGACGATTACCTGCGCGCGACCTTCGACAATGCCGACACGCGTCGTGCGGACATCGAGCGGCTCTCCGAGTACGGCGGCGGCTTCGAGGATGTCGTCGAGTTTCTGGCGCAGTTGTCGCTGATGAGCTCCGCCGACGGCGAGCCGAACGGGAAAGGCGAAGTCGCGGATGAAGCGAAGGTGACACTCTCGTCGATCCACCAGGCCAAGGGGCTTGAGTGGGGAGCGGTGTTCCTGATCTGGCTCGTCGACGGGCAATTTCCCAACGGACGTGTGCTTGAGGGCGAGGACGACGACCTGCTGGAGGAGGAGCGGCGGTTGTTTTACGTCGCGGTGACGCGTGCCAGGGACGAGCTTTACCTGACCTATCCCTTGTTCAATCCGAGATCCTACAGTGGCGACGTTGTCTGCCGTCCGTCGCGTTTCTTCGAGGATTTTCCCCAAGAGTTGATTGAACACTGGAACGTCGGCGACGGTGGCTTTTCCGACGAGATTCCCTTTTGATGTCGAGCGGCCGCCCCGCGTGATCGCGGGGGAGGGGTGGAACAGCCGACGTGGTTGTGCCCAGCGACCGGACGTCCGCTGATCCATGCTTGGCGGATGCCCGCAGATCATGCATTGTCCGCGCCTCTCCCGAGCCCCATGAAAATCCTCAGCCACAAGGATCCCGGATATGCCGCGTTCGTTCGCAAGCTGCACCGCCGCGCTTTGCCCGAGCCGGGGGTTCGTGATCTCGTCGCGGAGATCATCGGCATGGTCGCCGCCAAAGGCAACGACGCGCTCGTCACGCTCACCAAGCGGTTCGATGGCGCGTCGCTGAAAAAGTCCGCGTTGTTCGTGAGCGACGACGAACTCCGCTCCGCGACGCGCCGCACCGATGCGGCGACGCGCAAGGCGATTGAACGGAGCTTGGCCAATATTGATCGCTTCGCGAAACGCGGCCTGCGCAAGGACTGGTCGGCTCGCAATGCCGAGGGTGCGGAGGTGGGCGAGCGATTCACGCCATTCAACCGCGTCGGCGTCTATGTGCCGGGCGGCAAGGCACCGCTGGTCTCCACCGCGCTGATGACCGCCGGCTTTGCCAGCGCGGCCGGTGTGCCGGAAATTCTCGCCGCCACTCCTTGCGCGACCGACGGATCGGTGAACCCGGCGCTGCTGCATGCGCTCAGGGCGGCGGGAGTCACCGAGGTGATCAAGGTCGGCGGCGCGCAGGCGATTGCCGCGATGGCACTGGGAACCCACACGATCCGGCCGGTGGATTTGATCGTCGGCCCCGGAAACCGCTTCGTCGTCGAGGCCAAGCGCCAACTGGTCGGCGCGGTTTCGATCGACCTTCTGCCCGGTCCGAGTGAAATCCTCGTGTTGAGCGATGCGAGCGGCGATCCTGCGTTCATTGCCGCCGATTTGCTCGCCCAAGCGGAACACGGTGGCGACAGCGTCGTGGGGCTGATCACCGATTCGAAGACGCTGCTCACGAGGGTCCGCAAGGAACTCGAGCGTCAGTCGGCGGAACTCAAACGCGCCCCCATCATCCGCGACGTGCTCAAGTCGGGCACTTTTCTGTTGCACGTGCCGTCATTCGAGGAAGGCGTGGCGCTGTGCAACGCTTTCGCACCCGAACACCTGTCGTTGATCACCCGCGCCGAGAAGCGCTGGCTGCCGCGCATCCGCAGTGCCGGCGCCGTGTATCTCGGCAACCTGTCGCCGGTGGCGGTGGGTGACTTCCTCGCGGGGCCCAGCCACACGCTGCCGACCGGTGGCGCCGGTCGATCGTTCTCCGGCCTGCGGGCCGACATGTTCCAGCGGCGCACCAGCATCGTGCGCATGGATGCCAAATCCGTGCGGAAGTCGCTCGCGGTCGTGCGTGAGTTCGCGCGGATCGAAGGGCTCGACGCCCACGGACGGTCGGTGGAAATGCGGACCGAGTAATGCCGCCCCGGGCGGGCAACTCCCGAGCCGTGTGGTCAGTGCGTCACTCGCATCGGCATCAGCACGTAGAGGAAGTTCCCTTCGATGCGGATCACGCCGGGGCTCATCTCGTCGATCAGATCGAGATAAACCGTTTCGGTGTCCAGGTTGCGCAGCGGAGCTTGGAGGAACTCCGGGTTGAAGGCGATCTGCATCGCGGGGCCCTGGTAGATCACGTCCATCGACTCCTGCGCTTCGCCGACGTCCGGCGAGTTGGCCGTGACCTCGATCCGGTTCTCGCCGAAAATCAATTTTACCGAATTCGATTTCTCCGACGAGAGCAGCGAGACGCGGCGCACGGTTTCGAGCAATGCCTCGCGATTGATGACGACCCGCTCGTTGCTGTCGCCGGGGATCACCTGGCGGTAGTTCGGGTAATTCCCGTCGATGAGCTTGCTGCACAGCAGGGTGTCGCCGGTCTGGAAGGAAATCTGGTTATCGGTGAGTTTGACGACCGTCTCACCGGTCTCGCCGAGCAGGCGCTGCAGTTCGTTGACCGCTTTGGACGGCACGATCACATCGGTCTCGTGCGAAGCGGGGAACTCCAGGTCCGCATCGACCATGGCCAGGCGGCGGCCGTCGGTGGCGACCAGCGTGAGCTTGCAGTCGCGGAACGACGTGTAGATGCCGTTGAGAACGTAGCGCGTCTCGTCGGTCGAGATCGCGTAGGACGTTTTGCGCAATCCGTCGCGCAACACCACCTGCGGGATCTTGAACTCGCGCGCCTTCGTGAAATCCGGCAGGGCGGGGAACTCGGCCTCGCCCAGTCCGATGATCTTGAAAAACGACGGACCGCTGCGGATCGACGCGATGTTTTTGGAGTCGACTGCCACCTCGATCTCACTCGCGGGCAGTTCGCGCACGATGCTCACCAGGCGTCGCGCGGGCAGGGTGGTCGAGCCCTCCTTGTCGACCTGGGCTTCGACGGATCCGGTGATGCCGACGTCCAGATCGGTGGTGGTGAGTTGCAAGCGGCCATCCCGGGCCGTGAGCAGGACGTTCGACAGAATCGGCAACGTGGTCTTCGAGCTGACCACGTGCTGGACTTTTTGCAGTCCGTCGAGGAAGGCTTCCTTGGAAATGCGGAACTTCATGGGAATCGGGTTGCCAAGAGTCTCCCCGTCGGCCCCCGCTTGGCAAGCCTTCTGTGAAGCCAGCAGGAAGATCAGGAAATCACCGCGATTTGGCACGGATTTCCACAGTCTCCGCCCCGGCTTGTCAGGCGCACTCGGTTGCGTTAGTGTTGCGGTTTCCGGTCACTTGACCATGGCCGCATGACTCGCCCCGACCCATCCAAGGCCGATCTCCGCCGGGAAATGCGGCGATTGCTTGCAGATGGCCGCCACGACCCGGAACCGGTCCGCCGCTCCCTGTTGCGCTGGCTTGCAGAGCATCCGCAATGCGTGACGATTGCCACATACGCCGCCCTGCCTGGTGAGGTGGATCTGATGCCGGCGGTCCGCGTCCGGCCCGAGCGCCGCTGGGTCTTTCCCCGCGTGGTTGGTGAGAGCCTGGTGTTCCACCAGGTAACCGAGCCCGAGGATGACCTTGCTCCTGGCGCATTCGGTGTCGCCGAGCCGCTTCCATCGCAGCCGCTTGTGCCTATCGGGGAAATCGATGCCTTCCTATGTCCGGGGCTTGCCTTCGATGCCCGCGGCAGCCGACTCGGGCGGGGCAGGGGATTTTACGACCGCCTGCTGGCGTGCGCGAGACCCGGAGCCATCAAACTCGGCATCGCATTCGCCCACCAAGTCCGCGACACCATTCCTTGCGACCCGCATGATGTGCGCATGGACGTGGTCATACGCCCGTCCTGAGCGGGGGTATGGCACAATGCTGTCGGCTGCGCTGCGTGCCCGTCCTCCGGAAAGAGAGCGGTTCCTAGCGTCAATTCAGCCGCATGCGGAATTCCGGAATGCGCGCGAAGAGGCGCTGAC
>VHCM01000053.1 GCA_016871685.1 Verrucomicrobiota bacterium
CGGCCAATGGGGTGGCGTGATCCTGCTGGGCAACGCCTACATCTCCTTCGTCAATAGCTCCGGGGTCAACGCCGGCCAGAACCAGATCGAAGGCTTCCTGCCCGCCGGAACTCCCTCCAACGACGGTGATTCCATCCCCGACGCCACCGAGTACGGCTTCGACGCCAACTTCCCACGCGACGATGAGGACGACAGCGGTGTGCTGCGCTACGTCTCGATCCGCCACGGCGGCTATGAGTTCGAAAGCGCCAAGGAGATCAACGGCCTCACCCTGGGTGGCGTCGGCTCCGGCACCGTCATCGAGTATGTCGAGGTCTTCGCCAACTCGGACGACGGCATCGAGTTCTTCGGCGGCACGGTCGGCACCAGCCACATCGTGATGGCCTTCAACCAGGACGACAGCTTCGACATCGACGAGGCCTGGACCAGCGACAACCAGTTCTGGTTGGCCATCCAGAACCCCGGTATCACCGATGCAGGCGGCGAATGGGACGGCATCGGCGGCTCAAGCTCGGGCTTTGCCACCGCCGCCCAGACGGTGCGCAACCTGGCCGCTCCCCGCATCTTCAACGCCTCGTTCTTCGGCCCGGGCTTCGATCGCACGCTCTCCAAGCTGCCCGCCGTCACCGGCCAGGTCAACTGGGAGAAGGGCAACTACGCGATGCACATCGAAGACTACTTCAACGGTCAGATCTACAACTCGGCCTTCCACGACTTCGCCCAAGGCTTCATCAAGTTCAACGACAACGCCGCCAGCACCGGCCTCCAGGCTGCGGCGAAGAACAACACCATCGGCGACTTCGGCGGCACGGCCGTCACCGGCACCAACAGCCTGCAATTGTTCTACAACACCGACGGTGTGACGACCAACAACGGCAACGAGGAAGCCACCGACTTCGGCGCGGACGAAATCACCGCCTACGAACGCGATGCCAACAGCTTCCTCAAGTGGATCAACCCGCTGCCCAAGGCGGGATCCACGCTGCTGACGTCGAGCATCACCCCCGGAGCTCCGGACACCGCCGTTCATCGCGGCGCGTTCGGCAGCACGAACTGGGCCGGCGGCTGGACCAAGCTGTCCCAAGCCGGATACCTGAGCGCCACCTACTCAGTGACCGCTTCCACCGGTGGCTCGATCGCGGGCGACAGCGACGGCGACGGCATCTCCGATGCGGTCGAAGCCGCGAATGCCAGCCTGGGCTTCAACCCGGCGGTCAGCGACGCGACCAGCGTGCTCGGCTCGCTCTACACGGGCGCGGCCTACAGCGCGAACTACACCGCCGGCCAGAACTCGGTGCTCGCCGATCCCTCGGCCTACAACCTGTACAACACCAGCTCGATCCTCGACCTCCGCACGACCGCGGGCGTCACGGTGCAGGCCGGTGCCAGCAACGTCACCCTCAGCGTGCCGGTCCAGAAATCGACCGGACTCGACACCTGGGAGGCCGCAGGCAATCTGGAACTGACGATCCCGAAGAGCTCCGGCAAGGAGTTCTACAGGCTCGAAGTCCAGGGAGCCGAGTGATCCGGATCCATCCCGCGATCTGACGATTTCGTCACACAAGGGCTGTCGGCGCAAGCCGGCAGCCCTTCTTCATTGGTGGCTGTCAACGCCATGCGCCATCACATCCCGCTCGCTCTTCTCGCCTGCACCCTTTCCCTGCCCGCGACGGGCAATCCGGCGACCACCGAATCCGACCTCCGCACCATCGTCGCCGAATGGGTGGAAACCATGCGCAAGGTACAGCAGGAGGAGGATGACTGGGCACGCGACCAGGAAGTGCTGCAGAACTACAAGGAGGGACTCGAGCGCGAGATCGCCGACCTGCGCCAGAAGATCGCCGATGCCGAAACCCGCAAGGCCGGCGCGGACAAGGAGTCACTTGCCCAGTCGGCGGAACGCGACCGTCTTGCGTCGGCCAAGGACTCGCTCGCCGTGGTGCTGCGCGGGCTCGAAGAACAACTCGCCGCAGCGCTGCCTTTGCTGCCCGCACCGCTGATGAGTGAAGCGAAGACCGCACAGATGGCCGAGGAGCTGCGCAAGGCCGTCGATCTGCCCGAGGACAAACGCGGTGACCATGTGTCCAAGCGCCTGCTCAACGTGATCAACCTCCTGGGCGAGGCGGAGAAATTCCAACAAACCGTGAGCCTGCGCAACGAACTGCACCGCGACAGCAGCGGCCGCGAATTCAACATGCAGGTCGTCTATTTCGGACTCGCCGCGGCGTATGCGGTCAACGAGGAGGCAACCTTCGCCCTCCTCGGCCGACCCGACCAAGCGGGCTGGCGGTTCGAAGAGCGGCCGGATCTCGCCGACGGCATCCGCAAACTCATCGACGCCACCACCGGCGATATCGAGGCCTCCTTCATCCAACTTCCCCTTCCCAAGCCATGAGGCTCGCTTCCCATATCCTGTCATTCACACTGCTCGCCGCGGCACCACTGGCCGCACAGTCCGCTGTCGACAACGCGCGCAAGGACTTACAGAAGGCGGTGGCCGAACTCAATTCGACCCAGTCGGAATACGCCGACCTTCGCCGCGGACTCTACCGCGAAATCAATCGGCTCGACGACGAGGCGCTCGCCCTTGGCAAGCAGTTGAAGGAACTGCAACGCGAAGAAGAGCGGCGCACCGCCACCGTGAAGACCCTCGAGCGCGAAGTCGAAGCGAGGAAGACCGAGTTCAACTACTCGTCAGGCATTCTCAACCAATACGCGAAGGCGCTGCCGACTCGTCTGCATCCGGCGGAAAACCAGCTCTATCGCGAACAGATCTCCCGGTTGGAACAGAGCGCGGGATCCGCGGCCGACGACCCCGCGAAGGAACTCGCCGACCGCGCCGCCGTGCTCCAACTGGGCATCGAGCGGCTCACGGCCGTCGCCGGCGGACACCGGTTCGACGGTAAGGCGCTGCGCAATGGCAGCGAGGCGGTCGACGGCACCCTGCTCGTCACCGGACCCTCGGTCTTCTTCGCTGCAAAGCAGGACGGCTTCGAGGGTGTCGCCACCTTCGCCGAAACCGGCACCGAGCTGCCCACGGTTGTCGCAATCAAAAGCGCTGGAGCGAACATCGCCGGTGCCCTCGCCCATGGCGGCGGATCGCTCCCCTTCGACGGTACCATGGGCAAGGCGATCGAAGTGGCGGCTGCGGACGAAAGTCTCCTCGAAACCATCGAAAAGGGCGGCGTGGTCGGCCATGCCATCCTCCTGCTCGGAGCCGTGTCGTTCCTGATCGCACTGTTCAAACTGTGGGAAGTCTCGCGCATCACCGTGCCATCGCGATCCGTGATCAATGCGATTCTTGACGATCTGCTCGCGGGTGATGCCGAGAAGGCGATGAACAAGGCGCGTTCGGTCGACGGGCCTGCAGGCGACCTCGTCCGCACGGGTGTGGCGATGTTCCACGAAAAGCGCCGCGTCCTCGAGGAGGCACTGTTCGAGAAACTCGTCGCCATCAAGCCGCGTCTCGATCGCTTCCTGCCGTTCCTCGGGCTCACCGCTGCCGCGGCACCGCTGATGGGCCTGCTCGGCACCGTGCTCGGCATCATCAAGACATTCAAAGCGATGGCGCTCTACGGCACCGGCAACGCCAAAAACTTCTCCGCAGGCATCTCGGAAGCACTCATCACCACCGCAGAGGGCCTCATCGTGGCCATCCCGGTGCTCGTGATCCACGGATTGCTCAAAAGCTACGTCAAGGGCCGCTTCTCCCAATTCGAGGCAGTCGGCATCGCATTGGTCAACGGAACCACCGAACGGGAGCGGAGAAACGAAGGAACCAACAATCCCGCCGACCCGGAAGCGGAAGACCTCGATCTCGCGACCTCACCCGCATGATCCAGATTCTCCAGGACGGATGGACCCTCTTTCGCGAGGGCGGAGTGATCATGATCATGCTCGCCGGTGTCGCCTGCATCCTCTACGCATCGGCATTCGCCGCGCTGGCATACGTCCGCCAGGGAAACCTCGACGAGCGCGAACAACACCGCTGGGAGGAATACATCCGCAACCCCGAACTCGCCGACGGCAAACTGGGTGAAGCACTGCGCTACGTCCTGCACGGACCAAGACTCTCGATCAAGACCGTCGGCAGGCGCTTTGACGAAATCCGCATCCACATCCTCTCCGCAATCGATCACAGGCTGCTCGTGCTCAACACCTTGGTCGCCGCGGCACCGCTGGCGGGCCTGCTCGGGACGGTGATGGGCATGCTGGCGATGTTCGCCGGACTGTCGCATGGCCGCGGCCCGGCCGGCATGCAGCGCGTTGCCGACGGCATGCAGGAAGCGCTCATCACCACCCAGACCGGCCTCACAATCGCGCTGCCCGGGTTGTTCATCGCGTTGGTGATCAAGTCCCGCCGCGACCGGATCCGCGCCACGCTCGTCCGGCTCGAAAGCCTCATCCTCGCCACCCGCTTCCACCGCGAACCCGAAACCCGCTGATCCCCATGTTCGGCCGCAGCCTATCCGATGATTCCGATGAAAACGTGACGATCGACCTGTCATCGATGATCGATTGCATTTTCATCCTGCTGATCTTCTTCATCGTCTCGACGGTGTTTGTCGAGGAGACCGGAGTCACCGTCAACAAACCCGACGTCAGCGGTGCCAGTGCGCTGGAAAAAAACTCGATCCTGCTGGCCGTCACAGCGGAGGACAAGGTGTTCTACGGCGGCGAAAGCATCGGCGTGCAGGGCATCGTCGGCAAGATCAAGCCGTTGCTTGCGGAGACGCCGGACATGCCGGTGATCATCCAAGGCGACAAGGATTCCTCCCACGGCATCGTCCAACAAGTCCACGGCCAGGCCTTGCTCGCCGGAGCCTTGAAGGACCGCGTCTCGGTCTCGACGAAATAGCGTCCGGGCACTTCGGAGTTCCACCCTTTGCGCATGCTTCCGCACCATGGCCCGCCACGTCTACCGTCCGCCCCAAAGCAGGTTCACCCGCTGGTTTGCGTTGCTGGGCGGACTGCTCGCGTGCGTCGCCGTCTTCGTTGCGATCCCACTCACCCAGAAGCTCACCGCCATCCTCGACCGCCAGTCACCTCCGCCGCCGGAACTCGCCGTCGAACCACCCGAGGAGCAGGACTTTCAGAACGACGAGCCACCCGAAGAGCCCGAGCCGGAACCGGAACCCGAACCCATGGCCGAGGAATCGACCGACCTCGATCTCGGCATCGATCTCGGCGACCTGACGGCCGGCACCGGCGGCGGATTCGTGATGGAAATCCCGAAGTTCGCCATGAAGGGCGGCGACGATCCATTCGGCGGCGGCCTCGACGCGCCCCCGTCTCCTGTCAACAAACTCCCGCCCACCTACCCGTCGTCGCTGCTCAAGAAGGGGATCGGCGGACGCGTGCTCGTCACGTGCGAAGTCGACGAATCGGGCAACGTCACGCGCGCGTCGGTCAAGCAGTCGTCCGGCCGGGGAGAGCTCGACCAAGCCGCGCTCAACGCGGTCAACAAATGGAAGTTCAAGCCCGCGACCAAGGGCGGACGCAAAATCAAGGCCACGTGCACCGTGCCGTTCAATTTCGAAGTCAGGAAAAACTGAATCCCGCATGAATCCGATGATGAAAGTACTTTTTTCCGCCCTCGTTCTGCTGCAACCGCTCGCCGCACCGGCGCTGGCGGACTTCGTCATTCCGCCGGCAAACCTGTTCCGCGATCCGAAGTTCGTCGCGGAGTTCGTCGGATCCTACGGCATTCTCTCCGATGTCGAGCCGAGGGTCAGCGCGGATGAGCAAGCCGTGCTCGCCGAAATCCGCGAGCTGTTCGAACAATCGAAGTTCGACGCGGCGGAGCAACGGCTCACCGCGTTCATCCGCGAGGTACGCCAACCATCCGATCCCGAGAAGGAGCCGGGCGAGGTGAGCCCGTCGATGATCTTCGTCCTCGGTAACCTCTATTTCCAGGCCAATCGTCCGGACGAGGCGCGCCGCGCGTTTCTCGAGGCGATCCGCCGCTTTCCCCGCTTCCGCCGGGCCCACGCCAACCTCGGCTACCTCCACATTTCACGCAACCAACCGGCCGAAGCGCTGCCCATGCTGCAGAAGGCGGTCGAGCTCGGCGAATCCTCGGCCCGCGCGTTCGGACTCATCGGATACTGCCACCTGCTCGGCAAACATCCGGTCGCCGCCGAAAACGCCTACCGCCAAGCGTGTCTGTTGGACGCCGAATCGCGGGATTGGAACCTCGGCCTCGCCCAAGCGCTCATGGCACAGGAAAAAAATGCCGAGGCCGCCAGCCTCATCGGGACTCTCATCCAGCGCAACCCGAACGACCGCCAACTCTGGCTGCAGCAAACCAACGCACTGCTCGCACAGGAAAAAAAGGACGATGCCATCGTCAACCTCGAAACCATGCGCCTGAAAGGCATCGCCGATGAGGCAAACCTCAACCTGCTGGGCAACTTGTACATCGATCGCAGCCAGCCGCAGCTCGCGCTGCTCGCTTACCTCGCAGGCATGGAGCGATCGCAGATGGTCAACGTGCCGCGCACCCTCCGGTCCGCGCGCATCCTCGTCGATTACGGTTATCCGGAGAAAGCCGACGCCCTCCTGCGCGGACTGCGGAACAAGGCCGGCGAAGCGCTCGCCGAAGCCGATCGCAAACCGCTGCTGCTCGCCGAAGTCCGGGTGGCCCAATCGATGAAGGACACCGGCCGCACCAGCACCTTGCTCGACGAATTGAAGTCGCTCGCCCCCGCCGACGGCGATGTCCTGCTCGAGACCGCACGCCACCACGATGCGATGGCCCGTGCCGCGCAGGATGACGCCAAACGCGAAGAACACCTCAACGAGGCGCGGACCCACTACCAGCTCGCGCTGCGCAATGACAACGTCGCTTATCCGGCCAATCTTTCGCTCGGCCAAATGCTGGTCCGCGAACGACGCTACGGCGAGGCCCTGCCCCACCTGCGCAACGCGCTCAACCTCAGGAAAAGCGAAAGCCTCGAACAATACGTCAGCCGCGTGCAACGCGCCGCCGACCGGCTTGACGACAAGGCTGGCTGACCACCCGAACGCATCCTGATTCATCCATCACCTGTCCAGACACCAGCCCCCGCTCCGCCCCGTCATCCGCCATGAACACCCGCATCCCCCTCATCCTCGCCTGCGCGGCGGCAAGTGCCATTGCCAATGCCAACGAAGCCCTCGACATCCTCGAAGGCCGCGTCGAACCGGTCGACATGACCGACATCACGCAAGACGAGACCAACCCGTTCGAGCCCGCATGGCCATCGTGGCAGACCAGCACATTCGATCCTCTCTGGGCCAAGGCCGTCTTGTTCGACGATCCGGAGAACCCGTTGGTCCAGCAACTCGCGATCACCGGATTTTTCGACACACATGTGTTCAACGGCAACAAGGCGATGCTGCGTGACCAGGACGGCAACGAGACATCCACCAACGACTTGAAATGGGATCGCGAAACAAGCCGCGCCCGGCTGGGTGCCCGCATGCGGGCCTTCGGCAGCACCGACATCAACACAATGCTCGAGTGGTACTCGGTCGGCTCCGAGATCGGATCCGGCGCGACAACCACCAGCCCCGACGGAGACGTGTTCTTCCTCGACGAGCTGAGCGCCGCCACGGAACTCACCGAGAACACATCGGTCACCTACGGCAAGTTCCGCCCCGGATTCTCGGCGGAGTTCCGTCAGGACATCGCGGCATCACCCTACCCCGGCCGCTCGCTGCTGGCCGAGTTCATCACACCGGACCCCACGCTCGGCCTGAAAGTCAACTATCGCAGCGGCGACATGGAGTACGGATACGGCTGGTTTGTCTCCGATTCGGACGAATGGGTCCCCGATATCGAAAAGGACGGCCTGTTCTCGTTCAGTGTCGCACAACACCTGAAGCCGACCGCCGGATCAAAGTCCAAGACCACGGTGTACGCCGACTACATCCACAACTTTGATGCCAGCCGTCCCGGCGGATTTGACAAATCGACCGGCGGCTTCTCCAACAGGATCATCAACGGCCAGTTGTCGGAACTGCTCGCCGATCTCGATTTCGTTGTGGACGACGCGAGGATCGACAACCCGGCACTGCGTCACCTCGCCTCCGTCGGATTCCACAGCGAAAACGAGCAATGGTCGGTGATCGGCGACCTCATGATCGCCAAGGGCGACCTGGACATCGGCGGCATCACCCTGGCACCCAGCCGCTGGATTGTTCCGGGCCTCCTCAAGGCGACCGGACGCTACAACCTGGTCGTGATCGACCAAGACCCGACGATCACGATGCACACACTCTTCCTCGGCCTCAACGCACACCTCTACCGCGACCGTCTGCTGCTGATGACCGGCTACGAAAAGTGGATCGTCGAGCAATCCGAGGGCGAAGCCAAGGCCGAGGCCGACTTCTGGCACACGGGAGTGCGCGCATCGTTCTGATCAAGAAGTCTTTGCAGCCGGATGGGGCGCGAAGATCCGCCCAACCCACTACCGCGACGTCAGAAGGTCACTTCACGTCGTCCGCCTGCGGATCGCCGTCCGACGCGGCATCCGGCGTTTCGCCTTCGCCTTCATCATCGGGCACCTCGTCGTCGAGGTCGTCGAGTTCCTCCTCTTCCTCATCGTGGTCGTCCTCCTCGATGAGTTCGCCGTGGAAGAGCTGGAACTTGCGCTTGCGCTGGTGCTGCGGCAGCGGCGAGAGGATCATCGCCACAATCCGGCCGCTCATGCGCGGCGGCTGGTCGACCTGCGCCATCGTCTTGAGATCCTCGATGATGCGGTTGAGCACGACGAAGCCGAGATCCTTGTGCGCGTTTTCGCGGCCCTTGAATTGCAGCACGAACCGGCACTTGTGGTTGCCGTCGAGGAATCCCTCGGCGCGTCCGAGCTTGATGTTGTAATCGTGCTGGCCGGTGCCGACGCGGAGCTTGATCTCCTTCATCCGCGTCGAGCTCTTCGACTTCTGCTTCTTGAGCTTGGCCTGCTCGTACTTGAACTTGCCGTAATCGACGATCTTGCAGACCGGCGGATCGACCTGGCCGGCGATCTCGACGAGATCGAGTCCGGCATCGCGCGCCTTGGCAAGCGCCTCGCGGGTGGGCATGACTCCGAGTTGCTGGCCGCTGGCGGTGACCACGCGCACACGCGGTGCGCGGATGCGGTCGTTGACGCGCGTCATGTCGCGCTGGCGGCCCCTGAATTTGTCTTTAGTTGGCTTGGCGATGGCAGTGTCCTCCGATGGGTGGATGCGACGCGCCGCAGCATTGGACGGCAGGACCGCGGCGTGCGGACGGCGCGAAGAGGGATGCGGAACGATGAACCGTCTGCCGGATCATGGACGGGACACAAACGGGAGACATCGGCACCGGCGGGCGGCGGCGATGGCGTGAGGGGATCGTTCCTGGAAAGTCATGGGCGGCGAATGCCGGACGCCCGTATCGGGCACGATCGAATCTTCACCCGCACCAGCGGCGGAACGCAAGGATTTTCGGAAAGAACCGGCGGCTTCATTCAAAAATCCCGGTGGTGAGTTTCCTCCACGTGTCGCGGTCGATCAGGAATGGCTGGGGGTCTCCGGCAATGCCGCCGTAGTGGAACGGTGGGTCGTCCCCTGGCCCGGCGGGCGCAAGCATGAGCCGACGGTCGGTGAAACCGGTGAACTCACCCGCGTCGCTCACCGACTTCTCGCGAATGCGGATCACCATCGCCGGCGACGCCAGCGCGGTCAGCGCCGCGGCATCGTCCGGAGCCAGCCAGCGGGCGACGCGCAGGTTCTCGAGCGCGGCGAGCACGAAGTCGGCGCGGGCGCGATCGACCGACGCGTCCGGCTGATCCGCCATCGGCGAGGCCAGGCGCCACTCCTCCCTGAGAAAATCATATTCGAGTGCGACCGATGCGCCTGCGGCCATGCTGCGCTCCAGCGCGATCAGGTTCACGCGATCGATCGACCATGGTCGCTCGTGCCGCCATTCGTGTGGAGCGATCGCGATGCTTTCGAGAAACTTCGGATCCAGGCGCATCACCGTCGGGCTTCCGGCGGGATTGGCGAAAAGCCGTCCCGCCCCATCGATGCCGAAGCGGATCGCCTGCGAGCGGCCGTCACGCGATCCGAACTCGAGGGTGAGGATCGGCCGCTCCAATCCCCATGGCGCGAAGTCGGTGGCGGCATCGCTCTCGAACGACTCGGCACGGGTTTCGGTCAGCGCTTTGAGCAACCGGTAAAGATTACCCTCGTTGGCCTCGCGCGTTTGCCCGCCAATGGTTGCCATCCATGGCCGACCCGGATCGCGGACGAGCAGGATGTCGCGCGATGTCGCCGGGCGGATCGACACGGATTGCAACGCCGCCACATCGATGCGCGCAAGCGACGGGTCGCGCAAGGCATCGAGTCCCAAGGGCAGTCCGTCGAGCGTGACCCTGCCGGTTCCGGCGGCCGAGGGAAGCTCGAAGACCACTCCGGGCCGGTCGCTCACCGTGGCAAGCACCACCGGCGTCGCGCGCTCTGCGGATTCATCGGGCAACACGTCGAGCACCTGCTCGCGGTCACTTCCAAACATGCTGACGGCGATCTGGGTGGATTGCACGGGTTTCTCTGCCGCGGGAACCGTGACTTCCGCCCGATCGGAAACTTGCAGCGCCTGCAGTTGCATCAGGCCATCGATCATCGTGCGCACCGCCGCGGGATCGGCGGCCTGATCGAGCGGTTTGGCAATGTGCCAGGCCGCTGCGGGATTGGATCGCTCCAACGTGAGATCGCCCTCACCGGTGCGGATGCGGATCCGGGAAAGCGCTTGAGGCGGAAGATGAAACGGACGGTGGTCGCGCAGCAGCCGCAGGCCGTCCTTGAACAGCGGACCGATGTCGCCGGTGCAGATGTAGATCGTGCCGTCGCGGTGCCGTTCGAGCGGCTGCACGAACAAGGTGGCCACCGGTGCTTCGGCTCCCTCGATCTGCGCCTTCCACGGCGTTTGCCTGCCGAGCTTGAATGCCGCCAACACCTGTTCCCTGCGGTCCAGCAAACGAATGTGCACGGCCTTGTCGTCGAGCCCGGTTTGCGCGGCATCGATTTCGAATGCGTCGGCATGATCCTCGACCCGCGTCGCGGCGGCGAATCCGAGGATGGCCGCGGCCGCACGCGGATCCATCCGATCGGCCCACGGCGACACCGCATGCCATCCGTCGTCGCGCAACACGAACTGCGCTCGCGAATCCCTCGCATCGATGCGGATGGCGGCGACATGCCGCAGGTCGAGCGCGGGATAAAGCGGCTGACCAACCGCGACCGGTGGAGCACCGAGCAGCGTGTCCAGTCCGCCATCCCTCCAACGCCATGCGGCAACCACGCCAAGCACGATCGTGGCGATGGCGAGGACAATGGTGAAACCCGGGAGGCGCATGGATGGCGATCAGGCCCGTCGGGCCGACCAGACGAATCCGCCGACGAGCAGCAGCAGGGTCGGCAGGAAGATGAGATTCACACGGTTGATGAACGAGACCTGGGCGTCGAACAACGGCAGTTTGTAGGTGCCCAGCGGCCTTGGACCGATCCCGGCGAGGGACTCACGGCCGACGAGCCAGTTGGATGCCGACGCGAGGAAGTCGAGATTTTCCGCGCGTTGATGATCGGGCAGCAGGAAATCGGTGTTGGACATCACGATCATGCGCGAGCTTTCGGCGGCAGAGCGATCGTCGGATTCCTTCCCGCGCATCACCGCGGCAGCCAGATGAAACGGTGCGGCGTGATCTTCCGTCTGGTCGAACGCCGCCTCACCCTCGCCGAAGCGCGTTTCCCCCCAGAATCCCGGCAGCACTTCCAGCAAGCCCATCGGCAGGATTCCGCGCGCCAGCAAGTCATCCGCGGCCTCGCGCACGTCGATCGACGCGGTCGCGCCGCCAAGCGATGTGCTTTGCCCGGAGAGGCCGGACAAAAACCCGAGCCCGTGCGTGAAGACCCCCTCGGCCGAAGTGATCACCGCACCGTCGCGACGGGTCACCACGCGATCCTTGCGCACCGTCACGCCGTTGCCGCGAAGGAACGCACGCAGGTTCGGCGGCAGCCCGTCGGCATCGGCAAGCACCAGGATGGCCGCCCGCGGACGATTCCAGTACTTCGCGATGAGGCCGATCTCGCGCTCGGTGAAATCATGACGCGGAGCGGCAATCACCAAGCCCGCGAGATCCTCCGGGATGTCCTGCAAATCCGCGATGCGCAACTCCGCAAGCCCGATGTTCTGAAAGCGCAGTTTCTCCTCGAACATCGCACGCGCAGTGCCCGGCGAGGCATCGGTCAACGACGTCTTGTCCGCCACCAGCGCCATCATCCGCGGCTTTCCCTCGATCGCCTCGACCAGGGTCGCGGTCAACACGTCCTCACCGCGGAAGGCGGCGATGCGCCTCACCGCGCCGGACGTTTCATGCACCGCCATCTGTTCACCCAACGCCAGCTTCACATGCGGATGCAGCGACTTCACGCCGTCGGCCCCCTCGCGCAACGCCGGCGCATCATCGGTCCGCGCGTCGATGATGACCAGATCCCGCACCAGCGTGATGCCGTATGCCGCGGCAATCTCCTGCGTGCGCGCCGGACTGCGCATGGGATCGACCGTTTCGAGAACGATCCGGCCGCCCGAAAGCCGCTGGTATTCCTCGGCCAGCGCGCGGACCCGCTCGTAGAACGGCGAGGTGCGGCGGAACGCGAGGATCCAGCGCACCGGTGCCGCTCGTTCGTTGAGTGCGGCCGACCCGAGGTAGCCGCGCGTGGCGGAAGAAAGCGAGTAGTCGTCCGACCGGCTGAGGTCGGCGCGCAAGTAGTGATGGAAGCCGAGGTAGTTGAGCGCGACGACCGCGACCAACGCCAGCAGCAGCGTGATCCCCGCGAGCGATCCCGCACGCCAGCGGTTCAACGGACGCACGCCCGCGGGAATCGGAGACTCGGTGGAATCAGCGGAATCGGTCATGACGTCATGAAAAAGCGTTCAGCGTTTCCACCGGCGGTGGTCGACGACGTGATGCGTGAGCACCAACATGAAAAACGCGATGCCGAGGAACCACACGGCCGCGCGGGTGTCGAGCAAACCGCTGGTGAAATAGTGGAGATGACGGTGCGCGGACAAATGATGGAAGAACGCCGCACCGGCGAACGACTCACCCCAGATCACCGTGACGTAGCCGAGGAAATACTGGATCACGAGCAGGCCGGTGGTGATGAGGCCGGCAACGATCTGGCTCGACGTGAGAGACGAGGCCAGACAACCGACGGCGGTGTAAGCGGCACCCATCAGCATCAGGATCGCGAAGGCACCGGTCATCGCTCCGGGCGCGTAAGCCGGCGGCAGACCGCTCACCACGCCGAAGAGCATGAACTGCAAGGCCACCGGCACCCACAGCAGCGTGAAAAACACCATGGCGGCCAGGTATTTCGACAACACCACCTGCCAGGTGCGCACCGGCGCGGTGAGCAGCGTTTCAAGCGTACCCGTCCGCTCTTCCTCGGCGAACAAACGCATCGTGATCAGCGGGAAGATGAACAAGAAAGAAAACCAGAACAGCGGCGAGTTGAACGCGACGTACACCAGGCTGTCCTTCACCGCCGTGTCGCGAAACCCTTTCATCGCCGCGGAGAGCGACACGCCCTGCATCAACGCCACGTACGCCAACACCACCCAGCCGAAAGGCGTGAGAAAGTACCCTTTCAATTCCTTGAACGTCAAAATCCTCAGAAGTCTCATGCCGCTTGCCGACCCCTTTGGTACGGGATGCGGGATCCCCAAGCCAAGGCAAAAGACCCCCGCCCTCGCGTCACACGCCTTGATGACGCGCTTCGCTCCATCAACCACACCCGTCCGATCGAGGTTTTGCTTGCCGGAATGGCGGCGACGACGGGACACTCCGACCGATTTCCCTGCTTTCCCATGTCCAATGCCTCACGATCCATCGCCACCGCGTATGATGCGGCACGCGAACGCTACGCCGCGCTCGGAGTCGATACCGAAGCCGCGATGCGCGCGCTCGCGAAGATTCCGATTTCGCTGCA
>VHCM01000054.1 GCA_016871685.1 Verrucomicrobiota bacterium
GCGACCGTTCGACCGCGACCGCGACGGCTTCGTCATGGGCGAGGGTGCCGGAGTCCTGATGATCGAGGAGCTGGAACATGCGAAAAAGCGTGGTGCCAGGATCTACGCCGAACTCATCGGCTACGGGGTGAGTGCCGATGCCTACCACCTCAGCGCGCCGTCGCCGGACGGCTCGGGACCGGCCCACGCCATGCGGATGGCCTTGAAACACGGCCGGAAAAACCCGGAGGACGTGCAATACCTCAACGCCCATGCGACCTCGACCGGGCTGGGCGATATTGCCGAGACCAAGGCGATCCAGCTCGCATTCGGCAGTCATGTGCACAACGGGCTGATGGTCAGCTCGACCAAGTCAATGACCGGCCACATGCTTGGCGCGGCCGGCGGCATCGAGCTGATCGCGTGCGTCATGTCGATTCGTGACGGCATCGTGCCGCCCACCATCAATATCGACAACCAGGACCCCGAATGCGACCTCGACTGCGTTCCCAACACCGCGAGGGAGGCCGATGTCCGCACCGCGATCAGCAACAGCTTTGGTTTCGGCGGACACAACGCCTCGGTGTTGGTCGGCAGGTTCGAGTGATTTCCAATGACCGATCCCGCCTACCGCCACCGCAGCGAGATCGGCTTCGCGGAAACGGACGCCAGCGGGTGGATGCATTTCCCGAATGCGTTCCTTCATTTCGAGCGGGCCGAGCACGCGTTTCTCAGATCCAAGGGACTGCTCGTGTTCGACCGCGCTGCGGGCGGTTGGCCGCGCGTCCACGCCTCCTGCGACTACCGTCGGCCATTGGTCACCGGCGAGCGCATCGACGTGCCTCTGTGGATCACGCGGCTCGGCACGAGCTCGGTGACCTGGAAATTCAGGATCAACAATGCGACCGGTGAAACCTGCGCCGAGGGGGATGTCACCACGGTGAGGGTGGACGGCAACGGGAAACCGCAACCGCTCACCACTGACGAGCGCCAGGCCCTCGGTGGATGAATCCCCCGCCCCCGTCTTCATGGACTCTTCCGCACGCATCCTTCTGGTTCCCACGCCGATCGGCAACCTCGGCGATCTCACGTTGCGCGGGCTGGAGGCGTTGAAGCGCGCCGATCGCATCGCCTGCGAGGACACGCGTCGGTCGGCGGCGTTGCTGGCACACCACGGCATCACCGGCAAGCGGCTCGTCTCATTGCACGAGCACAACGAGCAGCGTCGTGTACCCGAGCTGATCGAGGCCGCCCGCCGCGGTGAAACCATCGCCGTGATCACCGATGCCGGCATGCCCGGCATTTCCGATCCGGGCTACAGGCTGGTGCGTGCCTGTATCGACGGCGACGTGCCGTTCGAGGTGCTGCCGGGAGCGTCGTCGTTGATCACCGCGCTGGTCGCGTCCGGACTGCCGTCGCATGCCTTCCGGTTTGGCGGATTTCTTCCGGTGAAGTCCGGCAGGCGGCGAACAGTCCTCGAGAGCGCGGCTCGCTCCGGCGAAACCCAGGTGTTCTTCGAGTCGCCCCACCGGCTGGCGGCGACCCTCAAGTGCCTCGCCGACAACTCGCCGGAGACACCCGTGTGCGTCGCCCGCGAGCTGACCAAGAAATTCGAAACCTGCCACCGCGGCACCGCGGCCGAGCTGTCCGAATGGTTCGACGCGCATCCGCCGAAGGGAGAAATCGTGATCGTCATCGACGGATCGGCCGGACTGGACACCGATTGATCAACAGCACGCACTGCCGGCCTCGCGCATGAACGGCGATGGTGGCCTGTGCGGATCGCCCGCGGGTGCCTCGAGCGAGGGGTCGGCCTCCAGCGTGTCCAGTCCGAGTCTGGCGAGCAGCCTGCGGTCGTCCTCCATCTCGGGATTTCCAGCGGTGAGGAGCTTCTCACCATAGAAAATCGAATTCGCCCCGGCAAAGAAGCACAGTGCCTGGATGCCTTCGGACAAGCGGGTTCGGCCAGCGGAGAGCCGCACCTTGGCCATCGGCACGGCGATGCGAGTGCATGCGATCATGCGCACGAGATCGAACGGATCGACCTGCGGATTTTCCGCAAGCGGCGTTCCGGGCATCGGCATCAGCGAGTTGATCGGCACGCTTTCCGGCTGCGGATTGAAATTCGAAATCACCTCGAGCATCCGCAAGCGGTCGTCGATCGTTTCACCCAGTCCGAGGATGCCGCCGCAGCACACCGACATGCCGGCGTCCTGGACGTGGCGGATCGTCCGCAGCCGATCCTCGTAGGTGTGGGAGGTGACGATGTTCGGATAATGCTCGGGCGAGGTATCGAGGTTGTGATTGTAGGCCGTCACTCCCGCTTCGCGCAGCTGCTTGGCCTCTTCCGCTCCGAGTTCGCCCAGCGTGACGCAGACTTCCATGCCGAGAGTGGACACCTCGCGCACGATGTCGAGCACCTGCTCGAAGCGTTCGGTTCCGCCGCGCACGCCTTTCCACGCGGCCCCCATGCAGAAGCGGGTGGAGCCGCCGGCCCTAGCCGCGCGGGCATGCCGCATCACCTCGTCGCGCTCCATCAACGGCTGACGCTCGATCTCCGTCTCGTAGCGGGCGGACTGCGAGCAATACGCGCAATCCTCGGAGCAACCACCGGTTTTGATGGAAAGCAGCGTGCACAACTGCACCTTACGGTCGCGCCAATGCGAGACATGGACTTCGCGGGCGCGCTGGATCAGATCGAAGAGCGGCAGCGAATGGAGGTGTTTGAGTTCGGCGAAGGTCATGATCGGGTGAACGCCCCATCCAAGCGCCGCAAGACCCGGATGGCAAGGAGCGAGAGTCGTTTGCCGCAGCGGACCGCACCGACTTCACATCGTCCACGGCCCCTTGGCCTCGGGCATCCTGCCGAAGCTGAGCGGGCGGTAGTCGGTCGGCCCCTTCACCCCTTCGAGCGGCACTCCTAGGTGCTGACGCCAGACGCTGCTCATGCTCTCGCCAGTGTGGCAGCCCCAGCTCCTGCAGTGTGCGCCGCGCGCGAAGACCGCGCGCCTCAATCGCGGGATTTCCCGCTCGTGAAGCCAGGCGGTCGAGGAGGCGATGATGTCGTTGCCATAGTCGAACATGAACGCATGGCGGTTCGAATGACCGAAAAAATCCAACGTCTTCACCGATCCACGCGGACGCGCGTTGAAGGCCTTGATGAATCCGGGACCGCTGTCGAACCAGATGAGCGGTACCCGGCGCTTTTGCGCCTGCTCGGTGATCCATTGCACATACGGCTTGCCGTCCTCACGGCCGCGCGTGACGTAGCCTGGCTTGAACACGAACCAGACGATGGGTGCCGAGGGGCCACCGGCCGTGCGGAGTTCCGCCATGCGCAGCGTCGAGGCCCGCACGAAATTCGCCCACCAACGGTCGTGGCGGTCCTCCTGAACGCGCAGGTCCTCCCATTTCCGCAGGGCAGGCCCGCCGGTGACGATCACATGGTCCGCAAGCGCCGAAGCCGATGCCGCGACCAAGAGGGTGAGGATCCATGCCATCCGTTTCATGACTTAATCAGGGGCGTCCACACCCCCTGCGGATGATTTCGAAAAAACTTTGCGGCTCGAGCGAAGCACCGCCCACCAGCGCACCATCAATGTCCGGGCAGGCCATCAATTCCGCCGCGTTGTCGGGCTTGACGCTGCCGCCGTAGAGAATCCTGACCCGCGACGCCGCGTCCGCACCATGCAGTCCGGCAACCAGCGAGCGCACCAAGGCATGGGCCTCCTGCGCTTGGGCGGAGCTTGCGGTGACGCCGGTGCCGATCGCCCAGACCGGCTCGTAAGCGATCACGGTTTCGAGCACGTCCTTCGGGTCGAGTCCTCGCAAGCCCTCCGCGACCTGGGTGGACAGCACGCGCTCCAATTCGCCGGACTCGCGCTGGGCGAGCGTCTCGCCGATGCAGAACACCGGCTTGAGCATCGCTTCGCGCGCCTTGCGCAGCTTCGCATGGATCAGCGTGTCGCTTTCCCCCTGGATCGTCCTGCGCTCGCTGTGCCCGACGATGGCGTACTGCACGAGGAGTTCGCGCAACATAAACACGCTCACCTCGCCGGTATATGCTCCCGCGTCATGGCATGAGCAGTCCTGCGCGCCGATGCGCACGGGTTGACCATCCGATCCCGCTGAGGCGTCCCGCAGGATTTCCGAGATTTTCGGCAGCGAGACGAACGGCGGCGCGATCACGATCTCGCAGGGAAAATCCTGTCCATGGATCTTGGGCAGGAAGCTCTTGAGGAAAATCTCCGTTTCGGAGGGTCCCTTGTTCATCTTCCAATTGGCGGCGAAGATCGGTTTGCGGTTCATGGGTGGAGGGAATGATGAAACATCCTGATCACAAGTTCACTGATCCGAAAGCGCGGCCACTCCCGGAAGCACCTTGCCTTCGAGGAATTCGAGGCTGGCACCTCCGCCAGTGGAGCAATGACTCACCTTGGTATCGACGCCGAATGTTTTCGCGGCCGTGGCGGTGTCGCCACCGCCGATCACCGTGACCGCGCCGGCGGCGGTTGCCTCACAAACCGTGGCAGCCATCGCGCGGGTTCCCTCGGCAAACGCATCGAACTCAAACACCCCGGGCGGACCGTTCCAGATCAGCGTGCCTGCCGCAGAGATCACGTCGGCGAACCGCTCCCGCGACTTAGGGCCGACATCCAGACCCATCCATCCATCGGGGATATCCCCCTCGCAGAGCTGCGTCGCGGCATCGGCGGTAAAGCGGTCGGCGCAGAGGAAATCGACCGGCAAATGAATGCGGACACCCTTGTCCCGCGCCTTCCCGACCAACCGCGGCACGATCTCCGCACCCTCCGCATCGAACAGGCTGGCCCCGATCTTCATCCCGTCGATGACCTTGCGGAACGTGAAGGCCATGCCACCACCGATGATGATGTCGTCGGCTTTCTCGATCAGATTTTCGATGAGCGGAATCTTGTCGGCGATTTTCGCCCCACCGAGGATCGCGAGCAGCGGACGCTTCGGTGATTCCAGCACCGCGGTGAAGGCCTCGATCTCGGCCTGCATCAGAAACCCGGCGGCACGCACAGGCAAATCAATGCCAACCATCGAGCTGTGCGCACGATGGGCGGTGCCGAACGCATCGTTCACGAACACGTCGCCGAGCCGACTCAGCCCGGCCCGGAATGCCGCGACTTCCTGTGCTCCGGCCTTCACCACCGTGCCATCCTCTTGTTTCGCCTTGCCCTCTTCCTCGATGTGGAATCGCAGGTTCTCAAGCAGGACGACATCGCCGGGCGCGAGCGCGCTCTGCGAACAGGCGGCCTCGACCTCCGGGCCGACGCAGTCGTCGAGAAACCGGACCGACCGGCCGAGCAGCTTCGACAATTCATCGGCCACCGGACGCAGCGAGTATTTGGTGACGCGCCTGCCGTCCGGGCGGCCGAGATGCGACATCAACACCAGCGAGGCACCTTGGTCGAGGATGTGACGCAACGTCGGCAACGCCGCGACGATGCGCTGGTTGTTCGTGATCGCTCCAGTGGTCTTGTCCTGGGGCACGTTGAAATCGACGCGCACCAGCACGCGCTTGCCGCGAAGATCAATTTCCCGAATGGAACGCTTGGCCATGACGCGCACATCGCGCACAAGCGGAACCCGGCTGTCAAGTCGCGCTCCCCTGCCAGCGGTGGATTTCCCACGGGATTCGCCGACCCGCCCGTTGCTCTCGTCCGCGTTTGCTTGTCATGCCCGCCGGGCGTGCCACGATCGCGGCATGTCCGGCACGAATTTCAGCAGACGCTCGTTTCTCTCGTGTGCCGCCGCATGGGCTGGCTCGCAGGTCACCGGCCTGCGCTCGAATCCCGAGGACTTCCGCACGGTTTCGATCCTGCACACGACCGACCTCCACGGCCACATTCTGCCCACCCGAAACTACGATGGAGTCGAAAACCTCGGCGGATTCGCGCGATGCGCGACGATGATCCGCAACTGGCGCCGCCAGACGCCGCATACCCTACTCATCGACAACGGGGACGTCTATCAAGGGACCGCCGCCAGCCACTCGACCCGCGGCGAGCTGATGATGCGGATGTTCAACCGCCTCGGCTACGACGCATGGACGCTCGGCAACCACGATTTCGACTGGGGACCGCAGGTGCTGCGCGCCAACCTCGCGCATTCACAATCCCCGGTGCTCGGCGCGAACCTCACGTTCGACGGCAAACCCGCCGGATCCGCAGACGGCGAATGGCGCAAGGTCGTCCCGTGGATCATCCGCGAGACCGGCGGATTCCGCATCGCCATCATCGGCGTCGTCACGCCAGGACTGCCGTTCTGGCTGAGCCCCGAGACGCTCGGCGGAGCGGGCCTGCTGCCGCCAGGCGACGCGCTCAAGCGATGCCTCGATGAAC
Source organism: Verrucomicrobiota bacterium (assembly GCA_016871685.1). Taxonomy (GTDB): domain Bacteria; phylum Verrucomicrobiota; class Verrucomicrobiia; order Verrucomicrobiales; family Akkermansiaceae; genus Luteolibacter. Next base: position 6,351 of record VHCM01000054.1, read on the forward strand.
TGCGCGCGGAAAAACCTGACGCCATCGTCGTCTCATCGCACATGGGGTGGCGCCAACAGGATGATTTCGCAAACCCGCTGCGCGAGATGCTGCGGACCGCGCCCGGCGCGGATGTATTGCTCGCCGGGCATAGCCATCAGGACCAACCGTCGTGGAATCTGGAGGGCGTGCTGTGCAGCCAAGCGTCGTATCACGGAATCCACTGCGGCAGGGTCGACCTCACCTTCGACCTGCAAAGCCGCAAGCTGGTCGGACGCATCGCATCGACCGTGCTGATGGATGCCTCTCACGAGACCGATCCCGCCGTGCTCGAGGCAGCCGACCCCGAATTGAAATCGAGCAGCGAACTGCTCGCCCGCAACATCGGCCATGCCACCCGCGAGTTTTCCGCGGATCCGCGCAACAACGAGGTGCTCGATCTGCTCTGCCAATGCTTCCGCGAAGCACTCGAACGCGAAGGCACCAAGGTCCACGGCGTTTTCCACGGCACGTTCGGCACCGGCAGTCTGCCGGCGGGCGACATCACCATCGCCGACTGCTGGCGCATGCTGCCTTACGAGAACCTGCTGGTCACCGCCGAGATCGGCGCGTCGGAGATTCTTGAAATCTTCAAAGAGGAACGCGAGAACCGCGGATCGGACCGCGTGTTCTGGCCGTTCGACATCCAGATGAGCCGCAGCAAGGAAATCGTCCGTTTCGATCATCAGGGCGCGCCGGTCGATCCCGACGCGCGCTTCACCATCGCGTTCAACAGCTACGACAGCCAGTCGGGCGGGCGATCGATGATGCGACTGCGCGAGATCCTCATGCAGCCACAGGCGAAGCGCCGCGTCACCGGCATCGACACCCGAGGCGCACTCATCGACGGCATCCTCAACCGCAAGACCCTCTCGTAAACCGGACGCTCATGAACCCGACCCAAGTCCCGACCGGCCGCGATCACGGCGTGCAGCCGATCGACCGGCTGATGACGTGCTGGAATCTCGGCAATCACCGGCTCGTCGCGTCGTCTCCGGACCAACTCACCCACAAGCAAGTCCAGCGCGCACGCAAGGGACGGCAACTCACGCTGCATATGATGCAGAAGCTCGCGCAAAGTCTCAATGCAGCGATCGTCGACACACTTCCCGAAGACCATCGGCAATCGTTCCATCCCTACCTGCACAAACACCTCTTCGATTATGCCAAGGGTCACGACCCCGCATGGCGTGATCCCAACGAGCCGCTGATGCCGGAGCCGTCGTGATGCCGCCCCCCGCATGGACGATTCTCGGCCAAGGGCTCGCCGGCACCTGTCTCGCCTGGCAGCTGCTTGAGCGCAACGTGCCGTTCACCATCATCGACCGCGGAATCGGCGGATCGTCGCGCGTGGCGGCGGGACTGGTCAACCCGGTGACCGGCAGACAATTCGAACCGAGCTGGCGCATCGCGGAGTTTCTGCCGGAGTCGGTCGCATTCTATCGCGACATCGAGCAAATCCTCGGCACAAGCTTGTGGCACCCACTGCCGGTGCTGCGCCTCGCGCAGACCGGTGACGAGTGGCGCAAGATCCGCCACAAGGCCGAGCAACCCGAAGTCGCCCGGTGGATCGATGAGGCTCTCGCCGATCCGCCGGGCGGATGGACCGGCGCAATTGTCCTCGGCGGCGGCGGCAGACTCGACACGCGCGCTTTTCTCGACCGATCGCGCGCACATTTCGAATCACTCGGGCTGTATCGGCAGGACGAGATCAGCCCCGACGACACGAACCGTGAGCTGGTCCGCTGCGATGGTGCGGCCGGACTGCTCAGCGGGCAACTCGGCGCGCACCGCTGTGCCAAAGGAGAGATCCTCACCCTGCGCGCCACCGGATGGGACGAGTCGATGATCCGTGTCGGCGCGGGCGGCTGGCTGGTGCCGATCGGCAACGGCTGCTTCAAGGCGGGATCGACCTATGAATGGCAAACACTCGATGAATCGCCGACCGCCGAAGGCCGCGCCAAAGTCGCCACGATCGCCACCAGACTCGGCGGAGCGGATTTCGAGATCCTTGCCCACGAGGCAGGGGTACGCCCCATCGTGCGCCGGAGCCAGCCACTCATCGGACCCCTTCCGGAAGGATGTTGGATCTTCAACGGACTCGGTTCGAAAGGATCACTCTACGCGCCCGGCGTGGCACGACGGCTGGCCGATTGGCTCGTCGACGGCATCGAAGCGGATCCATCATTGGATCTTCGCAACTTTCGGATGATCGCATCGTGACCATGCATGATCATCCCTTGCCCGGGCCGGCGCGTCCCGTCTTTGTGCGGACCTTTCTATTTGCCATCGAAGAACGGGCAAGCTGCCCGTGCCCCCCTTGAAGATCCGGCTATGCTCAATCGCTTCGCAAGCCATGTGCGCTTCGTGCGGATCATTCTCTTTCGAAAGGACGCCGGATGGATCAATGATCAAGCTTGAGCTTGCGGAGTTTGGGCTCGATGACAAAGCGGCAGTATGGATTGCGCGACTTGTTGCGGAAGTAATAGTCCTGGTGGTCGACGGGAGCCGGATAGAACGCCGACGCCGGTGTGATTTCAGTGACAATCGGATCGTCGAATGCCGCGGCCGCGGCGGCTTTCGATGATTCCGCGGTTTTGCGCTGTTCTTCGTCGTGATGAAAGATCGCCGACCGGTATTGTGTGCCGACATCATTGCCCTGACGGTTGAGAGTGGTGGGATCGTGAATTTCCCAGAACCAAGCGAGAATGCGCTCGTAAGAAATCCGTTGCGGATCAAAGACGAGATGGACGACTTCGGCATGGCCGGTGTCGCCCTCACAGACCTTCTCGTACGTGGGATCGGCCACATGCCCGCCCATGAATCCGGATGTCACGGAAACAATGCCGTCGAGCTGGCGGTAGGCGGCGTCGAGACACCAATAGCAACCACCGCCGAGGGTGGCCGTGGCGGTGCCTGCGGGAATTTCGGGAGGTGGGGCGGGTTCCATGGTTACGGCGGGGGCTGCGGATTCGGGTTTGCCGCACGCGACGAAGATCGGCAGCGCGGCGAGGATGACCAACGACAAGCGGTTCATGGCGAATGCGGGTGACGGCTCACCACTCGATGCCCACTCCCTCCTCGGGAACGAGCACCTGTTCACTGATGCCGAGCCGGTCGGCCTCGGCAAGCAGGCGTTCCACCGGTTCGTCGTGAGGCTCGTTGCCGAGCGGGAAGGTGCCGTAATGCATCGGGATGAGCAGTTTCGCGCCGAGGTCGGCGAAGGCGCGCACGGCCTCCTCCGGATTCATGTGCACGTCACGACCGCTCGGTGCCTCGTAGGCGCCGATGGGCATCAGCGCGACATCGATCGGGTGGCGGGCACCAATTTCACGGAATCCCTCGAAATACGCGCTGTCACCGCAATGGAACACGCTCTTGCCTGCCGCGCGCACGATGTAGCCGCCGTAATCGCGGTGCACGTCATGGAGAAACCGCGCGCCCCAGTGATGCGACGGCGTGTGGATCACCTCGAGACGATCGAAACGCAGTGCGTCCCAAACGGCCATTTCATGGGTCGCGGGAAAGCCGAGCTTGTGCACGAGTGGTCCGCTGCCACGCGGCACGACGATGCCCTCGCGCGCCTTGAGGATGCGCAGGCTCGGTTTGTGCAGGTGGTCGAAGTGCGCGTGCGTCACCAGCACGAGATCGACCTTGGGCAGCCCGTGCAGCGACAATCCGGGCTGGCGCAAGCGCTTCACCGGTCCGTGCCATTTCGCCCAGTTGGGATCCACGACCACCGAGTGACCGGCAAACTGAAGGAAGAACGAGGCATGGCCGATCCAGGTGATGCGCACCTTGTCGGAGGCAGGCGGCTCGGTGACCGGTTCGAGCACATCGCCGGAAGTCCGGCGGAACATTCCGGGGAGCACACGATGCCGCAGGAAACGGATGTTGCGAGTCGGCCAGCCTTTTTCCGGCCGCAATCCGGCGTAGCGCCGCGCACTCGCCGACCATTGGTATGATGCGTCCGGATCCACCGTTGTTCCCGCCCGCAGCGGCACGGAACATCCGTACGACCGGAAATCCACTCACGCAAGCGGGATGTCGGGAATTGTCACAACGCAGCGATAGCCGCCGATTGCCGCATCGGGACACAAAAAACGGGATGTGGCGAACCACATCCCGTTTCGGTTTCCAGAATCGAATTGAACGGAATCAGTCGGGGGTGCCGGTGACAACGCGCATGAACAGCTTCGGCGCACCGTTGTGCGAGGTGGTCGAGAGGTCGATGCTGATCGTGGTCGAGCTGCCGCCCGAGGCGATACCGGAGTGGATTGGCTGCCAAGAGGAGGCATCGGCGAGGTTCGCGGTTGCCTGCACGGTGTACACCGCATCCGGCTGGGACTCCCACGTCATCGTGCAAACCGAGCCGACCATGCTGATCGAGGTGATCTTGTAGGCCGGGTGGTCGCTCGGCGGCGGACCGGCGATGCTGTAGTCCATGCTCTTCGAGCCGCTGTAGTTCGGATCGGTCGAGGTTGCGGTGACCTTGTAGTCGCCGGGCTCGGTCGGCGGCGTGGCCGATGGACCATAACTGGTGCCGTTGCGCCCTTCATAGACGATCGCAAACCCACTCACACCATCGGCGCTGGCGCTGTAGCTGCCGTCGCCGTTGTCCGTGAGCGTGATGTCGCCCGCCGCGAGGGACGCGGGCAGGATCGTCAGCGTGGCATAAGCCTCGTCACCACCCGGATGGGTCACGTAAACGTGGTAGTCACCAGCGTTGACGGGCGGAGTCGATGAGAACACCGGATCGGTGAGCGCGGACTCGCGGGCGGCGATGGTGATGAGCGGCGAGCCGAATGCTTCCCATCCGAATTCGTAGCCAAGCACCGCGCCGGTGGGTGGATTCGTGTCGCGTTCGACAAAGACCGCGTCGGGATCCAGATCGCTGCCGACTGTTTCCGGGTTGGGATCGATCGCGATGTTGAGGTAATCGAACGGACCTTCGTAGCCGAGCGGCTCGAAGCCGTAGGTGCCGGTGTTGAAGCCAACGAGCACTACGCACTGCTCCGGCAGCGCGACTTTGCCGGAAAGCGGGATCACCGCTTTGAATGCATAGCCGTTGTAGGGATAGTCGCCACCTTCCGAGACGGTCGCCGGCCTCCACGGGATGTGAAGGTGAACCGTGGACTCCTCGGTGAATTCGAGGATGCTTCCGCCATCGCCGTCATCGACCAGTCCGGCGATCCTGACGGTGAGCGGGTGACGCCAACCGGTGGGATCCTCGGCGGCCTGCGCCGGGAACATCGCGGCGGACGCCCAGGTGACCATTACCACCTCGACGTGGTCGCCGACGCGGTTGGTGCCGCCGAGCTCGACGAGGTTGCCGAAGGCGGAGGTCTGCTGCGCCTGATACGCGTGGCTCGGGTAGGACTGGTCCAGACTCGCGGGCAGGTTGCTGTAGACCGCGGGAGCGGCCGTGCGATCGATCGCGCGATAGCCGACGGTGACGTCGTTGTTGACCGTGCCATTGAGGGAAACGACCGGGCTCTTGCCGCTACCGTCATAGGAGGGCTGGAGACCGGAGAAGGTGAGGTCGCCGGTCTCGTAGACCACATAATCCTCGCTCTTCGAGCCGGTGTAGTTCGGGTCGTCCGCGGTGGCGGTGACCGTGTAGCTGCCCGGCGCGTCGGGAGCTGTGGCGCTCGGGCCGTAGCTCGTGCCATCGCGACCTTGGTAGCTGTAGGTGAAGCCGTCGACTCCGACCGCACTGGCCGAGTAGCTATCGTCCTCGTTACGGGTGAGCGTGATGTCGGAGGATGCCAGGGATTTGGCGCTGATCGTCAGATCCGCACCGGTGTAGGTCGTGCTGTAGTTCGACCCCGCGTCGAGCGTGCCCTGGGTGATCGCATAGGTGCCCGCATCCTCGCCAGAAGCGCGCGTGAGCGAACCAGTGAGGCTGTCACCATCGACCAGACCGCTGCTCGTGTACGTCAGCGCCGGATCGTTGTCGCCGTAGGTCTTGCCCTTCGCATCGGCGGTGATCGTGAGGGCGGCCGCCGTGATGGTGGCTGTCACGCCGACGGGCTGGTTGAGGCTGTAGTTGCCGCTGTCGGTTCCCGAGATTGAATAGCCGCCAAGTGTCACCGCCTTGCCGGTGCCGACGTTCTTGTCGGCAAACGCAGCGGTCGCGGATTCAAAGGAAAGGGTCACGGTATCGCCGGAAATCACGCCCGAAAGCGAGACCGCTCCGTTGTCCCCCACCGCGTCGGACGTGCCGTCGTAGACTTTGTCGGCGACGGTCACGCCGGTGACATCCAGTGGCGCGGGAGTGATGGAGGCCGTCACACCGGCCTGCGCCGTGAAGTTGTAATTGCCGCTGTCGGCACCCGAGATCGAGTAGCCGCTGAGCAACACCGACTTGCCGGAGCCGACGTTTTTGTCAGCGAATGCACCGTACATCAGCTCCATGTCGAGGATGACGTCGTCGCCATTGACGGCCCCCGAGAGCGACGCCGCGCTGTAGTCGATCACCGCGATGGGGGTCCCGTCATACACCTTGTCGGCGGCGGTCACTCCGGTGAACGTGAGCGGTTTGGCCGTGATCGTGAGGTCGGCACCGGTGAAGGACACGGTGTAGTTCGAGCCCGCATCCAATGTGCCTTGGCTGATCGCGTAGACACCCACATTGTCGCCGTTGGCGCGGGAGAGCGAACCTGCGAGGTTGTCGCCGGCGACCAGGCCGCTGGTGCTGTAGGTGAGTGCCGGATCGGCATCACCGTAGGTCTTGCTCTTCGCATCGGCGGTGATGGTCAGCGCCTTGGCCGAGATGGTCAGGTCCGCACCGGTGAAGCTGATCGAGTAATTCGCGTTGGCGAGCGTCCCTTGACCGATTGCGTAGGTGCCGGCGTTTTCGCCAGAGGCGCGGGACAGGGCACCGCTGAGCGCGTCACTGCCAACGAGTCCGCTGGCATTGTAGGTAAGGACGGGGTCTACTTCGCCGTAAGTTTTAGATTTCACATCGGCAGTGACGATGACGGCCTTGGCTGCAACGGTACCGGAAACGGCGACCGTTTTCGAGGCTGCACCGGTGCTGGCGAGCGTGACATCACCGGCAGGCGCACCTGCGGAGGTGGCGGCGGCGATGCGCACGTAAACGGTGGTGTCAGAGACCGTGCCGGCGGTGCCGATGGTGATGCTGCCGCCGAAGCCGCTGCCATCGCTGGCCGAGACTTCATAGCCCGCCGGAGCGGTCACGGTGATTCCGGTCGTGAGGTTCACGGCTGAGACCGTGAAGCTGGTCGCCGAAGAGGCTGTTCCGTAAGTGGTGCTCAGCGCGGCAGGCGTGCCCGTGACGGTAATGACCGGACTGGGCGGTGAGTAGAGCGCGCCCGCGATGCGCACCGTGTCCAGCGCAACCCAGCCCCAGCCGCCGTGGGCGGCATCGACGAAATCAAGCGTGTAGACAGCCGTCTGGTCGAGCCCGGCAAGCTGGGCGGTGGTGAAGGTGAGTTGCTGATATTCGTTGCCGTCGCTGGTTTTCTGCGCGGATAGGACGTAGCGACCAGTGGTGGCATTGCGCAGCG
>VHCM01000055.1 GCA_016871685.1 Verrucomicrobiota bacterium
ATCCGAACACCCCACCCCAACACCATGGCTGAACGTCTGTATTTCGGGAAATTCGAAGAGGTCATCGAGCCCCCCAACCTGATCGAGGTCCAGAGCCGCTCGTACGACGAGTTCCTCCAAAAGGACGTCCCCCACGCGGAGCGCACCGACACCGGCCTGCAGGCCGTGTTCCGCGAGGTGTTCCCGATCAAGAGCTACGACGAGGCGATCGAGCTTGAGTTCATCTCCTACGACATCGAGAACCCGAAGATCACGTCGCTCGACTCGTTGCGCAACGGCGAGAGCTTCAGCGCGGCACTCTATGTCACGTTCAAGCTCAAGGACGAGTCGGGCGCCAAAAAAGAGCGCGTGTACATGGGCGAGATGCCGATGATGACCCGCCGCGGCACCTTCATCATCAACGGGGCCGAGCGTGTGATCGTCTCGCAGCTCCACCGGTCGCCGGGCATCTGCTTCGAGACCTCGCAGCACCTCAACGGCAAGCTGCTCCACTCGTTCCGCATCATCCCGGACCGCGGATCGTGGCTCGAAGTGCAGTTCGACACCAACGACCTGCTCTACGTCTATCTCGACCGCCGCCGCCGCCGCCGCAAGTTCCTCGCCACCACCTTCCTGCGCGTCCTCGGCTTCCCGACCGACCGCGACATCGTCAGCCGCTTCTACAGCTCGAGGAAACTGCAGCTCTCGGAATCGATCGACCAAGACGAACTCGGTCATTTGATGCCGTTCGAGAATGTCCTCGACGGCACCACCGTCATCGCCAAGGCCTACGAACCGCTGACGATGGGTGCCGTGCGCCAGCTCATCGGAGTGGGCCACAAGACCGTCGAGGTGATCGACGGCCGCGAGGACGAGATCTTGCTCAAGTCGCTGCGCAAGGACCCCGCGCACGATGAGGAATCCGCGCTCAAGGACATCTACCGCAAGCTGCGCCCGGGTGATCCGCCCACCGCGGCCAACGCCCGCGCGCTCCTCAAGCGTCTGTTCTTCGACGCCAAGAAATACGACCTCACCCGCGTCGGCCGCTACAAGATCAACCAGAAACTCGGCATCCGGGTCGACTCCGATCAGCGGATCATGGTGCCCGAGGATTTTCTCGCGGCGGTCAAGTACATCCTCAAGCTCAAGAAGGGTGACGGCGTCGTCGACGACATCGATCACCTCGGCTCGCGCCGCGTGCGCGCGGTCGGTGAACTGCTCGCCAACCAGTGCCGCGTCGGCCTGGCACGCACCGAGCGTCTCGTCAAGGAGCGCATGACGCTTTTCGACGTCAACATCGAGGGCATGACCCCGCAGAAGCTGATCAACCCGAAGGCGCTCTCCGCCGTGGTGCGCGACTTCTTCGGCCGCAGCCAGCTCTCGCAGTTCATGGACCAGACCAACCCTCTGGCCGAACTCACGCACAAGCGCCGTCTCTCGGCGCTAGGGCCCGGCGGACTCAACCGCGACCGCGCGGGATTCGAGGTGCGCGACGTCCATCCGTCGCACTACGGCCGCATTTGCCCGATCGAGACGCCGGAAGGTCCGAACATCGGCCTGATCAACTCGATGTGCACCTACGCGCGCATCAACGAGTTCGGCTTCATCGAGACGCCCTACCGCCGCGTGCGCAACGGCAAGGTCACCAACGAGATCGAGTACCTCACCGCCGACCAGGAAGAGAACTACCTGATCGCCCAGGCGAACAACCCGATCGACAAGTCCGGTCGGTTCACCACCGAGCGGGTCACCGCTCGCGAGAAGGGCGGCGAATTCATCGAGGCGCCCGTCGGCGATGTCCATTACATGGATGTCTCGCCGAAGCAGTTGGTTTCGGTGGCCGCCGGCCTGATTCCGTTCCTCGAGCATGACGACGCGAACCGCGCGCTGATGGGTTCGAACATGCAGCGCCAGGGCGTGCCGTTGCTGGTCTCCGAGGCGCCGCTCGTCGGCACCGGTCTCGAGGGCAAGGCCGCGCGCGACTCGCGTGCCGTGATCGTTGCCGAAGCCGACGGCATCGTCGCCGCCGCCACCGCGGAAATCATCGTCACCACCGCCGACGGCAAACTCCCCGTTTCCGACGAGAAGTTCCTCAGCGACCCGGAATCGGTGAAGACCAACCCGGCCAAGGGCGTCATGGCCTATCCGCTGCGGAAGTTCATGCGCTCCAACGCGGGCACCTGCATCAACCAGAAACCGATCGTCGCCAAGGGCGCGAAGATCAGGAAGGGCCAGGTGCTTGCCGACGGGCCGAACACCGAGGACGGGGAACTCGCGGTGGGCCGCAACGTGCTGGTCGCCTTCATGCCTTGGAACGGCTACAACTTCGAGGATGCCATCGTCATCTCCGAACGCGCCGTGAAGGAGGATGTCTACACCTCGATCCACATTTCCGAGTTCGAGGTCGCCGCACGCGACACCAAGCTCGGACCCGAAGAAATCACGCGCGACATCCCGAACGTCGGTGAGGAAGCGCTGCGCAACCTCGATCACGACGGCATCATCCGCATCGGCGCGGAGGTGAAACCGGGCGACATCCTCGTCGGCAAGATCACCCCGAAATCGGAAACCGAACTCGCCCCCGAGGAGCGCCTGCTGCGCGCGATCTTCGGCGAGAAGGCCGCCGATGTGAAGGACACCTCGCTGCGCGTGCCTTCGGGCTGCACCGGCATTGTCCAGGACGTCCGCGTCTCGCAGAGCGGGCTCGCGCGCAAACGCGCCGACAAGGTGGATCCGACCGAACTCAAGAAGACGCTCAAGAAGATCAACGATGAGCACAAGAAGAAGGCGGACAAGCTCACCGACGACCTCACCGAGCGCCTGTCCGACATCCTGCTCGGCGAGAAAATCCCGCTCGACGTCGTCAACGCGCAGAGCGGCGAGATCATCATTCCCGCCAACCGCAAGATCACCAAGACGCTGCTGCGCAAACTCGCGTCGGTGCACGATCACATCGAGATCGACCCGTCGCCGATCCGCAACAAGATCCTCGAGATCATCAGCACCTTCGAGGGCCGCTTCCAGGAGCTCGACAGCGAGCGCGAGCGCAAGCTCGACTCGCTTGAATCCGGCGACGAGGTCGATCCCGGGGTCATCAAGGAGGTCAAGGTCTTCATCGCCGCCAAGCGCAAGCTGTCGGTGGGCGACAAGATGGCCGGCCGCCACGGCAACAAGGGGGTCGTCGCGACGATCGTGCCGGAGGAGGACATGCCGTTCCTCGCCGACGGCACGCCGGTCGACATCTGCCTCAACCCGCTGGGCGTGCCATCGCGGATGAACGTCGGCCAGTTGCTCGAAACCCACCTCGGCGTCGCCGCCAAGGCGCTCGGCTTCAAGGTGGCCACACCGATCTTCGACGGCATCCCCGAGCGGAAGATCTGGGAATTCATGTCGGAGGCGAAGAAAGTCGATGGCATCCGGGTCGTCGGCGAGACCGGCAAGGCCCGTCCGCGCAAGGCGGGTGAGCGCGAAGGCCGCGGCTTCACTTGGATCGGCGACGGCAAGGACGGCTCCACCGGCGGCAAGTCCACCCTCTTCGACGGACGCACCGGCGAGCCGTTCCATCACCCGGTGGTCGTCGGCTACATCTACATGCTCAAACTCGGCCACTTGGTCGCCGACAAGATCCACGCCCGCGCCGTCGGCCCGTACTCGCTCGTCACCCAACAGCCGCTGGGAGGCAAGGCGCAATACGGCGGTCAGCGCTTCGGCGAGATGGAAGTGTGGGCGCTCGAAGCCTACGGTGCCGCCTACACGCTGCAGGAGCTGCTCACCGTCAAATCCGACGACGTGCAGGGCCGCACCCGCATCTACGAAGCCATCGTCAAGGGCGACAACAATCTCGAGGCGGGCACGCCCGAGTCGTTCAACGTCCTCATCAAGGAGATGCAGTCGCTCGGGCTCGACGTCCGTCCCGGCCGCAAGGGCTCGACCCACGGGTCGGGCATGACCGGCGGTCTGGACGACTTCTCGCTCGACGACCTGACCCTCTGATTCCGCAACGCGCATACCGAACCCCCGACAGCCAACCCGATCCCCCAACCTCATGAGTGTCGACAGCCATCATCGCGAACTCTTCAGTGTGGACGAACGCCCCGAGGCGTTCGACCAGGTCTCCATCACCGTCGCGTCGCCCGACATCATCCGTTCCTGGTCCAAGGGCGAGGTGAAAAATCCGGAGACGATCAACTACCGGACGTTCAAGCCCGAAAAGGGCGGTTTGTTCTGCGAGCGCATCTTCGGGCCCACCCGTGACTGGGAGTGTGCCTGCGGAAAGTACAAGCGCATCAAACACAAAGGTGTCGTCTGCGACCGCTGCGGCGTCGAGGTGACCCTGTCGCGCGTCCGCCGCGAGCGCATGGGCCACATCGAGCTGGCCGTGCCCGTCACTCACATCTGGTTCTATAAATGCATGCCGTCGCGCATTGGTCTGATGCTCGACATGAGCGCCCGTCAGCTCGAGCGCGTGATCTACTACGAGGACTACGTGGTGACCGAGCCGGGAGGCACCGCGCTTGAGCGCGGGCAACTTCTCACCGAGAGCGAATTGCGGGATGCCGAGGACACCTACGGCGACGGCAATTTCAAGGCGGCGATGGGTGCCGAGGCGATTCAGGAGTTGCTGAGCCAAATTGACCTCGAGGAGCTGCAGAAGCAGCTCGAGAGGGATCTCGCCGCGACCCGCTCCAAGCAGAACAAGAAGAAGCTCTCGAAGCGCCTGAAGATCTGCCAAGGGTTCGCAGCCTCGCGCACGCGCCCGGAATGGATGGTGCAGAACGTGCTGCCGGTGATTCCGCCGGACCTGCGCCCCCTGGTACCGCTGGAAGGCGGCCGCTTCGCGACTTCCGACCTCAACGATCTCTACCGCCGCGTCATCAACCGCAACAACCGCCTCAAGAACCTGCTCCAGCTCAAGACGCCGGAGGTCATCATCCGCAACGAGAAGCGGATGCTGCAGGAGGCGGTCGACGCGTTGTTCGACAACGGCCGCCACGGCCGTGCGGTGACCGGCGCGGGCAACCGCCCGCTCAAATCGCTCTCGGACATGCTCAAGGGCAAGGGCGGCCGCTTCCGCCAGAACTTGCTCGGCAAGCGCGTCGATTACTCGGGCCGCTCGGTCATCGTGATCGGTCCCGACCTCAAGCTCGGCCAGTGCGGCCTGCCCAAGAAGATGGCGCTCACCCTGTTCGAGCCGTTCATCATCCGCCGACTCAAGGAGCTGGGCTACTGCCACACCGTGCGCAGCGCCAAGAAGATGATCGACCGCAAGACCACCGAGGTCTGGGACATCCTGGCGGAGGTCACCAAGGGTCATCCGATCCTGCTCAACCGCGCGCCGACGCTGCACCGCCTGTCGATCCAGGCTTTCGAGCCGAAACTCATCGAAGGCGAGGCGATCCGCGTGCACCCGCTGGTCTGCACGGCCTACAACGCCGACTTCGATGGCGACCAGATGGCCGTCCACGTGCCGCTCTCGGTGGAGGCGCAGATGGAGTGCCGCCAGCTGATGCTGGCCCCCAACAACATCTTCTCGCCCGCTTCGGGCAGGCCGATCACCGTGCCGTCGCAGGACATCATCCTCGGCACCTACTACCTGACCTGGGCGCCGGTGCGCACCCAGAAGGACCGTGAGAAGGCCGAGCACCTGCCGTTGTTCGAGAACTCCTCGGAGGTGGAATTCGCGATCGCGTCGCGCAAGATCGGTTATCATTCGTGGATCCGCCTGCGCAATCCGGACCATGGGCGCGACACCGTCTTCGGCTACAAGGGCGAGACGCTTTCCGACAAGGACCGCAAGGACCTCACCCCGCTCGAGGCCGCACTGCGCGAGGGCAAGATCATCGAAACCACGCCGGGTCGCGTGCGCTTCAACGAGATCTGGCCGCAGGGCGTCGGATTCATCAACCACAGCGTCGGCAAGAAGCAGATCGGCGAGATCATCTGGCGCTGCTACCAGGTGGCCGGCAAGGCCCGCACCGTCGCGGTGCTCGATGACCTCAAGATGCTCGGGTTCCGCGAGGCGACCCGCTCCGGCACATCGATCGGCATCGTCGACATGGTGATCCCCGAGGAGAAGGAGGAGGTCATCGCCAAGGCCCGCGAGGAGGTCGAGAAGGTCACCCGCCAGTACCGCAACGGCGTGATCACCGACGGCGAGCGCTACCAGAAGGTCGTCGACATCTGGACCGGCGCGACCGACCAGATCGCCAGTGCGCTCTACCGCAAGATCGAGCACAACGACGGCAAGGCCGATGTTTCGCCGTTGTTCATGATGGTCGACTCCGGAGCACGGGGCAACAAGTCGCAGATCAAGCAGTTGGGCGGCATGCGCGGTCTCATGGCCAAGCCGTCCGGCGAGATCATCGAACGTCCGATCACCTCGAACTTCCGCGAGGGCCTCTCGGTGCTTGAATACTTCATCTCCACCCACGGCGCGCGCAAAGGGCTTTCCGACACCGCACTCAAGACCGCGGACTCGGGCTACATGACCCGCAAACTCGTGGATGTGGCGCAGGACGTGATCATCACCCAGCAGGACTGCGGTACCGCCAACGGCATCCACGTCGGCGCGATCTACGATGGCGACGAGGAGTCCGCCTCACTCGCGACGCGCATTTACGGCCGCGTCTCGTGCGAGCTAATCAAGGACCCGGTGACGGGTGAGGTCATCGTCAACGTCGACGATGTGATCGATGAGAAGCAGGCGCAGGCGGTCGAGCGCATCGGCGTGCAGAAGCTCAAGATCCGCTCGGTGCTCACCTGCGAAAGCGATCGCGGCTGCTGTGCGAACTGCTACGGCCTCAATCTCGCGACCGGCCTGCCGGTGAAGATCGGCGAAGCCGTGGGCATCATCGCCGCACAGTCGATCGGCGAGCCCGGCACCCAGCTCACCATGCGGACGTTCCACGTCGGCGGTGTGGCGGCGGCAACCTTCAAGCAGCCGATCATCAAGACGAAGAACGGCGGACGCCTGGTTTACAAGGATCTGCGCACCGTGCAGGCCGCCGACGGCACCTGGGTGGTGCTCAACAAGAACGGCTCGATCTCGATCCGCGACAAGGCGGGCCTCGAGCTTGAGAGCCACAACATCGTCATCGGTTCGATCATCAGCGTGAAGGACGGCGAAGACGTGAAGAAGGGCGACACCGTGGTCACCTGGGATCCCTACAACGTGCCGATCCTCACCGAAAAGGGCGGCAAGGTGGAATTCCGCGACATGATCCCGGGAATCACCGTCGCCACCGAGACCGACAAGGAAACCGGCAAGCGCGGCATGGTCGTCACCGAGCACAAGGAGGACTTGCATCCGCAGGTCGTCATCATCGACGACAAGACGCGCGAGGTGAAGGCGAGCTACTCGATTCCGGTGGGTGCCCACCTTTCGGTCAAGGAAGGCCAGTCGGTCACCGGCGGCACGCTCATCGCCAAGACGCCGCGCAAGGTGGCGCGCACCAAGGACATCACCGGTGGTCTGCCGCGGGTGGCCGAGTTGTTCGAGGCGCGCAAGCCGAAGGATGCCTGCGTCATCGCGAAGATCGACGGCGAGATCTCGTTCGGCACGAACGTGCGCGGCAAGAAGCGCATCGTCGTCACCCACGGCGAGACCGGCGAACAGGTCGACCACCTCGTGCCCATGGGCAAGCACATCATCGTCACCGACGGCGACAAAGTGCGCCGCGGCGACCAGATCACCGAGGGTCCGGTGTCCCCGGAGGACCTGCTCGAGGCCTGCGGTTCGCAGGAGCTTCAGGAGCACCTCGTCAACGAAGTGCAATCGGTCTACCGCGTGCAAGGCGTGGAGATCAACGACAAGCACATCGAGGTGATCATCCGCCAGATGCTGCGCAAGGTGAAGATCACCGATCCCGGCGACGCCGACCAATATCTCTGGGGCGACCAGGTGGACCGCAGCACGTTCAAACAAGTCAATGCGGCGATCATCGAGCGCGGCGGCAAGCCTGCCGAAGCCGAGCCGGTGCTGCTGGGCATCACCAAGGCGTCGCTGGAGACGGACTCGTTCATCTCGGCTGCCTCGTTCCAGGACACCACACGGGTGCTCACCGAGGCCGCGACGCTGGGCAAGGTCGACTATCTCACGGGCTTCAAGGAGAACGTGATCATGGGCCACCTGATTCCTGCGGGCAGCGGGTTCCACCTGCATCGCGATCGCGAGTTCGAATTCACCGTCGAAGAGCCCGAGCCTGTGCTTCACGTCGCCGAGCCGGCGGGAGACGAGGACGAGGACATCGCAAGCGCCTGACGCATCGCTTCATCCGACCCCGGATTCATCCGGCCGATTCCGCCTTGCGGGGTCGGCCGATGTCATTTTCAGCGGGTCGCGTGATCAGGCGACCGTGCGCTTGGAGCAAACTGCTTTAGGCGAGATGCTTGTGCGACCCGTCGCAGAGCGGCGGCGACGCGCTGTGCTTGCATTGGCACCACCAGAGCGTTTTGCGCTCTTCGACGTCGAGGCGGACCGGTTGCAGGCCCGTGCCTTTGTGTGATCCGTCGCAGAACGGTGGGTGGCTCGAGCGGCCGCAGGAACACCACCAATGGGTACCGGCTTCCACTTCCAGCGCCAAGGGCTTGGTATCGCAGACGACGGGTTTCTCACTCATGTGCGAGCGTTCCACGGGGGCCTGCTGATGGCGAGAGGGAAATGGCAGCCGCTGTTGGCATGGCTCGGTTCCGCGGCGCATCGGTGGACGGCTGCGGAGTACCATGCGCCGGGCGTGACCAGTCGTGAACCGGGCTTTCGTGGCGGAAGGCGGCCCACAGCCAGAACAGGAGGGCCAGCGATGCGGTTTGGACGAACCGGCGGAGCTTCATGGATCGGGAGGAGAGAGCCGGGAGGCCGACCGCGTTCTGATGAGGTTTGACGGACGAGGCAACTGGAAAATTCACGGCTCCGGGGTTTCGATTCGCGTGCGGTGTGGCAAATCGGGAATTGCGGCAGACCGTTGGGCGTGATGGGATCGGTCTGCCGGATTCGTCACGGTCGACCCGGCGTCAGCCCTTTTTTCTCCATGGGAATTTTCAGCAAACCCCGCCTGCGCGGCACCGAGAAGCGCGAGGACATGCCCGAGGGGCACTGGCACAAGTGTCCGGGATGCGAGGCAATGATCCACCACCTAGAGCTGGAGCAGAATCTGAAGTGCTGCCATCACTGCGGTCATCATTTCTTGATCGGCGCGCGCGAGCGCATTGCGATGCTCGCCGATCCCGATTCGTTCGAGGAAACCGATGCGGGTCTCACCTCGGGCAATCCGCTCGGGTTCCAAGGGTATCTGGAAAAAACTTCTTCGCTCCGGGAGGCGACCGGCCTGGACGATGCGGTGGTGTGCGGGCGGATGACGATGGGCGGGCACCCGACGATGATCGCGGTGATGGATTTCAAGTTTTTCGCCGGCTCGATGGGGTCGGTGGTGGGTGAGAAGATCGCCCGTGCGGTGGAGCGTGCCATCGACGAACGGCGGGGCATGATCATCGTCTCCGCCTCGTCCGGAGCGCGCATGCAGGAAGGCATGCTCTCGCTCATGCAACTGGCCAAGACCTGCGGCGCGCTCGCACGGCTTGCTGCGGCGGGCCTGCCCTACATTTCGCTGATGACCCATCCGACGACCGGTGGGGTCACCGCGTCGTTTGCGACGATCGGCGACATCAACCTCGCCGAACCCGGCAGCATGATCGGTTTTGCCGGGCCGCGGGTGGTCAAGGAAACGACCCACCAGAACCTGCCGCCGGGATTCCAGACGGCGGAGTTCATGCTCGAGCACGGCTTGGTGGATGCGATCGTGCCTCGCGCGCAGTCCCGCGATCGAATGATCGATTTGCTCGGGTTCATGATGCCGTTATGACGGGTCGCGGCTGCCTGTCGTCCAACGGTGATTTGCCCAAATCGGACTGGCCAAGGGCGGGGTGGCGTGGCAAGGCTCGCCGCAGTCATGAAGATCGGCATCCCCAAGGAGATCAAGGCGCAGGAGAACCGGGTGAGCACCGTCCCCGGATCGGTGGCGGAGCTCGTCAGGCACGGACACCAGGTGTATGTCGAATCCGGGGCGGGCGAGGGCGCTAGCTTCGGCGATGATCAGTACGTGGCTGCGGGAGCGCGGATCCTTCCAGATGCCGCGGCGGTGTTCGAAACGGCGGATCTGATCGTGAAGGTGAAGGAGCCGCAGCCGTCGGAAGTCGCGATGCTCGGACCACAGCACGTTTTGTTCACCTATCTGCATCTTGCGGCCGACAAGCAGCTCACCGAGTTGCTTGCGGCCACCGGCTGCACCGCCATCGCCTACGAGACGATCGAGGTGAACCGCCGCCTGCCGCTGCTCGAACCGATGAGCGAGATCGCCGGACGGATGTCGTCGCTTGTCGGGGCCTACCATCTCGCGCGCTATCGCGGCGGCCGCGGCACGCTCATTAGCGGCGTGCCCGGCGTGGCTCCGGCGAAAGTGGTCGTGCTGGGAGGCGGTACCGCCGGTGTCAACGCCGCGCGCGTGGCCGCGGGCATCGGTGCTGAAGTGGCGATCCTCGAGATCGATGCCGAGCGGATGCGTTTTCTCGACATCACGCTGCCGCACATCAGCACGGTGTATTCCAACGAAACCAATCTTTCCGAATTGCTGACCCAGGCCGATTTGGTGATTGGTGCGGTGCTGGTGCCCGGTGCCAAGGCGCCGCGACTGATTCATCGCGACCTGCTCCGGCGCATGCCCAAAGGCAGTGTGTTCGTCGATATCGCCGTCGATCAGGGTGGATGTGCGGAAACCACCCGGGCCACCACACATGAGCATCCAACGTTTGAGGAAGAGGGCGTGTTGCATTACTGCGTGGCCAACATGCCGGGAGCCTACTCGCGCACGTCCACGCTGGCGCTCAACAACGCCACGCTTTCGTGGACGGTGCTCATCGCGGATCACGGGGTGCCGGGAGCGTGCGTTGCGCGCAAGGAACTGGCGGGCGGCATCAACACGCGTGCGGGCAAGCTCACCTGTCGGCCGGTCGCCGAGGCCCACGGTTTGGAATTCACCGATCCCGCCGCGGTGCTTTGAGAATCATCGGCGCCGCCAGTGCGTCACCCACGACAGCGACCACTGGAACTTGCGTGCGGTCTCGCGGATCAGAAACGGTTCTTCGCGGGTGTCGAGCAGCTCGAATGAGGCGGACAGCGACTGCGTCAGCCACGTGCGTGTGTCCGGCACGGGCCACTCCGACGGCGGAGTGAACCCGGCCAGCCAAGTGCAGGGTGTGGCGAGCACGAGGTGGCCTCCCGGCCACAGAAGCGACGGCAGCCGGTCGAGCAGCCGCTGGGGGTGAGGCAGCCGGCAGAGCAGGTTGGCGGCGTGCACCCGGTCGAAGAGACCGAGATCCGCAGGCAGGTCCATCGCATCGCCATGACGGAAGTCGACGCGGCCGCGGTCGATGCCGGCTGGTGCGAAGGCGGCGAGCGGGGTGTGCACGGCAGCCTCTTCGAGACGATGATAGGTCAGCGAGCCGCCGTCGCGGAGGGTGGTGGCGGCCTGGATGAAGGTCTCGGAGAAATCGATGCCGACGACATGGCGGCACGAGCGTGCCATTTCAAAGGTCGAGCGACCGACCGCGCAGCCGAGGTCGAGTCCGGACGCTGCATCGTCGCCGGGAAAGACGCGTGCGGTGCGCACGGCGAAATCCAAGGCATCGTGCATCCCCGCCGGCCAGGCGGTGCCGTCGGGCAGCACGTCCTTGTGGGTTCCGTAGTGGAACAGGAGATACTCGGAGAGTAATTTGTCGGTTTCGTAAATTCTTACCATGCGGATCGAATGAGATTGGCGGCACAGGCGCGGATCGGCAAGCCTCGGAGGTCATGCGCCTTCGTGTCGTCGTTGCCGGAAAACCGTCGCTGGCCTATGCGAAGGCGGGAGCCGAAGAGTACCAACGCCGGCTTGCCGCATCGGGAAGATTCGACATCCTGCACGTCAAGGCGGGCACGCCGTCGGAGACATCCGCCCGCCTGCTCGCGCAGTCGACGGGCTGCCTGCGGGTCGCCCTCGACGAACGCGGTGAATCGTGGAGCACGCGCGGCCTCGCCGACTGGCTCGGCTCGCTCGAATCCTCCGGCACGGTGAAGTGCGTGGCCTTCCTGATCGGTGCCGCCGACGGACACGACGACGCGTTGCGCCGGAGTTGCGACCGGGTGCTGGCGTTGTCGTCCTTCACCCTGCAACACGAGCTGGCGCTCGTCGTGCTGCTCGAACAACTCTACCGCGTCGCCTCACTGCGCGCGGGCTCGCCGTATCACCGCGATTGATTCGAGAACACCGCAGATCCCGCGCTTACCTGCGGTACTGGTTTTGCGGCATCATCCCGAACTGACCTTGAATCGGCGAGGTCGTTTGACCCGTCCAGGAGATCCGGCTGTTGTCCGACTGCGGGCCGACCGGTTTTTTCTCCGTGTCTGTGGCGCACGAAACCAGAGTTGCAGCCAGCAGGGCGGCAAGCAGCGGGAGGATGCGGGAGGGCTTCACGGCGCGGATCAGGAGAAAAACCTCAGTTGCTCGTCGGGCTGGAGAGAATCACACGGTCGCCCGGTTGCATTCGCACGCCGGAGGGCATGCTCTTGGAATCGATCTCCGCGATCGTCTGGGTCGGCTCGACCGAGGAGGGTCGCACGCGTCCGATGTAGCGGCCGTCGCGCTTGACGATGAGTCCGGACTGCGGGCTGAAACCGGAATTCGCGCCGGCGCCGATCACGAGGAAACCCCAATCCTGATTCACCGCGGTGATGGTCGATTCCATGCCGTTGCGGCTCATGCGGGCGTCTCGATCGACCTTGCGTTTGACCAGTCCATCGAGCTCCTCGCGGTTGCGGGTGATGACCGTGCGGGTTTCGGCGATGTTGGCGTCGAGTTGTTCGATCTCCTTTTCGCGCACGAGCTTCATCTCCTCGATCTGGGCGATCTTGTCGGGGAGTGAATCGATGCTCACGTCGCCGCCGAGGGCGCTGAGGATTTCGGCGACTTCGGCGGTGGCCTTCTCGAGCACGGCCATTTCCTCCTTCTGGTCGGCGAGGGTGTTTTCCAGATCGGCGAGTTCGCGACCAAGGCCCGCACCCTGCGAGCGCAGCATGCTGATGCTCTGGTCGAGTTCGTCTTTCTTGAGGCCTGTCGCGGCCACCGCGGCTTCCTCCTCGCGCAACTGCTTTTGCTTCAACGCGACGCTGCCGGCGGTCACGTTTTCCTGTTCGTTGGTGGCCAGGCGGTTTTTCTGCACATCGCCGAATTTGCCGGAGTGGATCGCGGTGAAGGCGCAGGCGGCACCGGCCACAAGGATCGCGGCACCGTGAAGGAGGGCTTTTGGGGACATGGTGTGGGGGAAAATCGGTTCGGGTTCCTGATCGGAGAGGGCTTAGTTGGCCGCGGTGGTGGCCGCCGCGCCCGGGACCACCTGGTCGCCAGCCATGAGCGTGACCTCCGACGATACCGAGTCGGGCACGATGCTGGCGGTCGAGCTGCCGTGTTCAACGGCGGTGACGAGCAGTTTGCCGATCACCTCGCCGTCGCGCACGACATCGAGCGTCGAGTTGGCGACCACGCCCTGGCTGTTGCCGGCGGCGAGAGTCACGAAGCCCCAGCTCGGGTAGATCGAGCGGATGATGGTGCGCAGCGAGGCGAGCGACTGGCCGGAGGCGATCCGTTCGAACATTCCCTTGAGGCCGCCGATCTGCGACTGGACCTGGTTGTTGCTGGCCGTGAGGTTGGCGAGTTCCGCATTGCGCTGGG
>VHCM01000056.1 GCA_016871685.1 Verrucomicrobiota bacterium
GGCCGGATTTCTCGGCTGGCTCGTTTCGGCGAAAGACAAGGCATCGACCGATTTGATCGACTGGCACAAGTCGGCTCCATCGACCGACGAGACCCGCTTCGCCCGGCTCTTCACCAGCAAGGGCTCCGGCTTCGACCTCGGCGGTGAAAAGTTGTCCACCTTCGACGACGAGCAGCGTGCCGACGGCAGCTACGCGTGGGCGATCACCCAGGAAAACACCAAGGCGCGCCTCAACATCGGAGTCGATGAGGAACAGCGCGTCGAGAAAGACGCGGTGTTGCATGCCTCGTCGAGGCCGAACGTGTCGAACTCGTCGCGGCTCAAGCAGCCTGCGGGCAACGAGTGGGAGAAGCGTGCGGCGCGACTCACCGGGATTTCCCAAGTCGGGCTCGATGGCGATTACGGGATCGCTGGTGCCGACGCCGCAGAGGTCTCGCGCGACTTCACCGTGCATGCGCAGAGCGTGCTGTCCAACGGAGTGGACGGCGGACTCAAGGCCGACCTGTCCACCGGCTTCGAGCTGGCGGATTCGGATTACATCGCCGAGTCGTGGAGCGATGCCTTCGGCAAGGTTGACAACCCGTTCATGGCGCACGGGCGGACGGATTGGAACGCCATGCGCGGCTACGAAAACCAGGCGGTGCTCTACCAACCGGTGAGGGGAGTGACCACCGCGCAGGCCGAGGCGTACATGAATTTCACCAACGCCGACGTAAACCACGAGTTCCAGATCAATGGCGTGCCGACGATGGACATGTTGCGCGCGCACTATCGCACCTACCGCCATCTCTACCTGTCGGATGGAGCCGTCACCGCATACGAGCGTCCATACTCCCACGTGGCGATTCCGTCGGATGCGCTGCAGGATCGGCTCAAGACGTCCGGTGCGCCACGCACGCAGCCTTCGCTGTTGCCCGTGCTCGACCGGGTGAACCTCGAATTCAGCGCCATGGGTGTCGATGCCGCCGGCACACCAGGCATTCTCATCTCCCCGTTTGTCACGATCTGGAATCCGCACAACGTTGATCTCGAGCTGGAGGGCCTGGTGCTATACCCTTGGATCGACATCGCGATTTTCACCGATTGGGGTGTCATGTCTCAAATGCTCGGTGAGGGATGGCGGGGTGAAGGTCGCTCCGAGCGGCCGTATTTCTATCTTCACCTCACCGAAACCGGTGATCCCTATGGTTCATCCGGCTTCAAACCGCTTCGCCTCAAGGCTGGCGAAGTGCGTGCGTTCTGTCTGGCCAATGACGAGCTCACGCCGCGCCAGATCAACCCGATGACGCACAACGCGTCCCGGCGTACCTGGCGGATGATGCCGGTTTCGGGTCCGTCGCAACTCAACAGCTCGCGCAGCGGCGGGATTCTGATGAACCAGGCGGTCAAGTACATCGGCCCGCTCGGGGTGAAGCTGTCGCCCGGATCCTCCTATTCGCTGGGCTTTAATTTTGCGGCAACCACTTATCACTACATCATGTGCCTCACGGATTCCTATCAAATCCGGAATCCCAACGTGGAGTTGATGGTGGAGCCGCGGTCGGCTTCAGGGGGGCTGCCGTCGCTGCCCGCTGAGCCGAACCTCATGTACTACGGGATGGTCCACCTCGGACAGAACACGCTCGAAGGCAATCGTTCAGATAGTTTCTCGAGCCGGTTCACCTACACCGGGCCGAATCGTCCTGTGCGCATCGGCAGCATGCTCACTTACCATCGCACCGCGCGCCAGTCCGGGGCCCTCGCTCCCGCGGACCTGATGTTCACCACCAATCCGCGCCAGCCCTTCGCCACGGAGTACCTCGGTGCGGGTGCGAAATTCCAGACAGCACCCCACTACACGAGCATCCTGCAGTCGGCCACCTCGAGTCCCGCGGTGATGGAGACCACCGGCAACGGCAGGAACGCATTCTACGGCGCGTCGCACAGTGCCAGCAGCGGACGCACCCACCTGCCGTTCTTCGAGGTCCCGCGCTCGCCGATGCTCTCGATCGCCGCGTTCCAACATTGCGACCTCAGCAGCACCGCTTTCGGCAATCCGAACCAGGTCGGCAATTCGTGGGCCTCGCCTTACCTGCCCGCCACCTCGGTGTCCCGCATCGTGCGCAATTCCGCCAGCGGTCAGACGATCACGCCGGCCATGGGCGTGTACGACACATCCTACCTCGCCAACGAATCGCTCTTCGACGACTTCTTCTTTTCCGGTGCCGTGCCCGAATTCAGCCTGAGAAGCGGCCGCGGCCGTGCCGAGGTCTGGGAAAGCGACCAGATCTCGGAAACCAAGCGCATCGATGATGTGCTCGAGGACTTTTTCGAAGATCCGACCGAGCACCCGTTGCTCAATCCCCGCATGTCGCCTTACTTCGGCCGCTACTCGCCGGAGGAAGTCCAGGAACGGTTGGCGGGTCCGGCCAGAGCGGGACGCCTCGCCGCGCACCTGCTCTATGACGGCGGGTTCAACGTCAACTCGACCAGCATCGAGGCGTGGACTGCCCTGCTCTCGAGCCTGCGCGGCGTCGATCCCGGATCGTCGAACAACAACTTGCAGCCGCGCTTCCGTCACACGACGCCGGAGATGAAGGAAAACGACGTGTGGTCGGGCTTCCGTTCGCTCAGCGATGCGGAGATCAAGACGCTGGCATCCAATTTGGTCGACGAAATCCGCGTGCGCGGCCCGTTTCTCTCCCTTGCGGAATTCGTCAACCGCCGGATTTCCTCGAACCGCAATCTGAGCAACACCGGCGCGTTGCAGGCGGCGATCGACCGCAGCCGCCTCAATGCCGGTGCCAACCAGTCGAGCTTCAACACCACTCCCTACCCGAACCGCGAAAACCTGCCGACCGCCAACACCGGCATGAACATCCCCGGCTGGCTCAGCCAGGCCGACGTGCTCACGCATCTCGCACCTTCGCTCACGGCACGCTCCGACACGTTCGTCATCCGCTCGCAGGGAGAGGCGCTTGGCCCGGATGGAAAAGTCCTCGCCACGGTGATGCTCGAGGCCGTCGTCCAGCGGGTCCCGTCATGGGTCGATCCTGCCGACGATCCCGCGACGCGCATCAGCGAACTGGGCTCCGAGGCCAACAAGAAATTCGGCCGACGCTTCGAGATCCTGTCGGTGCGGGAGGTCGTCGAGAATGATGCGGGCGACCCGGTTTGACCGCCGGATCCCGGCGTATCGTAGGCGGATCAACGCGAATTCGGGGCTTGCCGGGGGGGTGGGGGGGGCTGTTAGTTCGGACCCGGTAGCGGGATCATTTCCTCCACGGAATCACTCCTGGTATCACCCGAAACCAAACCAACACAACCGAACCAAACCAACCATGAAGACCATCCAAATCGCCCTCGCCGCCTGTGCCGCAGCCCTGCTCGCCGCATCCTGCTGCCCGAATGCAGCCCCTGCCAGCGCACCCACCCCGGCCGCAACGAAGTAATCGGAATTTCCGGTGATTTCATGAAGCCTCGTCAGCCACCCGGCTGGCGGGGCTTTTTTCGTCCACGGGAGCGCGCGGGGGATTGCTTAAGAAATCCAAAGCGTATTGACCACCAGAAGTTGTATTCTTTCTTGAAACAGGTGTCAGATGTTGATGAATTGCCTTGGATCCTTGTGGATCGGCACGGATCCGCTAGGCTATGGGTTCCGGTCCGTTTCGCCGTTGCCATCCGCTCCTTTTCATTCCGATGTACCTCAAATCCCTCGATCTCCACGGATTCAAGTCCTTTGCCGATCGCACGCTGTTTGAGTTCGCCGAAGGGGTCACCGGCATTGTCGGACCGAACGGTTGCGGCAAATCCAATGTGGTCGATGCGGTCCGCTGGGTCCTTGGGGAAACCTCGGCCAAGGCGTTGCGCGGTGGCGAGATGGCCGACGTGATCTTCAACGGCACCGAAAAACGCAAACCGCTCGGCATGGCGGAAGTCACGCTCACGATGGCCGGTTGCCAGGACACGCTCAAGCTCGGCTTCGACGAGGTGGCCGTCACGCGACGGGTGTTCCGCGACGGGCGCTCCGAATACCGCATCAACGGCACGCTCTGCCGCCTCAAGGACATCCACGAGATGTTCATGGACACCGGCATTGGCCGCACCGCCTACTCGATCATGGCGCAGGGGCAGATCGACCAGATTCTTTCCTCCAAACCTGAGGAGCGCCGCGCGGTCTTCGAGGAAGCCGCCGGCATCACCAAGTTCAAGCGCGAGAAAAAAGAGGCGCTGCGCAAGCTGGAATACACCGAGGCGAACTTGCTGCGGGTCTCCGACGTGCTCGCCGAGCAAGAGCGACGGATGAACTCGCTCAAGCGCCAGGTGGCCAAGGCGCGGCGCTATCAGGCGCTCGCGGCAGACACCCGCGTGCTCGACACCCACCTCAGCCACCGCCGCTACCTCGAACTCGGCGCCGGCCATGCCGAACTGCTCACCTCGATGCGCAGCCTGGCCAATGCCGAGGCGTCGATCGTGGCACGCCTGCCGTCGAACGAGGCCGCTGTGGCGGAGGCGCAGGCAGAGGCACGCGCGTTTGAAGGGGAACTGGCCGGACTGCGCCAGCGGCTCAACGACCACCACAATGCCATCGGCGCGGCCGAAGGACGCGTCGCGTTCAACGAAGAGCGCGTCGCCGAGCTGCGCGCCCGCATCGCCCAGAACGAACAAGACGTCGAGGAAAACCGCGGCAAGCTCGCCCAGCAGGAATTCGATTTCACCGCCGCGGGCGAGACGCTCGACCAACTGATCCGCCAGATCGCCGACAAGGAACATCGCCTTGTTGCGGAGGAACAACGCGCGTCGCAATCCAAGGCGGCCCGCGAGCGGCTCGAGGCGGCATTGCACGAGCATCGCGCGGAAGCCAACCGCAGCCAGGCACTCATCGCCTCGATCCAGGCGAAGATCGAGGGCACACTCGCCCAACTCGAGGGCAGCCGCGAACGCGCCCGCCAACTCGCCGAAGAGGAACAACGGCTCGATCTCGAAATCACCGGCTTCCGCGCCGAGAAGGAACGCGTCGAAAGCGAGGTCGCATCGACCGCCGCCGCGCTCACCGGCCTCGAGGAGGCCTTCCAGCGCGCGGAGCGCGCGTGGCAGCACACGCGCGGCGATCTCGACGCCGCCCGCGCCGCCGCGGTCGAGTCGCACCAACAGCTCGCCCGGCGCTCCGCGCGCCTCGATGCGGTGGGTCAACTCGTCGAAAGCGGCGAGGGATTTGAGAAAGGCACCCAGTGCGTGCTGCAGGGATTGGACGACCCGGATCGCTTCAAGCCGTCGGTCCACGGCGCGCTCGCCTCGTTCATCGAGGTCGACGACACCTGCGCCCGTGCGATCGAGACCGCGCTCGGCCACCAGTTGCAGACCGTGCTTGTCGCCGATCAGGCCTCGGCGGAGGCGGTGCTCGCCCGTCTCACGGAACAACGCCTCGGCATCGCCGCCATCGTGCCCGAGTCATGGATCCAGCGCTCGCAGCCCACCCAGATCGAAACCCTCCCCGAGGGGGCGCTCGCCTGGGCGCTCGACCGTGTGAAGGCGGACGCGCGAGTCGCCGGACTGGTCGGCCGACTCCTCGAGCGCGTGCTGATCGTGTCGGATCTTGCCGCGGCCCTGCGCTTGCGGCCGCAGCACCCGGGCCTGTCGTTCGTCACGCTCGACGGCGTGCTCATCGATGCCGGCGGCACGATCCGCGGCGGTGCGGCCGCGGAGGGAACCACGCAGGTGCTCGCCCTGCGCAACGAGGTGCGCGCCCTCGAGTCCGAGGTCGAGGCGCTTCGCACCGCCGATGATCACGCGCGACAACGCGTCATCTCGCTGGAAGCGGATCTCGAAAAACAACGCGAGGACATGGAAGTGTCGCGCGAGCGTCTGCAACGCGGCCGTGTCGACCTCTCGACACTTCAAGGCCGGTTGAGCCTCGCCAGCCGCGAAGTCGAGAATTTCGAAACCCGCATCGAAAACGTCCGCTGGGAGCGCGGCGAACTCGAACGGCGCGGACACGCGGCCGAGGAAGGACGCCGCCAGATGGACACCGAACTCGCCACCGCACGCCGTCGGCTTGAATCATTGGAGGAAGAATCACGCCGCATCGAGTTGGAATCCGCGACAGCCGCGCGACAGGAACAGGAACTCGCCGCGACCCTCAACGAGTTGCGCACCGGGCTCGCCGTCGAGCGACGCGCCAGACAGGCCGCCGAGGAACAACAAAAGCCGATGGAGGCAAGGCTGGCCGAACTGCGCGCCATCACCGCGCGCCGCGAAGAGGAAATCACCGCATTCCGCGAACGCATCGAGGCCGCCGCCGCGGAAAACACCAGCCTCGCGGAGCAATCCGGAGAGCACCGCGCCGAAGCGGACGGACTCGAACGCGACATCTCGTCGCGCGAAGCCAATCGCGCCGGACTCATGGAGGCCATCGAATCCGCCGAAATCGCCCTCGCCACGCTGCGACGCGAACAAGCAAAACTCCTCGAACAAAAGGGCCGTGAGGAGGTCGATGCCACAAAACTCGAATTGCGCATCGAACACCTCGTCAACTCCGTGCAGGAACGCTACCAGACCGACCTCGCGGCGTTCGAGCCCGACGCCCATGCGCTGCTCGCCAGCATCCGCTCGCAAAAAGCCCTGCAGACGCGCGGCGGACGCCAGACGGTCGTCTCCGCCGGTGAATCCGAAGACGATGCGGACGAGGATCTCCCCACCATGGTGGTCGACGCCACCGTCGGCGATGACGATGCCGTGCCGACCGACGCCGATGACGGACCCGATTGGGATTTCGTCGAATTGATCGTCAACGACATCCGCCGCCGCCTCGATGCCATGGGGCCGGTCAACCTCGATGCCATCGAGGAGTACGAGGAACTCGAGGAGCGCCACCTGTTCCTGCGCGGCCAGCACGACGACCTCACCTCGTCGAAGTCCGAGCTGCTCGCGGTGATCGAGCGCATCAACACCGAGACGCAACGGTTGTTCTCGGAAACCTTCGCCCAGGTGCGCCTCAATTTTCAATCGATGTTCAAGGAACTCTTCGGCGAAAAGGGCCAGGCCGACCTCACGCTCATCGACGAGGGCGATCCGCTCGAGTCGGGCATCGAAGTGATCGCCAAGCCGCCGGGCAAGAAGCTCCAGTCGATCACGCTGCTCTCCGGCGGCGAGCGTTCGATGACCGCTGTCGCGCTGTTGTTCTCGATCTACATGATCAAGCCCAGCCCGTTCTGTGTGCTCGACGAACTCGACGCGCCGCTCGACGAGGCCAACATCGGTCGCTTCGTGCGCGTGCTCGACCGCTTCATCGACCGCTCGCAGTTCATCATCGTCACCCACTCGAAGCGCACGATGGCCCGCGCCGACGTGATGTATGGTGTGACGATGGAGGAGTTCGGCGTTTCCAAACCCGTCGGGATGCGGCTCACCCATGCCGCCGAAACCACGGCGGATGCGGGTTGATCGGCCGTCAATCACCCGCCGCCCCCGCCACCCACGCGGCAAAGAACGGCAGGATTCCCGTGCGATTTGAAATTTCCCGAATCAGCTTGACAATCCGCCACGGGCTCCTACGGTCCGCGCCCCAACCTTCCGCGTCATGAAAGTCCTTTCCTCGCTCGCCTCCGCCAAACGCCGCCACGCCGATTGTCAGGTCGTCAAGCGCAAGGGCACCGTCTACGTGATCTGCAAGTCGAATCCGAAGTTCAAGGCGCGCCAAGGAGCGACTCCGGGCACCCGGCTTTCGAAAAAGGGACTGTGATCCCGATCTCGGGAAATCCCGGTCTATCGATTGGGGGTTCTCGTGTTTGAGCACATGGGCAGTGGCGTTTGATGCGCTTCATTCGTGCGCTGCTTCCGTCCGATGAATCGCGGATTCAGCGCGGCACGAGCACGAGATGATTGCGCACGACGCGGTTCCACTCGGGACGCTGCGTCAGCGGTCCGCCCGCGACCGACGGGCCAATCCACAATTCCGACGACCGCCCGCCATCGAGATTGAGCGCGTGGCGCACGGGCCATCCCGCGGGGCCGTCTTGCGCGAGCGCGCGTCCCAGTGCCGCCAGCGTGCAAGGTGAGGTGCGGCCCATCCACCATCGGTCGCCGCCATCCCAGACGAGCACGGTGCGCACGGCGGGTTTCATCTCATCGAGTCCGGCGACGACGCGTCGGTCCGCGACAAGCATCGGCCCGGCTTGGAGCAGCCCGCGCATCCCGCGTGCCGATCCGCGATCGAAGAGGTGTCGGCGCACCAGCATCATCCGTCCGCTCCGGTTCTCGCACCAGATGCCGGCACCCAGTGAGGAGGCCGCATTCCATGTGCCGGACATCCGATGGTCTGCGACGACCGCGCCCAGCGGATCGCCCTCCGGCGTGAAGAAGCCGGCATTCACCGCGCAAAGTCCGCCCGCGTGCGCGGCCGCCGCGGCCGCATTGCCGAACCGCGAGCCAGGGCCATCCGGTTGATCGACGACGACTAGACGATGGCTCCGTGCGTCGAAGGCGACACCAGTGAAGGCAATGTCCGCGAGCCTCGCCGTGCGGAGTGTCGGCGCGAAGGGCGCGGATCGCGGACGATCCAGCGGAAGGTCGACCTGCGGGGGTTGCGCGGCGGCGGGATGCGCTCGATGCGGCGGCGGATTCGCGCGGATCGGACTTGGCCCCGGATCGGCCACCGGTGTGCATCCGGCGACGATCGCGAGCGACGCCGCAAGCCACCCGCGCAGCGGGAATGGCCGACCCGGTCTCCGGCTCGCAGGCCGTGATTTTGGCGGGAATGCGCCGAAATCCATCGAAATCCGGGGTTTGCCGATCGGTCCGGGCTTCAGGAAATTTCGTGATTCGGCGGATTGACAAGCCCGGCCGGTCCGCGCAAAGTCCGCGCCCCTGTCCGGGGTTGCCCCTGGATTTCCATCTTCAGTTCCACCGGCCACGGTCATGAGCAAACGCACCTATCAGCCTTCCAAGCGCACCCGCAAACAGCAATTCGGATTTCGTGCCCGCATGGCCAGCAAAGCCGGCCGCGACATCCTGCGCCGCCGCCGCCAGAAAGGTCGCAAGCGCCTCGTGCCGAAGGGCGTCGAGATTCCGTTCAAGCGCCACACGGTGCAGCACGGTTGAGGCCGCGGCCATCCCGCCGGACGTGCGCGGCCCATTCCGCCATGCGACTGCCGCGCAGCCACAGCATGACCAAGCGCGCGGAGTTTCTCCGCGTCAAGCAAACCGGTCGTGCCAAAGCCGGGCGCTTCGTGGTGGTCAGCACGCTCGAGGATGCTTCGCTCGGTCACTTGACGACCGGGTTCATCACCACGCGCCGGATCGGCAAGGCGCACGACCGCAACCGCGTGCGCAGGCGCTTGCGGGAAGTCGTCCGCGCCCATGCGCCGGCATTCGCCGATCTCCGGCGCTATCTGGTGACGATCGCGCGTCCGGGTGCCGCGCAAGCGGACTTCGCACAGCTCGAAGCCGATTGGCTCAAGCAGGCGCGCCGACTTGGCCTGATCTCGCGATCCGGAGAACCGCAACCGTGATGCGAAACGCGGTCATCGCCCTGATCTGCGGATGGATCCGGCTCTACCAGCGGATCCTCAGTCCGGTGCTGCACGTGCTCGCCGGCCCGTCCGCGGGCTGCCGGTTTTCCCCGACGTGTTCGGAGTATGCGTTGCGCGCCGTCGAGCTGCATGGCCCGCTCGGCGGATTGTGGCTCGGCATTCGCCGGATTTTGCGCTGTCATCCCTGGGGGGGTGGCGGCTATGACCCCGTCCCGCCGGGTCGTGCGTCGCGCGAATCCGGACACAGCCACTGAGATCCACCTTCCATCATGTACGACCGCACCACTTGGATCGTCCTCGCCCTCTGTGGCGCGCTCCTGGCCGGCAACCTGTATTACTCGGGCAAACAACAGCAACATCTGCGCGAGCAGGAGGCCCGCGAACGGGCGCTGCGCCAGAGTGAGACCGCGACACCTGCCGCGACGCCAGACGCCGCGACACCCGACGTCGCGACGCCGGAGACCACCGCCGGGCTCACCGTCGAGACACCACCGCCCGCCGAGGAATCACTCGTCTTCCTCGAAAACGACCGCATCGCGTTCACGCTCACCAATCTTGGCGGCGGGGTGAAGCACGCGGAACTCAAGGATGAGTTCCAAGTCGGCAGCCGCACCGAGCGCGTGCGGATCAACCGCTTCGGCAGCGGACCGGTCGGCGCGCTCGCCCGCCAGTCCGGTGCGGCGCTCGATGCCACCACCTACGCGTATCTGCCCGGCGAATCGGTCGACGGCCGCAAGGCGGTGTACATCGCCCGCCTGCCCTCCGGTCTTGTTGCGAAGAAAATTTTCACGCTCGCGGACGGCACCGATGCCGGTGCGCCGTACCTGCTCGATCTTGAGATCGCGTTGGAGAATGCCGCGGGCGATTCGCTCGATCTCGCCGATTGGAGCGTCTTCCTCGGCGAAGCCTCGCCGCTTTATCAAGCCGAGTGGCCGCAGCAGACCGGATTTTTCCACCGCGAGGGCGGCGACATTCATTTCACCGATGGCGGCACGTTCAAGGGTGGTTGGTTTTCCTCGGCGAAATCCGTGGTCCATACCGGCGAGTCGATCCTCGAGTTCGCGGGCGTCACCAACCAGTTCTTCGCCACCGTCCTGCAACCCGCCGAGGCGGCCGTCACGTCCCTGTGGGCGCGCTCCAGCCAGGTCTCGATCGGCGACGCGCAAAAACCGGTGACGTCGGTGCGCGCCGGCCTGCGCTTTCCGGCACGCGAATTGCGGCCTGCCGATCAAACCACGCTGCGCTACCGGTTGTTCATCGGTCCGAAACACAACCCGATGCTCCGCAAGATGGAGAACCGGTGGGGCGAGGGATGGGGCGATGTGATGCAGTACGGCTGGTTCGGTTTCGTCTCGCGTCCGCTCAACTGGCTGCTCAACAGCTACCACCACCTGCTCGACAGCATCGCGAAAAACTGGTCGTGGGGCCTCGCGATCATCCTCCTCACCATCACCGTGCGCTTCATCATCTGGCCGCTGCACGCGAAATCGACGCACACGATGAAGCGCATGGCCAAGCTCAAGCCGGAGATGGACAAGCTGCGCGAAAAGTACCCGAACGACCCCAACAAGCTCAACACCGAGATGATGGGGCTTTACCGGAAATTCGGCATCAACCCGCTCGGCGGCTGCCTGCCGATGTTCATCCAGATCCCGGTGTTCTTCGGCTTCTACCGCATGCTGCAGTACGCGGTGGAACTCCGCGGTCAGCGCTTCCTGTGGGTCGACGACCTGTCGCAGCCCGACACGGTCTGGCACCTCGCCGGCATCCCGCTCAACCTGCTGCCGATTGTCATGGCGATCACCAGCTTCCTGCAGATCAAGATGACGCCGATGACCGGTGACAAGCTGCAGCAGCGCATCATCCTGCTGATGCCGCTGATGTTCTTCTTCTTCTGCTACAACTTCGCTTCGGCGCTCGCACTCTACTGGACCACGCAGAACTTGTTCTCGATCGGTCAGACCTGGCTGATGGGCAGGATGCCCGAGCCCGAACTCAAACCGCGGAAGGGTGCGGGCAAGTCGTGGGTGCAGCGCATGGCCGAGCGCCAGGCCGAACTGGAAAAACAGCGCCGCGAGGGCGGCATGCGCAACGTCACACCCGACGCGAAGAAAAAACGCCCGCCGCGCACCGGCGGCGGTTGAGCCGGGGAAAGAACCCATCGCGCAAGCGCTCGTCGATGGGGTGGCTCAGCCCGCCCCGAACACGCGCAAGGCGACTTGCCGCAGACCTTCGAGCGTGATGTCCGGATCGACGCACTCGATTTCCGGCAGACCTCTGGCGATCAGCGCCGCATCACCACCGGTGGCGATGATGTGCGGGGTTCCTTCCATCTCGGCCCGCACGCGGGCGAGGATTTCACGCACCAGCCCGCGATAGCCGATCACCGCGCCCGCCTGCATCGCGTGCTCGGTGGATTTGCCGATCGCCGACAGCGGTTCTTCGATTTCGATGCGCGGCAACAGCGCGGTCTTCTGCGGCAGGTAGCCGGACATCGCGCCCAAGCCCGGTGCGATCACGCCGCCGCAATACGCGGGTGCGGCCGAGATGACGTCGAAGGTCACCGCAGTGCCGAAGTCGATCACGATCGCCGGTGCCCCGTGGCGCGCCGCCACCGCCGCCGCGTTCGCCAGGCGGTCGGCTCCGATCTGCGCGGGCAGGGGATAGTCGATGCCGATGCCGAGCGGACTCCGGTGTCCGAGCCGATGCACCGCAACGCGCCGACCCAGCACGTGCTCGATCAAGTCGCCCTTGGCCGGCACCACCGAGCCGACCACCACCGCGTCGAATGCCACACCTTGCAGCACCGCGCTCAACGTTTCCTCCGCAAGCTCCGCCGTCGGGAGGGTCGCCCGCCACGTGCCAAGGCCGCCAGCGTCGCCGAGTGCCAGCTTGGTGCGCGTGTTCGAGTTGTCGATGAGCAGCCAGTTCATGATCCCCAGCGATGGCTGGTGTGGTCGCGGGATTGCCGGTGTTCCAGATCCGGGATGCCGCGCTTGCTTTTCAAACGCAACACGCCCTGACCGACCTCCAACCCGAGTTTGCCCTCGAGGTCGGCCCGCTCCAGCCAGAACTTGAGCCAAAGCTCCCGGGGCTGGCCGGTCTCACCCGTCACTCGCAGGTCCGCAGGGGTCAGAGTCCGACCGTCGTCGAGCCGCAGCCGCAGCGGGGTCGCCAGAAGATCCGCTGGCGCCGGGTCGGCCCGCAGATGGACATCGAGCCAGAAATACCCGAGATCGCGCTGCACCCGGGTGGCAACCACCCGACAGCCCGCCGCCGGATCGGGCCGCCCATCATACGGCTGCAGCCAGCTCCACAGGGCGAATGCTCCCGCCAGGGCGAAACCAATGACGAAAAACCGGGGAATCCAACGCGGTTTCGGGCTCGGTACAGGACTGACGGAGCTGGTGATGGCCGGGAAATTCGGTGGTTTTGGCCCCGCCTCCAAGACTTTTGTGAGTGGGAATCTCATCGAAAAATCCCCGATTTGATGGGAAAATCCGCCCAAATGAGGCGAATTTTCGCGTAATTCCGCCATTCACGCTTGCCACGTCGGGTGCTGTACTTAGATTGCCGCCAACGGACCTGCCAATCCGTGCACGAAAAAAGTGCTGGACAGATTCTTCGGAAATGTTGATTTTCATTTTCACGGAACGAGTTCAGCGGCTTTTCGAAGCGCGCGGGACGCACACTCCGCCCGTTCGACACTGCCCGAATCCACGGCGCAGCAAGGACAAAGCAGCAACCGAAAACCAAAACAACACCATGCAACACTACTGCAAAACCATTGGCGCCCTGGCCGCTGCCTCCGCCCTTGTGGCCGGCATCGCTACGGCGGAAGTCGAATATGAAATCAGCACGGGTTACTCCTCGATGTACCTGTGGCGCGGCCTCGACCTCGGTGACGACCTCGTCGAGACGAGCCTCGACGTCGCAACCGAGTACAACGGCCTCGACCTGAGCGCGGGTGCCTGGTACGGCAGCTTCGACAATCATCCGTATGCAGAAGACAATGAACTCGACCTCTACGGTGAAGTCGCCAAGGACCTCGGTTTCGCCACTGCCGGTCTTGGATACATTTTCTATCATCGCCCGGGAGAAGGAGGCACCGTGGACGACTCTCAAGAACTCTACGTCTCGCTCTCGCGCGACCTCGGCTTCGCTCAAGCAGCGCTTGCCTACTACTGGGATCTTGAAGGCGACAACGACGG
>VHCM01000057.1 GCA_016871685.1 Verrucomicrobiota bacterium
CGGGGATTCGTTCGATCTGCATTCCGGTGGAGTCGATCTCGTCTTTCCACATCATGAAAACGAGATCGCGCAGAGCGTTTGCGCCTGTGGCGGAGGCTTCGCGGCGCACTGGTTCCACATCGCGCACCTGCTGGTCGACGGCGGCAAGATGTCGAAGTCGCTCGGCAACCTGCACACGCTCGATGATCTCGCGGCCCGCGGATTTTCGCCGATGGAGGTGCGCTACGTGCTCATCGGCGGCCACTACCGCAAGCCGCTCAACTTCACCTTTGATTCACTGCACGCCGCGCGCGAGGCGCTGCACAAACTCGCCAAGGGCGAACGCCAGCTCGCTGCGAAAGCCGCGGGCCACACCGCTGCGGCGGACGCCGCCGGCCCGTTTGATGCGGCGTGGGATTCGCTCAATGCCGACCTCAACACGCCGGGCGCGCTCGGCGGATTGTTCACCGGTCTGCGCGAGGCCGCGTCGTTGGGAGGCACCGATGCCGCGGCCGCGCTCGGTGGATTCCACCGCGTCCTCGGCGCACTCGGCCTGGTGTTGCCGTGCGAGGTGGGTCAGGCTGCGGATGTTCCCGACGAGATTCGCTCGCTGGCCGAGCGGCGTTGGCAGGCGCGTGTCGCGAAGGATTGGGCGCTTTCCGATGAATTGCGTGCCGATCTCACCGCGCGGGGCTGGTCGATCAAGGATGGCAAGGACGGCTACACGATCACGCGCGCGGCCGGTGCGTGAGCGGTCGGCGCATGGCACAATCACGGCGATCATCGTCCGCCCTCACGCCGAGCCCGGTCGCGCCGCAACGCGGCGAGACTCACCCGCGGCCGCAGCATCCAGCGACCGGCCACCCATCCGACGAGTCCGCCGCCGAAGTGGCAGGCATGACCCAAGCGGAACCATGAATCGAATCCGTGGTCGGCGAGCCACCGGCCGAGCGCGGCCGCACCGGGCAGGCCGAACTGCGGGTTGACGAGCGCGAGGATGAGCGCTGCGGCGAGCAGACCGGTGCCGAGGTGGCGTGCCGAAACCGGCAATGGCCAAAAGCGGGATTGCGGCGAAAGCGTGGTGTGCAGCAGCAGCAGGGCGAAGCATCCGCCGGATGCGCCGACGAGCAGGCCGGTGCCGATCAGCAGGTGCAGCGCGCCACCGCCGATGATTCCTGCCGCGATCGTGCGGGTCACTGTTCGGCTGCCGACGATGTGTTCGATCCGCGAGCCGACCAGCACGAGAAAGACGGTGTTGGCCAGCAGGTGCAGCCACGACCCGTGGACGAGTCCGTGCGTGAACAATTGCCACCACGATCCGCGTGCGATGCCATCGCGCGACAATGCCAGGGATTCCAGCCACGACGAGGCCTCCGTGGCACCGCCCGCGATCCACAGCACGCATTGCACCGCAAACCACAACACCGCCCACGCCCAAGTGACGGGTGCGTTCGCGATCATCCGCAGTTGATGGGCCGCGCTGTCGAGATGGCTGCTGCGCGGACGCATGATGGGGCCGCACGCGGGTTATTCGACGACCCGCGCGCGCGGTTCGCGCCGCACCGGATCCTCGCCGCCCGAGCTGGTGACGAACGGCCCGCCTTCAAGCGGTGCCACACCGGTGAACGCGACATCCGGCATTTCCGTGGGCCGACCCGCCAGCGGGAAATCCTTGCGCAGCGGGAAGTGCGGATAGCCTTCCCACATCAGGATGCGCCGCAGGTCCGGATGCCCTGCAAAGCGGATGCCCATCATGTCCCAGACCTCGCGTTCGTGCCAATCGGCCGCCGGCCAGAGGTCGGCCGCACTGGGTGGCTCGTCGTCCTCGGCGACGGCGGTCTTGATGCGAAGGTGCTTTGAATCGTCGATGGCGGCAAGTTCGTGGACGACCTCGAAGCGTGGATCGTCGCCGAAGTGGTCGACGCTCGAAATGTCGAGCAGCATCGCGTAGCCGAGCGTGTCGCGGCATTCGCGCAGCACGTCGTGCAACGCGTCCAGCGCAACCGTGAGCGTGTGCTCGCTGCGGAACTCGGTCGAGGCAATGACTTTGTCGGCGAATGTTTCGCGAAGCGTGCGGATGTCGTCGGCTGCGGACATGGAGGCGGCGGGCGGCAGATTCAGGAAACTTGCTCGAAGAACTCCTTCTTCTGGTCGACGGTCGACTGCTCGCCCTCGATCTTGCGCTGCAGTTTCATCAGTCCCTCGATGAGCGCCTCGGGGCGCGGCGGGCAACCGGAAATGTAGACGTCCACCGGGATCAGGCGATCGATGCCCTGCAGGACCGCGTAGCTGCGGTACATTCCGCCGCTCGACGCGCAGGCACCCATGGCGATGCACCATTTCGGTTCCGGCATCTGGTCCCAGATGCGCTTCACCGCCAGCGCCATCTTGTAAGTGACCGTGCCGGAAACAATGAGGACGTCGCTCTGTCGCGGGGAGAACCGCATCACTTCCATGCCAAAGCGCGAGATGTCGAAGCGGCTCGACGCCGTGGCCATCAGCTCGATCGCGCAGCAGGCGAGCCCCATCGGCATCGGCCAGAGCGAATTCTTGCGCATCCAGTTGATCGCCGCGTCGACTCGCGTGACGATCACGTTGCCCTCGATCTTCGAGTCGTAGGCGGTGTGCATGCTGGCGGCGGTGCTGACCATGGTTGGCGGGAGGAAAATCCAGCGGATTGTGCCGCGGCCGCCCGGGTTTCTCAAGCGATTTCCATCGGATCCATTGAGTCTTGCGGGCCGGGCGGCGTCGTGGCTTCATGCGCCCGTGCAGGCCTACCTCGATTTGTTGCGCGACGTGATGGCCAACGGCGAGAAGCGCACCGACCGCACCGGCACTGGAACGCTCTCGGTATTCGGCAGGCAGACCCGGCACGACCTGCGCGACGGGTTTCCCTGCCTCACGACCAAGAAACTGCACCTGCGGTCGATCATCCACGAGCTGCTGTGGTTTCTGCGCGGTGAGACGAACGTGCGGACGCTGCACGAACACGGGGTGACCATCTGGGACGAGTGGGCGCGCGAGGATGGCGAGCTCGGACCGGTCTACGGTAGGCAGTGGCGCGCGTGGCCGACGGCGGACGGAGGTGCGGTCGACCAGATCCGGTCGCTCGTCGACGGACTGCGTCACGACCCGATGTCACGCCGCCACATCGTTTCGGCGTGGAATGTCGGCCAGCTTCGGGAAATGGCGTTGCCTCCCTGCCACCTCCTCTTCCAATTTCACGTGCATCCGGCCGCGCCCGGCGGCAAACCCGGCTTGTCGTGCCAGCTCTACCAGCGCAGTGCCGACCTGTTTCTTGGCGTGCCGTTCAACATCGCCTCATACGCGTTGCTCACCGAGATGGTCGCGCACGTTTGCGGATTCGAGGCGCGCGAATTCATCCACACCTTCGGCGACCTCCACCTCTACACCAACCACCTCGCACAGGCGGAACTCCAACTCACACGCGACCCGCGGCCGCTGCCGAAACTCGAACTCAACCCGGAGATCCGCGACATCGACGCGTTCACCTTCGACGACATCCGGCTCACCGGCTACGATCCGCATCCACACATCAAGGCGGAGGTCGCCGTGTGACCGCGCGGGCGTGGATCACCACTCCCACTCCACGCCGAGCCATGCCGTGCGCGGCGCGGCATGCGTGCGGAGTCCGTCGCTGCCGATGCCGGTGACGACGTCTTCATCGAGCAGGTTGTCCACGCGCGCCTGCCAGGTTGCCGCACCGCGCCGCCAGCGCAGTCCGGTGCCGACCACCGTGGTGTCCGGCAGGATCCGGGTGGCGAGCGCGTCGTCCGATTGCGACGAGGTGAATGACGAGGATGCAAACCACTCGATGCCGCGGCCGAGGCGGACGATTCCATCCGCGGTGATCCGCAGATCGGGTGCCTGCGGGAATGCTTTTCCCTCGAGCAGCGGTTGATCGGCCGAGCGGCGGAACGAGGTGTCCGACCACAGGGCGGCCAGCGAACACGCGATCGCTCCTCCGGCATCCCACGCGGCTTTCGCCTCGATGCCGGTGACTTCGGCCAGATCGACATTGCGGCGCTGCGAGCCCGAGCCACCGGCAGGAATCGATCCGAAGATCTCCGCGATTTCGGCTGCATCGGTGACCGGCAGGTTGGCGATCGCGTCGTGGATCCGGTGGTGGTATCCGGTGATGCCGATGGTCAATGCATCATCCGGCTTCCAATCGATCCCCGCCTCCAGGCTGAGGAAGCGCTCGGGATCCAACTCCGGATTCGCCTCGACGATGTCGTTGCGCACGCGGAACGGACGATGCAGCTCGTTGAGTGTCGGCAGGCGGAACGAGGTGCCTGCCGAGGCGTGCGCTTCGATACCGCTGGCCATCGCTTTTGTGAAACCCAGCGATGCTGAGGGCTCGATGCCGTGACGATCGGGCTGCCTGTCATTCTTGAGCAACGATCCATCGGCGAGTGACGCCTCGATCCTGCGCGCATCGTCCCAATGCCAGAAATCAATTCTTGCTCCGGCTTCGACGCGCGAGGCCGCGCCGACCGGCCGATCCGCGCCGAAGAACGCGCCACCGAACGACTGGCTGCCACCGGCCTCGCGGTCGCGAAACGTGCCGACCCGCTCGTGCGTCGCACCGTCGAGCACGCGGGCATCCGCTCCGGCGGTCAGCGTCCACAGGCCGGCGTTTTCGTTGCGCATGCCGAACGATGTTCCCGTTCCCCGTCCGGGCACGTCGTACTGGTCGAGCGCAACGGTTTCCTCACTGCGGTCGGCGTTCACCGATGTGAAGGTCGATTCGAACGCGCGGTGTTGATGCCAGGCCAGCCATTGCCATGCCCAGGCCCCGGAGTCGGAGGTCAGCCGCAGCGAAAGATCCACCGCTTCGGTCGAGTTGCGTGCGAGCGGCGTGCCGTTGCCGCGCTCTTCGCGATACCACGACAGCCTGGGATCGACGCGCATTCCATTTGCGAGCATCGATGATCCCTTCAGTTCCGCGCCTTGCACTGCCGTGTCGAGCGGGCGGTCGATGCTGCCGCGCTGCGATCGGTGCACCGCATGGAATCCACCGGTCTCGAAACCGAACAACGAGACCGACAGCGCGCGGGACTTCTCCGCATTGGCGAAACGGCCCGTCATCGAGGTGCCGATGTGATCGGGACTGCCGGCCGTCATGCGCAGCGTGGTGCCGGTCTCGAACGGATCGCGCGAGACGAGCTGGATGACTCCGGCAGGACTTTGATTGCCCCAGAGCAGTGATTGCGATGGTGGCAGCACGGTTGCGGATTCGATCGTCGCCGCATCCAATCGCGCCCAGTACATCCATCCGCCGAATGGGTCGTTCTGAGGAATGCCATCGAGAAGCACGACCGTTCGCGACGCGGCGCTTGCCCCGGCGTCGCGCAGGCTGACCCCGGCCGACGTCGGATTGCCGAACCACGCGGACTGCCGGCGATAGAGTGAGAACGACGGCTCGCGTGCGAGCAGTTCGTCGATCGTGCGCGGCGAGGCGTTGCGGATCGCATCGCGGTCCCACGTCGCCACCGGGCGTGCCTCGCCGGAAGTCGTGCGGCTGCCGAGCACCATCAGCTCCGGCAACGTCGTGGTCTCCGCCGCGACCACCATGCGCGTCGCGGCCGCGCACAGCAGGCCGGTGGTTCGGACCCATGGCATCACGCACCCGATGATGGTCCCGCTGCGCCGCGACACAAGCACGGGTGGATGGGATGCCGACCGCATCCGGCATTGCATCGTCGGGCGCGTTGGAAATGATGGCGTCGATGTCCGAAGCCACCTTCATTGCCGTGGATCTCGGGGCCGGCAGCGGCCGCGTGATGGCGGCCACCACGGATCTGGAAACCTTGCGCCTCGAGGAAGTGCACCGGTTTGACAACCCCGGCGTTGATCTTCCGGGCGGATGGTTCTGGAACATCCACGGGCTCTATCTGGAAATCCTCGAAGGCTTGCGCCGCGCGGTGGCCGCCCACGGACGATCCATCGTCTCGATCGGCATCGACACCTGGGGCTGTGATCACGCGCTGCTCGCTGCCGACGGTCGGCTTCTCGGCATGCCTCACCAATACCGCGATCCGCGGTCCGACGGCATGGCCGATGTGATGCATGCGATCCTGCCCGAGGAAACGATCTACGCGCACACGGGCATCCGGACGAATTTCTACAACAGCTCGCTGCATCTGTTGGCCGAGCTGCGCCGCGACAATCCCGCGCTGCACCACGCTTCGCGATTGTTGTTCATCCCCGACCTGCTGTCGTACTGGCTCACCGGGCGGATGGCGGTCGAGCGCACGATCGCATCAACCTCGCAATTGCTCGATCCACACACCGGCGACTGGGCGTGGCAGGTGATCGACGCGCTCGGCCTACCGCGCCACGTGTTCGGCGCGATCGTCGCGCCGGGCACCGTGCTTGGTCCGCTGCGCGACGAAGTCGGCGCGCACATCGGCCAAAGCGATATCCCGGTGATCGCCACGGCATCACACGACACCGCGTCGGCGGTGGCGGGCATTCCGATGGAAGGCG
This sequence comes from Verrucomicrobiota bacterium, assembly GCA_016871685.1. GTDB lineage: Bacteria > Verrucomicrobiota > Verrucomicrobiia > Verrucomicrobiales > Akkermansiaceae > Luteolibacter. Next base: position 6,493 of record VHCM01000057.1, read on the forward strand.
GAGAACAGCTGTGGTTGTCGTCGGGCACTTGGTCGATCCTCGGCATGGAATCACCCGTGCCGATCACCACGCCAACCGCGCTTGCCGCCGGATTCTGCAACGAGCTTGGCGCGGACGGCGGCGTTCGCTTTCTGAAAAACATCGCGGGACTCTGGGTGCTGCAGGAATGCAGACGGCAGTGGGAACATGAGGGGCAGCCGCTCGATTATCCCACGATGACCCGCATGGCGGCGCAGGCACCCGCATTCACCGCGTTTGTCGATCCGGACGATCCGGTGTTTGCAACTCCCGGCGATATGCCCGGAAAAATCCGCGAGTGGTGCCGTAGGACGGGTCAACCGGTGCCGGCGGACCCCGGTGCCGTGCTGCGTGTCGCAACCGAATCGCTCGCCCTCAAATCCCGCGCCGTTTACGAATCGATCGTCGCGCTCACCGGCCGCCGCTTCACCCGGTTGCACGTCGGCGGCGGCGGCATCCGCAACGAGCCGCTGTGCCAAGCGACTGCCGACGCGCTGGGCATCGAAGTGGTCGCCGGTCCGGTCGAAGCCACCTCGTGCGGCAATATCGCGGTGCAACTCGTCGCCAGCGGCATGCTCGCCGACCTTGCCGCGGCGCGCTCGCTGATCCGGCGCTCGTTCGAATTCCGTACACATCAACCGCGGGACCCGGCCGCATGGGAGGATGCATTCGGGCGGTTTCGTCGGCTGACCGCCTGATCCTGTGGCGCTCCTGCCGCCCATCGCGCCGATTTGACTCTTGGACGCCGCGCATCGCTGCCTCATGCTCGCAGGCGTGATCGCCCGTGTGCTCATCGACGGCCCGTCGGAGCTGGTCTTCGATTACGCGGTGCCGCCGGGCCTCGACGTGCGGCCTGGCTGCCGCGTGCGCGTGCCGTTGCGCCGCAAGACCGCGTCGGGCACGGTGCTCGCGTGCGTCGATGCGGCTCAAGCTGATTTCGCCCTGCGCGCGATCGAATCCCTGGCGGACCCCGAGCCGCTCATCACTCCGGTACTGCTCGAGACCGGGCGCTGGATGGCTGGCTACTACGGTTGCGGCATCGAGACGGTGGTGCGCTCGTTGCTGCCGGAGGCGGTGCGCACCGAAGATCATTCGGCAAAATCGCGTCGCGTGGCGGTGCTCACCGATACCCCCGCGCCCGACGTGCTCGAGCGATTGCGCAAGCGGGCACCGCGTCAGCACGCGATCCTCACCTTGCTGATGAACGCGGCCGACAGGCGGCTCGCCGTGAGCGACCTCGGCGACGGGTCGGCCGCGGCGCTCAAGGCCGTCGCGAAGTTGTCGTTGGTCCGGATCGAGCAGGAGGACGTGCGGCGCGACCCCGATTCGGACGGATCGGCCGAAGTGCTTGAATCCACTCCGCTCGCACTCACCCCCGCGCAGCAGGCGGCGCTCGAGGTGATCCTCGCCCAATCGCGCGAGGCGACACCGCGCCCGGTCCTGTTGCTCGGCGTCACCGGATCCGGCAAAACCGAAGTGTATCTGCAGGCCGCACGGCAGGTGATCGACCAAGGGAAGACGGTGCTCGTGCTCGTGCCGGAAATCTCGCTGACGCCACAGACGGTGCAACGATTCAAGGCGCGGTTCGCCGCGATGCAGGACCAGGTCGCCGTGCTGCACTCGCATCTCTCGCAAGGCGAACGATTCGATGAATGGCACCGCATCCGCAAGGGCGGTGCGCGCATCGTCATCGGCGCGCGCTCCGCCGTCTTCGCGCCGTTGCCGTCGCTCGGACTGATCCTCGTCGACGAGGAGCACGAGAACAGCTACAAACAGGAGACCGTGCCGCGCTATCACGGCCGCGACGTCGCGGTGCTGCGCGCGTCGTTCGAGAAATGCGCCATCGTCCTCGGTTCGGCCACGCCGTCGCTCGAATCGTGGCACAACGCGCAATCCGGGAAATACCTGCTCGCGCGACTCGACGAGCGTGCCGACGGCCGGGCGATGCCGATGGTGCGCGTCACCGACATGCGCATGGAGGCGCGCAAGCACAAAGGCGGACCCGCGGTGCTCTCCGACAAACTGCGCACCGCGCTCGAACAACGCCTCGAACGCGGCGAGCAATCAATCCTCTTTCTCAACCGCCGCGGCTTTGCCCGCTCGCTGCAATGCCCGTCCTGCGGCCACGTCTGCCAATGCCCGCATTGCTCGGTGGCGCTCACCTACCACCGCACCGACGAGCGGCTCGTCTGCCACGTCTGCGGCCACCAGGCGGTTGTCCCCCGGCGATGTCCGGAGTGCCGCGACCCGTCGATCCTGCTGCAGGGCTATGGCACGCAGAAGGTCGAGGAGATCCTGGGGAAAGTGCTGCCGCAGGCGCGTGTCGCGCGCATCGACGCGGATGCGATGCGGCGCAAGCACGCGTTGCGCGACGCGCTCAACGCCTTCCAGGCGAACAAGATCGACATCCTCGTGGGCACCCAGATGATCGCCAAAGGATTGCATTTTCCGAACGTCACGCTGGTGGGCATCCTTCACGCCGACCTCGGACTGCACGTGCCGGATTTCCGCGCGGGCGAGCGCACCTTCCAGTTGATCACGCAGGTCGCCGGCCGCGCCGGCCGCGGCGACCTGTCGGGCGAAGTGATCGTGCAGACGTTCACGCCGCACTCACCGTCGATCCAGTACGCGCGCCGTCACGACTTCGATGGATTCGCGGCGCAGGAAATGGAGTTCCGTCGGCAATTCCATTTCCCTCCGTACGGTCACTGCGCGGTGCTCACCGCGCGCTCTGCCCACGAGCGCCGCGCGGAATTCACGCTGAGCACCCTGCGCCTGAGGATTGCCGAACAACTGCCCGCGGACGTGCTGCTCGGCGAAGTCCTGCCGTCGCCGCTCGTCAAGGCGCACGGTCAGTTCCGCTTCCAAATCACGTTGCGCGCCGCGTCGGCCCGGCCGCTCACGCGGCATGTGCAGGCGGTGCTGGCGAAAACCCCGCTGCCCGAGGATGTCACGGTGGTCTTCGATATGGACGCGCTCAATTTCACCTGATTTCCGCGAGCGTGCCCTCGGTGACTCCGAGTCGCTCGAGCGCCTTCACGCGGCCAAGCACATCCCGCACCTTCGCCTTGCCGACCAGCAGTTCCTGATAGGCATGGATCGTGTCGAGCGCCGCATTGTGGTCCTCGTCGAGCAGTTCGATGCGGAAGTGGCGCAATCCCGCGGCCATGAGTTGCGGCAAGAAGCGCGCGCCGGTCTGGGCGCGGCCGCTGAACAACGTGTTGCGGCAACCGACATCGGCCTGCAACCGGTGGAGTTGGCCGACGCGGTCGCGCAGGTGCACAACGTGGCGCTCGCAGGGCCTGCCGCAGTCTTTCCACGAACTTCCCTCGCTCAGGAAGACACAGAAGACGCAGTGCTCCATGTGAAACATCGGCATGTGCTGGTGGAGCGTGAGTTCGAACCACTCCGGCGGTGCCGCCGACAAGAGGTCGAGCACCTGCGCGATGTTGAGATCGTAGGAAACGGTGAGGCGGTCGAGGCCTGCATGCTCGATCAGCAGGCGCGCGGTGACCGGGTTGGCCACATTGAGTGAAAAGTCGCCGGTGGCCGCCAGCTGGCACCGGTCGCGATGGTGGTGCAGTGCGCCAAGATTGCGCAGAAGCAGACCGTCGGGTGATGCGCCTTCGATCAGCTTGAGGTACCCGGTCTCGCCGGGTTTGAGAATGCGCGGCGTGGCCAGGTGGATCGTCGCATCTGCGGCCGCCGATTCACGGAACATCGCCACCGCCTCACGGTATCGCCGCGGATCCTCGTAATCGCAGTACACCTTCGCGACCCCCGCGGCGGTTGCGGCACGCAATTGGTCGTCATTGCGGCAAAGCACCGCGAGCACCGGAGTGGATGCCGCGGCAGATGCGGCCGCGGGCAGGTCTTCCCGCCATCCGGGTACGGTCACCAGGTTGGCGCGTGGGGATGCCTGCCTACCGTCCAGCGCGGCGACCCAATCACGCCGCATCCGGTTGAGTTCGGACAATGGCAGGTGGCAGGCCCCCTCGAGTCTGCAATCGAGCGATGCGAGTTCGTAACGCGTGCCGCCGAGTCGACCCAGTTGTGCGGCGAGTACCGCTTCATCGAGTGGATGACGTGTCGCTGCTTCCAGCACGACCGATCCGGTGAACGTGTGTCCGTCGCAGTGGATTCGCATCGGTTTGCCCGGAGCTCCATCGACTTTCACATGCAGTGCGATCCGGTGCTTTTCCGGCTTGGCTGTTTTTCTGAACCGCTTCAGCTCGGCATCCAGTTTCGGGTCGGAGGTTTTCCACAAAGTTTGCCCCGGACGGATGCGCGCGAAATCCAACCCGCTGTGCCTGCGGTGGAACAGGAGGCGATCGCCTTCAATCTTCCAAATCCGCGCGCCTTGCTCGTGATCACGGTTTTCTCCTGCATCGACCACCACGCCGTCGCCCGCCGCAATCGGCACTTCGGTGCGCGGATCGAGACGCAACCAGCCGTTGCCGCAATCGGCGATCGTGCCGAGCAGCGGTCCGCGCTTTTTGCCGAACCGACCGTGCGTCAGATACGGATGATTCGTCCCGGCGAGCCAGCCGGTCGACAGCCCCCGAGAAAACGTCATTTCCAGCGAGTAGCGGTCGGCCGCGGTGATTTCCGCCGCCATCCCGGCGATCGCCGCATCGAGCGCCTTGCGGTACACGCACGTCACCGCCGTCACGTATTCGGCCGACTTCAGTCGGCCCTCGATCTTGAAGGATTTCACTCCTGCACGCACCAGTTCGGGAATCAGGTCCACCGCCGCCAGGTCCTGTGGGCTGAGCAGGTAGCGCACCTCGCCGAGATCGCGCGCGACGCCGTCGACCACGATGTCATACGGCATGCGGCAGGCTTGTGCGCACTCACCACGGTTCGCGCTGCGCTGGCCGAGCGCCTCGCTCGTGAGGCACTGGCCGGAGTAGGCGACGCACAACGCGCCGTGAACGAATACCTCGAGCGGCGTCGTGGTCGGGCAGGACTGGCGCGACTCCGACCGGAATCGCGCGATTTCGCGGACCGACAATTCGCGTGCGAGCACGGCGCGTTCGAGCGGCACGATCGATTCAATGAATGCCAGTCCCTCGGGCGAGGTGATGGTCATTTGCGTCGACGCGTGGATCTCCACTTCCGGCGCGATCCGTCGGGCGAGTGCCGCCAGCCCGAGATCCTGCACGATGATCGCGTCCACTCCTGCCGCGGCGATCCGGCGCAACTGCTCCTCGGCTTCGTCCAGCTCGCCGGTGAAGACCAGCGTGTTCATCGTCAGAAACCCGCGCACGCAATGACGGTGCAGCTCATCCATCAGCTCCGGCAGGTCTTCCGCGGTGAAATTGTCGGCCCGGAGACGCGCGTTGAATTTGGGCAGGCCGAAATACACCGCGTCAGCACCGGCGGCGATCGCCGCCCGCGCGCAGTCCCAGTTGCCGGCAGGTGCCAACAACTCCGGCCGATCATTCCGCTGCACACGCTGATTTCAGCACAGACCCCCGCCGCCGTACAACCGCAACCCGCTGCGCGATGCGCGCTTCCCCCGGCGGTCCGAACCCTGCATGCTCGCGACATGCGATCGATGACCGGATTCGGACGCGGTGCCGCCTCGGTGGAGGGTTGGCACGCGGTGGTGGAACTCAGCGCGGTGAACCGCAAGCAGGCCGAGGTGGTCGTGCAACTGCCCAAGGAACTCGCCGAACTCGAATCACGGGTGCGCCACACCGTGCTCGGTGTCGTCTCGCGCGGTCGCGTCCAGGCAAGCGTGCGCCTTGAGCGCGGCGATGGCGGCACCGCCATGCGCGTCCACGCGAATGCCGCGCGCGCGTTCGACGCCGCATTCCAGGATCTTGGCCGAGCGCTCGGTCGCACGATCGAACCTGCCGCCGCCGATTTCCTGAGGCAACCCGGGATCTTCGCCGACCCCGATGCGGTCGATGCCGACGCTGCCTGGCGCGTGATCGGTCCGGCGCTCGAACAAGCACTCGCCGCGCTCGTGGCGATGCGCGAAGCGGAGGGTGCCCACCTCGGTGCCGACCTCGCCGCGCGCCTCACGGCCGTCGAGTCGCTGGCGCATCGCATCACCGCCGATGCGCCCGCGCGCCCCGCCCGCCAGCGTGAAGCCCTGCTCAAACGCCTGCGCGACGCCGGGCTCGGCATCGATCCCGCCGATGATCGCGTGCTCAAGGAACTCGCGTTGTTCGCCGATCGCTGCGACATCAGCGAGGAACTCACCCGGCTCGATTCGCACTTCGCCAAGTTCCGCGGTTGCCTGGATGCCGCGGAACCACCCGGACGCACGCTCGATTTCCTGTGTCAGGAATTATTCCGCGAATTCAACACGATCGCATCGAAAGCCAACGATGCCGGCATGACACACGCCGTTGTCGAGGCCAAGACGCTGTTGGAAACCATCCGCGAACAAGCGCAGAACGTCGAATGAGCCGGGCTCCGGCGGGTGCGGCCGGGAGGATCAGCGGTTTCCGAGGCGATCGACGCATGCGTCGAGGAGCGCGCGCAGCCGGACTTCGGGACCGATCGCGGCGGGCTTGTCGAAGCCGATCCAGACAGCGGTGCTGCCGCCGGGGCCGAGACGCAGCGCCCAGGCGTCGCGCTCGGATCCGGTGGCGGCGCTGATGCACCGTGTGCCGCCGAGAATCTGAAGCACGCGCAGGCCTTCACGCGCGGCATCGGCGGAAAGAGCGGCG
>VHCM01000058.1 GCA_016871685.1 Verrucomicrobiota bacterium
ATGCCGTGCGCGGACTCAAGGGAGCCGTCGGCACCCAGATGGATTTGCTGTCGTTGTTCGATGGTGACGCCGACAAGGTTGTCGCGCTCGAACGACAGGTGATCCACCACCTCGGCATCGCGGCGCTATGGACGAATCCGGGCCAGGTCTACCCGCGCTCACTCGACTTGCGCGTGGTCGCCGCCCTCAACGACCTCTGCTCCGGCCCGGGCTCGTTCTGCAAAACCCTGCGGCTGATGGCGGGACACGGAACCGCCGGCGAGGGTTTCGCCCCAGGGCAAACGGGATCGAGCGCCATGCCGCACAAGATGAACTCGCGCTCGTGCGAACGCGTGAACGGCCTGCATGTGATTCTCAAAGGCCACCTCGCGATGGCCGCCGGTCTCGCCGGCGACCAGTGGAACGAAGGCGATGTCTCTTGCTCGGTGGTGCGCCGCGTGATGCTGCCCGACGCCTGCTTCGCCGCCGACGGATTGTTCGAGACTTTCCTCACCATCCTCGACCAAATGGAAGTGCATGAAACCGCGATCACCGCGGAGACCTCACATCACCTGCCCTTCCTGATGACCACCACCGTCATGATGGCGGCCGTACGCGCGGGTGTCGGCCGCGAGGCCGCGCACGCCGCGATCAAGGAACACGCGCTCGCTGCGGTGCGTGCGCTGCAGGACGGCACCGCCGGCGACAACGACCTTGCCGCACGCCTCGCCGGTGATCCGCGCATCGGACTGACCCGTGCCGAGATCGACGCGATCATCGCCCGCGGCCGCGAACAGGTCGGACTCGCCCACGCCCAGACCGACGCCTTCATCAGCGCCGTCACCGCCATCGAGTCCGCCCATCCGGACGCCGCCCGCTACACCCCCGGCGCGATCCTCTGATCCACCCCATCCGGTCTAGGCTCACTCGCCGCAGCGCGACCTTCGGCGGAATCCGGCGCTGCTTTCCGAAATGCAAAAGGCCACCTGCGCGAAACAATCACGCAGGTGGCCTGGAGGGTGCGGGGTGCGATTCAGGACGCGGCCGTTTCCGCGGCAGCGGGAGCCGACTCCTCGGCTACGGGAGCCTCGGCTGCGGCCGGTCGGTCGACCCATTCGATGAACGCCATGGGCGCGGCGTCACTGGCGCGGGGGCCGAGTTTGGTGATGCGACAATAGCCTCCCTGACGCTCCTTCGATGCCGGAGCCACTTCGGCGAACAGTTTTTTCACCACCTCTTTCTGATGGAGGTAGGCGATGGCGAGTCGGCGCGAATGGAGGTCGTCGCGCTTGGCGAGCGTCACGAGCTTTTCCGCAACCGGGCGCAGCGCCTTGGCCTTGCCAAGGGTGGTCCGGATGCGGCCGTGCTCGATGAGGCTGCACGCGAGGTTGGAGAGCAGCGCCCTGCGGTGCGAGGCGGTGCGCTTGAGTTTGACGGTCTTGCTTCGATGTCTCATCGGGTGAAGGAGGTTCGGGTGATCGGTGGTTATTCGTCGAGGTTCTGGGCGATCAGGTCGGCCAGTCCGACAGGCGCTTCCTCTTCCGCACCAAGGCGGGGTCCGCGTGCCGACGGAGCCGGGCCGGTGAGGAGCGATGGATCGAACGACATGCCGAGGCCGAGGCCGAGTTCGACGAGCTTGTCCTTGATCTCGTTGAGCGACTTCTTGCCGAAGTTGCGGTACTTGAGCATCTCCGCCTCGGTCTTCATCGCGAGTTGTCCGACGGTGGTGATGTTGGCGTTGTTGAGGCAGTTGGCGGCGCGGACCGAGAGTTCGATCTCGTTGACCGACATGTTCAGCTGCTTCTTGAGCTGGGCGTTTTCCTCGGTGGTCTCGGCGGGAGCGGCTTCGAAATCGACCGCGTTCTCGTCGTAGTTGACGAACACGTCGAGGTGGTGACGCAGGATGGCGGACGCCTGAAGCAGCGCGTCTTGCGGCGAAATGCGGCCGTCCGTCCAGATGTCGAGGACGAGTTTGTCGTAATCGGTCATCTGGCCGACACGGGTTGTTTCAACCGCGTACTTCACGCGGGTGACCGGGGAGAAGATCGAGTCGATGGCGATCACGCCGATCGGCTGGTCCTTGCGCTTGTTCTCATCTCCGGTGGAGAATCCGCGACCGACGCGCACTTCGAACTCGCAATCGAATTTCACTTTGCGGTCGAGGGTGCAGATCACGAGGTCTTTGTTGACCACTTCATAGATGTTGTCGCCCTGGATGTCTCCCGCAGTGACGCGTCCTTCCTTCTCGACCTTGATGGTCAGGATGCGGGGTTCTTTGTCGTGGTGGTGGAACCTGACCTTCTTCAGGTTGAGGACGATGTCGGTGACATCCTCGACGACGCCCGGGAGGCTGGAGAACTCGTGTTGGACGCCGGCGATGCGCACCGAGGTGATCGCCGCTCCTTCGAGCGAGGAGAGCAACACGCGGCGCAGCGAGTTGCCGATGGTGTGACCGTAGCCGCGATCGAACGGCTCGGCGGTGAACTGGGCGTAAGTGGCGGTGGCGGTTTCCTCGTTGCGAACGAGGGTGTTTGGAAGCTCGAATCGAGCGAGTTTGACAATGGACATGGGATTCAGGGGTGGCCGGGTTACCCTCCGGCGGGCGAGCGGAGGACCAACAGCGGTTGTGGATGCGGAGCCCGCGGGGGCGGAATCAAATACGGGTCCGCGCGGGTTGCAATCCCATTTTGCCGGATCGCCGTCATTCCGCGAAAAATCGCTGGCAGGGCGGCCCGGCGGTCGGACCTTGGCCCATGGAACGCAAAGCCCGCATCCAGTCGAAGAAAAACCTAACAAGATTCGACTACGAAAGCTCGGCATTTCAAGGATGGCGCTTGTGCATTCGGCGGGGTGGTTCGACGTTCGTCCGCTATTTTCCGGATCGGCGGTTTGGCAGCGCACGTCGATCGCTGGAAGCGGCGGACCATGCGCTCGACGAGGTTCGGCGCATTCTCGAGAACGCTCCGCGCAGGGACGGCAGGCTGCGGCCTTCGACGATTCGTCGTGTAGAAAAATTGCTGGCACGCGCCATTTGCTTTCAGGAAGGATGACCCCTGTCATTCCGCCACCATCCGATCCCATGACCACCCCCCCGCCATCTGTGATTCTCTGGTACCGCCACGATCTGCGGATCTCCGATCACACGGCGTTGCTGGCGGCCGCGGCCGATGGACTGCCGGTGGTGCCGGTGTACATCAACAGCACATGGAAGCGATCGCATGCGTGGACGGGCGCGAAGCGACAGGAATTCCTTTGCAGTTGTCTCTCGTCGCTGGCCTCGAATCTGGAGACGATCGGTGGGCGGCTGATCATGCGCGAGGGCGATCCGGTCGGCGAGCTGCGCAAGCTCGTTGCGGAGACGCGGGCGGTGGCGATTCACTGGAATGAAGTGCCCGATCCGCACGGCCGGGAAATCGAGCGCCGCGTGCGCGCGATGGCGGCGGAGCTCGGTGTCGCATGTCATGGTCATGCCGATGCGTGCCTGCACGCACCCGATGAGGTGCTCACCCAGGACGGCAAGCCATACCGCGTGTACACGCCGTACAGCCGCAACTGGCTGGCGATCGAGAAGCGCGCACCGCTGGGCAGGCCGAAGGATCTGCGCACGCCTGCGGGCATCGCGTCACTCCCCGTGCCGGACGTGTCGCACTGGGGTCTCGCGCCGTCGGGTGCCGCGCTGCCCGAGGCGGGCGAAAAAGCCGCTCGCCAGCGGTTGAAGCGCGCGCTCGCGGAAAAGATCCGCAGCTACGGACCGACACGGGATTTTCCGGCGATCGACGGCACATCGCGTCTGTCGCAGGATCTGAGGTTCGGTCTCATTTCCATCCGCACGGTGTATGCCGAGACGATGAAGCTGGTGGACCACACCAATGCTCCCGGGCGCGACAGCATCATCAAGTTCGTCAAGGAACTCGCGTGGCGGGAATTTTACTTCGCGATTTTGCATCATTACCCCAACGTGCTCGACGAGGAGTTCAATCCCGATTGGCGCGGGATTCCCTGGGACGAGCCGGGCAACACCTTCGAGCGGTGGCAGCAAGGCCGCACGGGGTTCCCGATCGTCGATGCGGGCATGCGCGAGTTGGTCGCCACCGGCCACATGCACAACCGCGTGCGCATGATCACCGCGATGTTCCTCACCAAGGACCTGCACGTCGACTGGAAGCTCGGCGAGTCGTTCTTCCTGCAACATCTCGTCGATGGCGAGGTCGCATCGAACAACGGCGGCTGGCAGTGGTCGGCGGGCACCGGCGCGGACGCGGCTCCGTATTTCCGCATCCAGAACCCGTGGTCACAGACCGCGCGATACGATCCGGACGGCATCTACATCAAACGTTGGGTGCCCGAGTTGAAGGACGTGCATCCGTCGAAGCTGCTCGAACCCCCGCAGGACGGCCGACCGATCGCACCGGGATACGAGCCGCCCTGCCTCGACCATGCGGTCGAGCGCGACCGCACGCTCGCCATCTTCCAGCGGCACAAGGAAGCGCGGACCGCGTGATGAGGACTGGCTGGTCGATTACATTGGCGGTGGCTCCACCCGGACGACCGTGCTCTCCGCCTCGCCCTGCGCGAAGCGGGTGCGCAGCGTGTCGCCGGGCTGCAGCGTGGCAGCCGAGGTCACGACGCGGCCGTCCGGGCCGAGCGTGATCGAAAATCCGCGCTGAAAGGCGGACTCCGGACCGAGCGTGCGCACCATCGAGGCGAGGCGCGCGAGGCGGTCGTCGATGCGATGCAGCGCCGGCGTGGTCGCGGCCGCGAGCCGGTGGCCGATGGTGCCGAGGTGGGCGAAGCGGCGCTCGATGACCAACGACGGATGTTGCAGTCGGTGGCGCTGGCGCGCGTCGCTCCACTGCGCGTTCGCGATGTCGAGCGAGCCGCGCGCGGCAACAGCCAGCCGCGCGGCAAGTGAATCGGTGCGCATCACCGGCTCGACCAACAATTTCGCGGCGTCGCGCCCGAGAACCCCACGCCGCAGCGCGCCGATCGCGGTTTGCTCCGACCGCAGTCGCTCGTTCGCCGGACGTCTCAACCGCGATCCCAGTTCGCGCAACCTTGAATGGAGCGCGGCACCATCCGCCACCGCAAGCTCGGCCGCCGCGCTGGGTGTGGGCGCGCGGAGGTCAGCGACGAAATCGGCGATGGTGAAATCCGTTTCGTGGCCGACTGCGGAAATCACCGGAATCGGGCAGTCGGCGATCGCGCGTGCGACGACTTCCTCGTTGAAGTTCCAGAGATCCTCAATTGAGCCACCGCCGCGTCCGACGATGATCACGTCGCAACGCGGGATGCCATGGGCTTCGGGGCTTCCCATTTCGCGCATCGCACGCGCGATTTCCAACTCCGCTCCCCTGCCCTGCACCCGCACCGGATAGAGCACCGGCTGGGCCCACGGCGCGCGGCGCGAAAGCACCTGCAGGATGTCCTGGATTGCCGCGCCGGTGCCGGAGGTGACGATGCCCACGCGTTGTGGAAATCGCGGAATCGGCTTCTTGCGCGCGGCATCGAACAACCCTTCGCCCTCAAGCTTGCGCTTCAACGCTTCGAAGCGCGCCTGCAAGTCGCCCGCACCCGCGCGCTCGGCCTTCACCACGACCAGCTGCAGTTGTCCCCGCGATTCATAGAGCGTCGCCTCGCCAAAGACGCGCACCTGGGTGCCGTCGGCAAGCACCTCGGATCCCGCCCGCCGCTTCGCGCCGAACATGGCGCATGAGATCTGCGCCGCATCGTCCTTGAGCGTGAAGTACCAGTGACCGCTCGCCTGTTTGCGCAAGTTGGAAACCTCGCCCTCGACCCAGAGCTCCCCCACCTGGGTCTCGAGCACCCGTTTCATCCGGCGCAGCAGTTGGGTCACCGACAACGCCTTGGCAGTTGCGTCAGCAGGATGAAATCCAGGTAGGTCCATGAGGCAATCTGCATACCACCGACCGCGGGTTCCAGCCCAATCGCGCGGAGAAGCTGGACATCCGGCGCCGATGCGGTGAACCTGTGGGTGGTCCGATCTCGTGCGCGCCTCGGACATGAATTCCTCCACGGCAACTCGATTGCCCAACACCCAACCCGATGTCTTGGCGATCGTCCGCGCTCATCGCTCCACTCGCCGTGCTGGTCGCGTTCGTCGTCTGGCAGCTCCGCGATCCGCTCGACCCTGCCGCCCCAACCGCCATCGCCGCATCACCAGGTGCAGCGGATGCTGCCGACACCGTTGCGGAAAATTCGGCCGCAGCGCCGCGCCCGGTACCCGGCGATCCGTCACGGACATCGGATGCAACCGCGCGTTTCACACCCGATCGGTCGATCCCGGTGAACCAGCCGACATGGGTCGGTGAGGCGCTGCCCCGGGACTTCCTCGACCGCAGTGTCGATGGCGGGCGCATCACGTTCACACTGCCCGACGGCAGCACCGCGTCGGGCGTGATCAAGCGCCAGGATCGCGACCGCAACGGGCTGCTCTTCGTCGAAGGGCATCTCACACAACCCGCACCAGCGGTATTTTTCCTGCAACGCCAGACGACGGACGGACTCGCCGGACCCTTCGTCGGTCATGTGCGCTTCGACGATGGCGTTCGCGCATGGAAACTCGAACCGTCGGCGGATTTCGCCTCATCACGATTCGTCGAGCGATCGATCCACGACGTGCTCTGTGTACGGCTGGGCGCACCGCCACCCGAGGTGATTGCCGCGACGGACGACCCGCAACTGCTGCCGCAGAACTACCCGACCGACATTCCCATTCCTTCCTATCAAACGATCATTCCGCTGCAGAGCCTGCCCGGCGTGGAGGCAGTGGTGTACCTCGATTTCGACGGCGAGCCCGGGCCTTTCCCGGGCTGGGGCGACTTCAATGCCGAGCCATCCGGCGCGACCCTGACACAAGTCTTCGATGTGTGGAAAATGGTCTGCGAGGATTTTCAGGGATTCACGATCAACATCACCACCGACCGCGCGGTGTTCGACCGGGCGAGCCCGGGCAAACGCCAGCAGGTGATCATCACGCCGACCAACACGGCCTCCCCCGGTGCCGGAGGCGTTGCCTACATCGGATCGTTCAACTGGTCCGACAGCCGGCCATGCTGGTCGTTTCTGCTGACAGGCAAGAATGCCGCGGAGGCGATCTCGCACGAGATCGGTCACACGCTTGGGCTCGGCCACGACGGTCGCACCAGCCCCGCCGAGGAGTACTATCAGGGACACGGCAGCGGCGACACCGCCTGGGCGCCGATCATGGGCGTGGGATATTACAAAAAACTCTCGCAGTGGTCGAAGGGCCAGTACCTCAACGCCAACCGCAAGGAGGACGATCTGGCGATCATCACCACGTCGAACAACGCCGTGGCCTACCGCGCGGACGACGCCGGCAGCACTCTCGCCACCGCAGCAGAGCTGGAGATCTTCACCGACAACACGGTATCCAACGAAGGCATCATCGAGAAAACCGGCGACACCGACGCGTTCCGTTTTTCGACCAGCGGCGGCAGTGTGAACCTGCAGGTTCAGACTGTCACGACCAACCCGAACCTTGATATCGACGCCGATCTCTACCACACCGCGACGCAAGCCGTCGTGGCAAGAAGCAATCCCGACACCGGGATCAACGCGAATTTCTCCACTTCGCTCGCGGCCGGCGAATACCTGCTCCGCGTGCGCGGCACCGGCCGTGGCGACCCGCTCACCGACGGCTACACCAACTATGGGTCGATCGGCGCGTATTCGATCAGCGGATCAGTGGCGGGCGGTGTGAAACCCGACCGTTTCACGATCGCGGAACACACCGCCGTCGGCACGGTGCTCGGCAACGTCAACCCGAGGCTTGCCCACGGCAACAACCCGCTGTCTTGGTCGATCTTTTCCGGCAGTGCCGGCGGTGCCTTTGCGATCGACCCCGCCAGCGGCGCGCTGCGTGTGGCGGATGCCTCCGCACTCGACTTCGAACAACTCTCGACCCGTTGGGACGATCCGGCGACTCTTTCATTTCAAGTCGCCATCACCGACGCCACGAACCCTTCGTTGAACGAGGTGATCCGCGTGGTCGTCGCCGTCACCGACATCAACGAAGCACCATCGGCCGTCGTGCCGCCGGTCGTGATGCTCGAGCGCACGCGCGTCGACACACCCGTCGTGAACGTCAACGCCGCCGACCCCGATCGCTTCTCGCTGCCGGTCGCATCCTATTCGATCGCCTCGGGCAATACCGGGAGCGCGTTTTCCATCCACCCGACGACGGGCCGCATCAGCGTCGCGACCAAAATCGAAGTGCAGTCCACAACCACATGGAACCTCGTCGTTCATGCCGTGGACTCGAAAAGCGCGTCGTTGGTTGGCGTCATTCCGGTGACCATCGACGTGATCGATGTGGGCGGTTCGTACGAGCCCGGCGGCATCTACCGGAATCATTTTGACGGAATCAGCGGCAGCACGGTGGGCGACTTGACGGGAAGCCCGGAGTACCTTCTGCCTCCCGACAGCCGCGAGTTCCTCCAGTCGTTCGACGGGAAAACGCGCGGCGACAACTACGGCAGCACGATGCGCGCACTGCTCATTCCGCCCGCTTCCGGAAGTTACCGGTTCTGGATCGCCTCGGATGACTCGGCGAACCTGCGCTTCGGCACATCGGCCGATCCGGCCAGCGCGACGCGCATCGCCTACGTCAGCGGATGGACGGATCCCTACGTCTGGGACAAATCCACCACGCAGCAATCCGCCGCGATCCAACTCACCGCGGGACAGCCGTATTTCATCGAAGTCCGCCACAAGGAGGCGTCGGGCGGCGATCATGCGTCGGTGGCGTGGACCGGACCGCTCTTTCCGGAAAAGCAAATCATCTCCGGCCTCTACCTGGTCCCATACCCCGACAATTATCCGCCGATCGTCGGCGGCACCGTCAACCTCCGCTCCAACTCGCTCGCGGGACTTTCCTTCGCCAAGGTCCCGGTGACCGACCTCAACCCGGAGGACACGCACGCAGGATTCGCGATTGTCTCTGGAAACACCGCGGGACTCTTCACCATCAATGCTCAAGGCGGCCGACTCAACTACACCGGTGCCGGGGCACCGGGCGTCGCGGGCACCACCCACGTGCTCGGCATCAGCGCGACCGACAACGGCACGCCGCCGATGAGTGCGACGGGGACTGTCACCGTCGCGGTGTTGGCATCGACGGGTGTCACACAAAGCGGTGTGCACCGCGAGGTCTGGAACGGTCAGCCCGGGTCCACCACTTACGGGTTTACCCGCAGCGCGAACTATCCGCACAAACCCGACACCCGCTTCCTGCTCTCTTCTTTCGAGGCATCCGCAGGTCTGGGCGAGTCGTACGGCTCGCGGGTCCGCGCGTTGTTTACGGCGCCCACCGGCGGCAGCTACGCATTCTCGATCGCCGGCGACGACGAGACGAAGCTGATGTACTCGGCCAATTCGAGCGGATCCGGCCTCTCCACCGTTGCGACGGTTTCCGGCAGCACCGGACCCCGCGAATGGACCCAATCGACGGGCCAGACCTCTTCGACATACACCTTGAGCACCGGACAGTCGGTCTATCTGGAAGTGCTTCACAAGCAGGACATCGGCGACGACCACTTCGCCGTCGCCTACACCGGTCCCGGGGTCGCCACGCGGACGGTGATTCCGGGATCGATGCTCAAGCCGTTCGACGTCAACGCCGCGCCTCAGTTCCGCAGCCCGAGCACCTACCAGTTCCAGTTCACCGCCAGCGGCGACGTCACCGGCGCGCAGGTCGGAACGATCAGCGCCACCGAACTCAATGGCGAACCGGTCGCCTACGCGATCACCGCGGGCAATACCGCTGGCGCGTTCGCCCTCGATCCGGTGAGCGGCGTGCTCAGCATCGCGAACAGCAGTGTGCTCACCGCAGGCACGACGCGCCTCAACATCACCGCCCAGGACAGCGGGCTCGACGGTGTTTACCCGCTGCGCTCGGCGAGCACCACCGCCGACGTCAACGTCACGATTTCCATTCCCAACCCCGATGCGAATGCCAACGGCATGCCCGACGATTGGGAAACCACGGTCTTCGGCTCGGCCGGTGTCGGCGCGAATCCCGCAAGCGCCGATCCCGATGGCGACGGGCTGGCGAACCTGATGGAATACGCGCTGGGCACCCACCCGCTGCAGCGCCAGCTCCAGCCGCTCGCACATTCGCTACAAAGCATCGGCGGATCGCGCTATGCCACGCTGACCCTGCCGAAGAACCCGGAGGCCACCGGCATTCAATACTTCGTCGAAGTGTCGTCCGACCTCTCGCCCGGCTCGTGGAGTTCCCATCCACAGACCGCCGTCGAGATTCTCCAGAGCACCTCGACACAACTCGTCGTGCGCGATCGCACGCCTGTTTCGTCATCCGGCCGCCGCTTCATCCGCTTGCGCGTCGTCGCGGGGTCGTGAACAGATGGTGGAGGCGAGGGGAGTCGAACCCCTGTCCGGGACGCCTTCAGCGATGGTCTCTACACGTTTAGCAGGTGGTCTGGGGATTCGGATCGGCTTGGCCCGCCTGCGGCGTTGTCGTTCCTAGGAACCTGTTGGATCTCGGCGGCCTGCCCGGTTTCCCGACCTGCCGCCCAGCCTTCAAGGTGTCGCCATCCCCCCTAGAAGGCGTCGGGGTTCTGACGTGACCGTCAATTAAGCGGCCAATGCGAGCTCGTTCGAGTCTGCATTTGTTTATTTGAACGGCTTTTTAGGAGGCCAGCCGATCAACCTCCACGTGCAACCAGCGCGTCCGACGTCCCGTCGAAACCGGGACGCCCCCCACTGGAAAACCCAGCATGACCCATCCGTCCGGAAAATCAAGCGAAACCGGAATTCGCTCGGAAAATCCGCGCGCGATCAGGCGATCGGAGTGCCAATCGGATCGGCGAGCGGACGGATCAGGCCGGTATTGAGCTGGTAGATCCAACTGTGGATCGCGACCTCGTGGCCACGCGCCCATGCGTCCTCGAGGATCGTGGTGCGGGCGACGTGGCGCGCCTGGGCGAGGACGTTCAGCTCGCACAAGCGATCGGCAGCAGCCGCAGCATCCAGCCCGTCGAGTTCCGCCGCGTGGTCACGCCGCAAGGCGCGGATGCCCGACAACCAGTTGTCGATCAAGCCGTGACGGAAATTCTCGAGCGCGGCGGTCACGCCACCGCATCCGTAATGGCCGCAGACAATGATGTGGCGCACCTGCAGGACGTCGACCGCGTACTGGATCACCGCCAGCACGTTGAAGTCGGTTTAGGCGACGACGTTGGCGACGTTGCGGTGAACGAAAACCTGCCCCGGCGCGAGTCCGGTGATCTGATTGGCGGGCACGCGGCTGTCCGAGCAGCCGATCCACAGGTAGTTCGGGCGCTGCTGGTTCGCCAGACTTTGGAAATACGCCGGGTGCTCGGCACGGACCTGCTCGGCCCATCGCCGGTTGTTTTCCAGCAGGGAATGAATGTCGCTCCCGTCCATACGCGGGTCATCCAATCGTGATTCGATCGCTTCGTCCATCCCGCATTTCGGGGAGGCGCACGGTGGACTGGTTGAGCGCGTGGATGCGCGGTCCGCCGCTTGCTTCAAAACGATAAGATCCGGCGAGAGCCTCGCCGAGAAACGCCTTCGCGCGGGCGACTGCGTCGGCGAGGTGGTCTCCATGGGCCAGGGCGGCGGTGATGGCCGCGGAAAACGTGCAGCCGGTGCCGTGCGAACCGGGCAAGGGAATGCGCCGGGCGGTGAATCGGCTGACCTCGCCATCCTCGACGAGCACATCGATGCAGTCGTCGCCCTCGAGATGCCCGCCTTTCAACAACACCGCGGTGCCGAACATCGCCGCGAGTTCACGAGCCGCCGGTTCGAGTCCGGCCGCATCGCGGATCCCGCGGCCCAGCAGCACTTCCGCCTCGGGCAGGTTCGGCGTGATCAGCCGCGCCAGCGGGAGCAGACGCAAGCGGTAGGCATCGACGGCATCCGCTTCGAGCAATGGATCACCGGTAGATGCGACCATTACCGGATCGACGACCAAACGCGGCAGGCGCTGTCGTTCGAGAATCGAAGCGACCGCCTCCACATGCGCGGCGGAATAAAGCATGCCAGTCTTGATCGCCGCCACCGGGAACGATTCGAGCATCAACGACAGTTGGTCGGCAACCACATTCACCGGCACGGGATGCACGGCCCGCACGACCTCCGCCGTTTCCGAAACCACACAGGTCACGGCGGTGAGCCCGTGCACGCGGAAGTGCTGGAACGTCTTGAGATCGGCCTGGATGCCCGCGCCCGCGGAGCAATCCGATCCCGCGATGCTGAGCGCAACCGGCGGAGCAGGAATCATGCCTCAGACATAGCCGATCCGCCGTCGGCGGCAACTCCGATTCGTGCTTGGCAGCCCACGGCGGCACGGCGATGGTGCGCACGTGGACGGAGCGATTCACGAGCACGCGGGATTGGTGGTGACAGTGGACGATGTGGTGCTCATGCCCGGCCTCGACGCTCCGGCCGACAAGCCGTTCGCATTTGTGTACTTCATCAGCATTCGCAACGAGTCGGATGTCGCGGTGGTGATCCGCGGACGCAAATGGGTGATCCTAGAACACGACGGCAGCACGACCGTGGTCGAGGGAGACGGCGTGGTCGGCCGCAACCCGCGCATCGATCCGGGCGGATGTTTTTCCTACAACAGCTATCACGTCGTCGCCGGCAGCGCCCGCGCATCCGGCGCGTTCTTTGGCGAAACCGCCGACGGTCAGCGCCTCTTCGCGCGCATTCCGGAATTCCGCATGCGGCTGAATTGACGCTAGGAACCGCTCTCTTTCCGGAGGACGGGCACGCAGCGCAGCCGACAGCATTGTGCCATACCCCCGCTCAGGAAGGTCGGATGACCAC
>VHCM01000059.1 GCA_016871685.1 Verrucomicrobiota bacterium
GAGCAAGGCCTCGGCCATCGCGCGGGCCTGGGCGCCACCGCCGCCAAGCATCCGCACCAGCTCGCACACCCGGGCCTCGCCACCCACCGGCCGGAGCCGCGAATGGGTGCGGCCGTTCACCACTTGTTTTTCGACGACCACGTGCGATCGCGCGGTGGCGGCGACCTGCGGAAAATGCGTGATGGCCACGACCTGGTGCCGCTCGCCCAGCGCGGCCATCTTGCGCCCGACCGCCGCGGCGACCGCGCCGCCGACATTCGCATCGATCTCGTCGAAGACCATCAGCGGCGTGTCGTCCTGGCCGGCCAGCGCCGACTTGACGGCGAGCATCACCCGGCTCACCTCGCCCGACGAGGCGATCTGCCGCAAGGGCAACATCGGTTCGCCCGGATTCGGACCGAACAGATAGTCGGCGGACTCAAATCCGTGCGCGCCGGGAGCATCGAGCGGCTGCAGCGGAATCTCGAACGACGATTGACGGAATCCGAGGTCGGCCAGTTGCGATGATATCGCGCCGGCGAGTTTCGGCGCGACCTTGCGCCTCACCTTGCCAAGCGCGCCACCCGCCTCGTCCAGCGCGGCGCGCAGCGAGACCAGCGACGCTTCAAGCGCCGCCAGATGATCCTCGCGGTTCTCGATCGCGTCGAGCCGCGCCGCCGCCGCCTCGCGCCGTGCGATGACGTCGTCGATGGTCGGACCGTATTTGCGCTTCAGTGATTCAATGAGATTCACCCGGGCCTCGAGCGCCGCGGCAGCGGCCGGATCGATGTCGAGATCCGCCACGTAATCCACCAAGCCGGATTCCAACTCACGCAATTCGAGCACCGCCGATTCGACCGGCTCGAGCCGCGCGGCCACCGACGGGTCGATCTTTTCCAAATCGCGCGCCAGTCGCTGCAATTCCGCGAGACGATCGAGCACGCCACTTTCCTCACCCAACACCGCGGCGGCGGCAGCGGCCGTCTCCGCCAACCGCGCGGCATTCGACGCACGACGCCAGCGGTCGGCCAAATCACGGTCGTCCTCGGCGGTCAGCGCCGCGGCATCGATCTCGGCGATCTGGTGACGCAACAAGTCCATCTCGTGCGCGCCGGCCTCGTCGGCCTCGCGCAACTCGGCGAGACGTGCCGCCGTCTGCCGCCACTCGCGATACACCGCGCGATAACGTTCCAGCGCGGCACCGGCCCCGGCATAGGCGTCGAGCATCGCGAGTTGGCGCTCGGTGGACAACAGCGATTGGTGTTCGTGCGGCCCGTGCAGGTCGACAAGCCGCGCGCCGATCCGCTTGAGCAAGGCCAGCGTGACCGGCGAGTCGTTGATGAACTGGCGGTTGGCGCTCTGGCCGACCACCCGGCGCAGGATGATCTGACCGTCGTCGGCCATCTCGAGTCCGCCTTCTTCGAGAATCGACCGCACCGCCCCCGGATCCGCGGGCTCGAACACCGCCTCGACGGTGCAACTCTCCTCGCCGGTGCGGATCAGCGATTTGTCGGCACGCTCGCCGAGCACCAACTTCAACGCGCCGACGATCACCGACTTGCCCGCACCTGTCTCGCCGGTCACACCGGTCAGCCCGGGGCCGAGCTCCCAGACGAGTTCATCAACCAACGCAAGGTTGCGGATCTTGAGAAGCACCAGCATCCGACGATGCCGCGATCATGCACGGAACATCGCGGATGGCAATCCCGCTCTGGACGCAGGATGCTTCTTGACCGGCACCACCGTCGCCGACACCCTGCCGCGCTGCGATCCATGGCCCTGAACATCCGCACCTCCAAACACGCGCCGGTCGCACCGCTCAAGGGTCGGCGGCTCGCCGTGATCGGCTTCGGCTCCCAAGGACACGCCCAGGCGCTCAACCTGCGCGACAATGGTTTCGATGTGGTCGTCGGTCTCCACGCGGGGTCGAAATCGCGACCTGTGGCGCGTCGGCTCGGATTCAAGGTGATGACCACGTCCGCCGCGGTGAAGGCGGCCGACGTGATCCTCGTCGCCACCCCCGATACCGCGATCGCCACGATCTACCGCAAGGACATCGCGCCCCACCTGCGCAAGGGCAAGACGCTCGTCTTCGCCCACGGCTTCGCCGTGCACTTCAAGACGATCGCGACACCCAAGGACACCGACGTCGTGCTCGTCGCTCCCAAGGGCCCGGGCCACCTCTTGCGCTCGCGCTTCCTCGCGGGCAAGGGACTTGCCGCACTCGTCGCCGTCCACCACGACGCCAGCGGCCGCGCCCGCAAAACCGCGCTCGCCTGGGCCGCGGGCATCGGCTGCGCCCGCAGCGGCATCATCGAAACCACCTTCCGCGACGAAACCATCACCGACCTTTTCGGTGAACAATGCGTGATCTGCGGCGGCGCGGCGGCACTCGTGAAAGCCGGATTCGACACGCTTGTCCAAGCCGGATACCCGGCAGAACTCGCCTACTTCGAATGCCTGCACGAACTCAAGCTCACCGCCGACCTGATGCACGAGCATGGCATCCGCGGCATGCGCTTCCTGATCTCCGACACCGCCGAATGGGGCGACCTCACCGTCGGGCCGAACATCATCGACGCCTCGGTGAGAAAGCGGATGAAGCAACAACTCAAACGCATCGAGTCAGGCCGGTTCGCCACATCGTGGATCGCCGAAACCGCCAAGGGCGGCAAACGCCTCGCCGCCATGCGCCGCAAGGAAGCCAAACACCCGATCGAACGCACCGGCACCCGCCTGCGCGAGGCGCTCCAAGGCGGCACCGCCGCCAGCCCCGCGAAGAAGACCGCCAAGGCGGGTGTGAAAACAAGTTTGCTCTGACTACATTTGCGGTCACCTGCCCCGGCCATTGATCCTTGCGTTGCGGCGCGGGATCGGCGATACGCCTCTTCCCATGCACGTGATGGCACTCACCGGCGGCATCGCGTCGGGCAAATCCACCGTCTGCCGCCACCTGCGCGAGTTCATCCCCTCGGTGATCCTGTTCGACTGCGATGCCGCCGTGCACCGCCTGCTCGAGGCGGATGCCGAGGTGGCGGGTTTCGTGCGCGAGGCTTTCGGCGACCAAGCGCTCGACCCCGAGGGCCGGATCGACCGGCACTTCCTGCGCGGGCGCGTGTTTTCCGATGATGAAGCCCGGCTGCGGCTCGAGGCGATCCTCCACCCGCGGGTCACGAAGGAATGTCTTGATTTCCTCGAGTCTTCGCGCCAGAGTGGGGCGGACCTTTTCGTGGCGGACGTTCCGCTGTTCTTCGAAAAACGGTTCGAATTCGGCCAGGAGCGCGTGCTCGTCGTCGCATCGTCCCGTTCCACGCAGATCCGCCGGCTCAAGGCGCGCAGCGGGTTCGATCCGTCGCTGATCGAATCCATCCTCGCCGTCCAGATGCCGGTGCATGAGAAGATCGCCAAGGCGGATGTCGTCTTCTGGAACGAAGGCCCGCCCGCGGTGATCCGCTCGCAGGTCCGCCGATTCGCCCAAGCCCTGCTCATGAACCACTCCGAATCCGACGATGGCGCCACCGCCGTCGCGCCGGCACCGCCGGTGTCCATCGACATCAACCAGTTCCGCCTCAAGCCGCTCGCCGATCTCCAGGCGATGGCCGAAGCACTGCCGCTGCGCATCCCCGGCGGACTCACCAAAAGCCAGCTCGTTTACGAACTCCTGTCGTTCCATGCCCGCGAAGGCACCGGACTCGTCTGCGAGGGCGTGATCGAACTCACCAAGGAAAGTTTCTCGATGCTGCGCGATCCGGCGCGCAGCTTCCGCCCCGGGCCCGACGACATCCACTTCGGGTCGAACATGATGCGCGACCTCGGCTTGCGGCCCGGCCAGCTCGTCAAAGCGCGGGTCCGCGCGCCACGCGAACGCGACAAGTACCTGTCGGCATTCGAGGTCATCGAAGTCGAAGGCATCCCCGCCGCGGAATACCAGCCACCCAAGGACTTCGATCGTCTCACACCGCTCTTCCCCGATCGGCGCATCCACCTCGAAGGCGAGGGCGACGACTTCCTCGCCGTGCGCGTGCTCGACCTGATCGCACCGCTCGGCATGGGCCAGCGCGGACTCATCGTCGCACCGCCGCGCGGCGGCAAGACCATCCTGCTCAAACAAATCGCCCGCGCCATCCGCAACAACCACCCGCAGGCGGAACTCGTCATCCTCCTGCTCGACGAACGACCCGAGGAAGTCACCGATTTCGAGGAAACCGTCGGTGCGCGCGTCTACGCCTCGACCTTCGACGAATCACCGCGGCGCCACGCGCAAGTGGCCGACCTCGTGCTCGATCGCGCCAAGCGCTTGGTCGAACAGGGCCGCGACGTGATCCTGCTGCTCGACAGCCTCACGCGCCTCGCCCGCGGCCACAACTCGGCGATGCAAGGCGGCCCAATCGGCTCGGGCGGCGTCAGCCCGGTTGCCTTGCAGAAATCACGCAAGTTCTTCGGGGCCGCCCGCAACGTCGAGGAAGGCGGATCGCTCACCATCCTCGCCACCGCGCTCATCGAAACCGAAAGCCGGCTCGACGACGTCGTGTTCGAGGAATTCAAAGGCACCGGCAACATGGAGGTACGCCTCGACCGCGAACTCGCCGAGCGCCGCGTCTTCCCCGCGATCCACATCCCGCAGTCCGGTACCCGCAACGACGACCGCCTCTACCACCCGGACGAATTCCTCAAGGTGGTCGACCTTCGCCGCCAGCTCTCCGGCCTGCCCGTCGGTGACGCGATCGAAACCCTGCTCACCAACCTCAAGGGAACCAAAACCAACGCCGAACTCCTGCTGCGCGGACTTCGCTGATCCCGCCCCGCCCGCGCCACGCATTGCCAAAAGGCTTGCACGCGCGCGCCCACCCGTTTACCGCCACGCCCATGGCTCTCGAAACCACTCTCATCCTCTTCAAGCCCGACGCGGTCGAAAAAAACCTCACCGGCAAGGTGCTCGCCCGCTTCGAGGAAGCGGGGTTCACCATCCGCGGGATCCGCATGATGCAACTCGACGATGCGGTCCTGTGCGAGCACTACGCCCACATCGCCGACAAACCGTTTTTCCCGGAAATCGTCGCGTTCATGAGCCGCACCCCGGTCATCGCGCTCGCGCTCCAGGGCGAGGATGCCATTTCGCGCGTGCGCGACCTGCTCGGGCCGACCAATTCGAAAAACGCCGCCCCGGGAACCATCCGCGGTGATTTCGGCGAGGACATGATGATCAACGTCTGTCATGCGTCCGATTCCACAGAGGCCGCCGCCGCCGAACTCCGGCGCTTCTTCCGCGAGGGCGAGGTCTTCGACCGCTGAAGCCACCGCGCGGCAACAGCCGCACTCCAGTCACCATGACCCCCGAGCAACAACTCGCGCTGCTCACGGCGGGTGCCGCCAAGGTGCTCACCGAGCGTGAATTGCTCGACAAACTCCGGCTCGGTCGGCCGCTGCGGGTCAAACTCGGCGTCGACCCGACCGCGCCCGACATCCACTTCGGTCATACCGTCGCGCTGGAGAAACTCCGCCAGTTCCAGCAACTCGGCCATCAGGCGGTGCTGCTCATCGGCGATTTCACCGCCACCATCGGCGATCCTTCCGGCCGCTCGGCCACGCGCCCGCCGCTCACACGCGACGAGGTTCTCGCCAATGCCGCGACTTATACCGAACAGGCGTTCAAGATCCTCGACCGTTCGAAAACCGAAATCGTCCACAACGGCGATTGGTTCCGCAAGATGGGCTACGATGAGATCCTGCGCCTCAATTCGCGCGTCACCCTCCAGCAGATGCTGCAGCGCGAGGACTTTCGCAACCGCATCGAGGCCGGCCAGGAAATCCGTCTGCACGAACTCCAGTACCCGGTGATGCAAGGATGGGACTCGGTGGAGATCCGCGCCGACGTCGAACTCGGCGGCACCGACCAACTCTTCAACATCCTCGTCGGCCGCGACCTGCAGAAAGAGGAGGGCCAGCCACAGCAGGTCGTGATGGTGCTGCCCTTGCTCGAAGGGCTCGACGGCGTCCGCAAGATGTCGAAGTCCTACGGCAACTACATCGGCGTGAACGACCCGCCCGCGGAAATGTTCGGAAAGTTGATGAGCGTGTCCGACGCGCTCATGGACCGCTATTACTTGCTGCTGGTCGGCGAAGGGCGCGACACCTCGCTGCACCCCATGGAAGCCAAGAAGACACTCGCCGCACGCCTGACCGCCCGCTACCATGGTGAAGCCGCCGCGGTTGCCGCGCGCGAGGATTGGGAAACCCGCTTTTCCAAAAAAGACCTCGGCGCGGCCGACCTGCCGCTGCTGCCGATCGACGGCCTGCCGGACGACCTCACCGTGCTCACCTTGGCCGCCCACGCATTTCGCACCGCATTCGGACTCGAGAAGTCCAACGGCGAACTACGCAGACAATTCATTGCCGGTGGCTCGTTGCAACTCAACGGCGTCAAACTGACGGACCCCGGTGCCGCCGTTAGCCCACAGCCTGGCGACGTGCTCAAGCTGTCCAAGACCCACGCCGTGCGATTCGTCGGGTAATCGCCACACAAAGAAGCATCGGCCCTATACCGCGGCCCCCCGCCCGTCCGATCGTCACCGCTTCTCATGGGAAAATGGGGTCAGGCTGCAAATCTTGACAGATTTCATCCGTTCCCGTCCTCTTTGGCGAATGGGAATGCCGAATGGCTGCCGATGCGAAACGGCAAATCGCATCGAGTTGGTCGACACGGGCGGAGCGTTTGTCAAGATTTGCAGCCTGACCCCATTTTACTCATCGACCGCCTGAAAGACACCGCCGCCGAGCAGGCGGCCGCCGTCGTAGAACGCGCAGATCTGACCGGGAGCGATCGCGCGCTGGGGAGCATGGAACCGCAGGCGGACCTGGTCTCCGCCGATGCGCTCGATGTCGGCGGGTTCGGCCTTGCCACGATAGCGCGGCTGGGCCTCGATCTGGCGCCGTTCGTCGAACGCGGGATCGAGCAACGAAAGCGCACCAACCGTGCAGGTGACGGCATAGAGTCCGCGGCTCGAGGGCTCGTCCCAGCCGAGGATCAGGCGGTTGCGTGCGGGATCCTTGCCGACGACCACATACGCCATGCCTTCGCGCGGCGAGGCAACGCCGTGCCCCTTGCGTTGTCCGAGCGTGTGCAGGTGGAGTCCGCGATGTTCGCCGAGCACGCGGCCTTCGGTGTCGACGATTTCGCCGGGCGAATCCGGAATGTAGTGGCGGAGAAAATCGGTCATCCTCACCTGACCGAGGAAGCAGATCCCCTGACTGTCCTTTTTTTCCGCGACCGGCAGCGCGAAGCGCCGCGCGGTGGCACGCACCTCCGGCTTGAGCATCTCGCCGGTGGGAAACAGTGCGTGGGATACCTGGCGCGGAGTCATCAACGCGAGAAAGTAGCTCTGGTCCTTGTTCGGGTCGGCCCCGCGCAGGATGGCGGGGACACCGCCAGCGAGCGTGCACTTGCGCGCGTAGTGGCCGGTGGCGACGAAGCCGAAGCCCTGCGCGAGCGCGTAGTCGAGGAACACGCCGAATTTCATCTCGCGGTTGCACCAGACATCGGGGTTCGGCGTGGTGCCGTTGCGGTAGCCGTCGACGAGCGATTCGACGATGCGGTTGCGGTAAGCGTCGATCAGGTCGATCACGCGCAGCTCGATGCCGAGCGTGCGGGCGACGGTGCGGCCGTCCTCGATGTCCTGCTCCCACGGGCAATCGCCGGGAATGCCCTCGGCGTTGATCCAGTTCTTCATGTAGCCGGCGGTCACGTCGTGGCCCTGCTCAACGAGCAGCGCGGCGGCCACCGCGCTGTCCACGCCGCCCGAGAGTCCCACCAGCACCTTGGCCATGCGGCAGTATGGCGCGGCGGCGCGTCAGCGTCCAATGCGGATGCGGTCCGGATGGCCCGCAACTTTGCGCGGTCTGCGGGGTTTCATCCGCATGCTTCCGAAAGCCGGCAATGCGTGGACTCCTGGCGAGGCCGCCCACCTGCTCAATCGCGCGGGCTTCGGCGGCACGCCGTCCGAGGTCGCCGCACTTCACGCCCTCGGCCGCGAACCAGCGGTCGATTCACTGCTGGCCGCCGCGGATGCGTCGCCGGAGTTGGCGCGACCGGCATGGGCGGCACCGGAACAGGCCGAGGCGGACCGCCGAAAGCTCCTCGAAGAGCGCCGCGAGCTGCAGCAACGGATGCGCGAACTTCCCGAGGAAGAGGCGGCAAAGCTGCGCACCCGCTTCCGCAACAAGGCGCAGGGCGAGGAACGCCGCCGCGTGCAGGAGGCGCGCGCCTGGTGGTTCCGCCGCATCCTCGCATCGCGCGCGCCCTTGCAGGAGAAGATGACGCTCTTCTGGCACGATCATTTCGCCACCTCGGTGCAGAAGGTGAAGGATCCGGTGTGGATGCTCAGGCAGAACGAGTTGTTCCGCAAACACGCGCTCGGCGGATTCAAGGAGCTGACGCAGGCGGTCGTGCGCGATCCGGCGATGATGATCTATCTCGACGCCAACAACTCGCGCAAGGACAAGCCCAACGAAAATTTCGCGCGCGAACTCTTCGAACTCTTCACCCTCGGCGAGGGCAACTACAGCGAAGAGGACATCCGCGAGGCGGCGCGCGCGTTCACCGGCTACCGGATCAACCGGCTCGACGGCAGCGTGAGCCACATCCGCCGCCAGTGGGACGAGGGATCCAAGACGCTCTTTGGCAAAACCGGGAAATTCACCGGATCGGACGTGGTCGCCCTGGCAGTGGACCAACCGGGGTCGTCCCGGTTCATCGCGCGCAAGATCTGGGAATTCTTCGCCTACGAAGACCCGCCCGCCCAAGCCGTTTCGGTGCTCGGCGACATCCTGCGCGCCAACGACCACTGCATCGCGCCGCTGTTGCGCGAGATGTTCCTGTCGCGCGAATTCTATTCCGAGCGCTCGATCGGCACGCAGATCAAATCGCCCGTGCAATTCCTCGCGCAATTGCTCCGTCAGCTCGAAGTGGCCGACCCGCCCGCCGGTTTCCCGGGCATCGCCCAGCAACAGCTGGGTCAGGCGTTGTTCGCCCCGCCCAACGTCGCGGGATGGGACTGGGGCAAGGCGTGGATCAACACCAACACGCTGCTCACCCGCTACAATCTCGCGGGATTCATCAGCAAGGGCAGCGACGGCTCGGGCGCGGAAATGGCCGTTGGCGACGGAGCCCGCGGAGCGGGAATGGCGCGCCGCGCAGGACAGACATGGAAAGGGCCGGACTATGCCAAAGTCGCGCCACGCACGCTGCGGCAGGATCCCGACGCGCTCGTGACCTCGCTGGCACAACGCTTCTTCGACGGCCGCATTCCCGATAAGGCGCGCGCCACCTTCGCCGAATACGCCCGCGCCAAGAAAGGCGCCGTGTTCACCGACAAGGAAACCGCCGAACTCTGCCACCTGATGCTCAGCACGCCGTATTACCAGCTCTGCTGATGAGGTGGAAGAAGACCCAAGACTTCAAGACGCAAGACGCAAGACTCGAAGAGAAGAGACGCAGGAAACGAATCATCCGCCATTGCCGCCATGAAAACCCGACGTGAATTCCTTCGCTCCACGATGCTCGGCGCCTCCGCCGCGTGGACGGTGCCGATGTTTGTCGAACGCACCTTCGGTCAACTGCACGACGCCGCGAAGGACCTCGCGGTGCAGCCGATCACCGGCAAGGACGACACGATTCTCGTCGTGCTCCAGCTCGCCGGCGGCAACGACGGGCTCAACACGCTCGTGCCGTTCGCCGACGACGCGTACCACCGCTCGCGGCCGCGCATCGGCAAGAAGGAAAAGGACATCATCCGGCTCAGCGACCACGTCGGCCTCAACGCCGCGATGCCGTTCCTCGGATCGATGTTCAAGGAAGGCAACCTCGGCATCGTCCAAGGCGTCGGCTATCCCAATCCGAACCGCTCGCACTTCGTCTCGACCTCGATCTGGGAAACCGCCGACACCACCCAGCGGTCGGGCACCGGCTGGCTCGGACGCTACTTCGACAACGCCTGCCCGGGTGCCGACCCGACCGTCGGCATCAGCTTCAACAAGACGCAGCCGGAGAGCTTCGGCGCGATGAAAAACCCGGGCGTGTGCCTCAACTCGCCGGAACTCTACCGCTGGATCCACGGCGGCGGCGAACAGGCGATGGCCGAGGAGTTCTTCGCGCGGATGAACCAGCCGGATGACACGGCGGACGACGAGCCGGTCGACGGTGCCTCGATCGCGATGCCCGGCGGCGGCCGCACCGGCGGGATCCAAGGCGAAAGCAACCTCGAATTCCTCGAACGCGTCGCGCTCGACGCGCGCGTCTCGTCCGACAAGATCCTCGAACTCGCTGCAAAACACAAAACCACCGTGCGCTACGACGGCACCCCGCTCGCACGCAACCTGAACCTCGTCGCGCGCATGATCGCCGGCGGCATGCCCACCCGCGTCTATTACGTGAGCCACGGCGGATTCGACACGCACAACCAACAGGTGAATTCGCACGACCGCCTGCTCGGCCAGCTCGACAACGCGCTCAAGTCGTTCTTCGCCGACCTGCGCCAGCAGGGCAACGACAAGCGCGTGGCGCTGATGACCTTCTCCGAATTCGGCCGCCGCGTCGCCGAAAACGCAAGCGCCGGCACCGACCACGGCAAGGCGTCCTGCCTCTTCGTCGCGGGCGCGGCGGTCAAGGGCGGCCTGCACGGCAGCTATCCAAGCCTTACCGAGCTGGCCGACGGCGACCTCAAGCACACGGTGGATTTCCGCAGCGTCTATGGCTCGCTGCTCGGCGACTGGCTGCGCGCACCCGACCTCCGCGCGATCCTTGGCTCGAATTTCCCCAAGCTGGGCATCGTCCGCGCATGACCGGCGACGCCGGAGCGGTATGAACTTGCCCACGGCCAATCCACGGCTATGGTCCGGGACTTCCGCGACCGGATGATGAACGCACTGCCGCCCGCCCTCCAAATCACGCTGCTCGTCGCAGTGGTGGTGCTCGTCTTCAACATCATCATCTTCGTCCACGAACTCGGCCACTTCTGGGCGGCGCGCTGGCGCGGCCTCAAGGTCGACCGCTTCCAGATCTGGTTCGGCAAACCGTTGTGGAAAAAGGAAATTGGCGGCGTGCAATACGGTCTCGGCTGGCTGCCCTTCGGCGGGTTCGTCGCGCTGCCGCAACTCGCGCCGATGGAATCGATCGAAGGCGACGGACGCGATCACGGCGATCTCCCGCCCGTGTCGCCGCTCGACAAAATCCTCGTGGCCTTCGCCGGTCCGCTGTTCTCGATGCTGCTCGCCCTCGCCGCCGCCGTCGGCGTCTGGCAGATCGGCAAACCCAAAGACTTCATCCCGACCCGCGTCGTCGGCGCGGTGCAGCCGGGCAGCCCGGCCGAAACCGCCGGGATCCGCGCGGGCGACGAGATCATCTCGATCAACAGCCGGCAAGTCGACGGCTTCGCCGGCACGCTCGACAGCATCTTCGAAAGCATCGTGCTCAGCACCGGCGACGACATCCTCATCGGCATTCGCAGGCCGGGCGCGACCGAACCCATCATCGTCCGCACCGGCTTCAAGGTGCAGCCGGCGAAATGGTGGCAGCGGCGCGGACTACGCCAAATCGGCATCTCGCCGCTGGCCGACCGCATCGTCGTCGATTCCGTCGTGCCCAACGGCCCGGCCGAACGCGCGGGCCTGCGGTCCGGCGACCTCCTCGTCTCAATGGACGGCAGGACCTTCGGCTCGTCCGCAGAGGTGGTGGCGCACATCCGCTCGCGCGGCAACGACGCCATCGCCATGACCATCTCCCGCGGCGGTGCCGAATCGATCTTCACACTCAATGCCGTCCAGCCGCTTTCCCCGCCGGACAGCGGACCGATGCTCGGTCTCGCGTTCGCCGAATCGCCTGATCACGACAAACGCATCGTGAAGCCCGCACCGCTCGCGCAGGTGGGCGACAGCCTGCGGATGATGTGGACCACGCTGGCCGGACTGCTCACACCCGACTCGGGCATCGGCGTCGACCACTTGAGCGGACCGGTGGGCATCGCGAAGATGCAGTACCAGTTGCTCGGCATGGACGACGGCTGGCGGCGCATCCTCGCGTTCATGGTGCTCTTCAACGTGAACCTCGCGGTGCTCAACCTGCTGCCGTTCCCGATCCTCGATGGTGGACACATCACGCTCGCCCTGCTCGAGAAACTGCGCGGCCGACCGGTGCGCGCGCGGCCGCTCGAAATCCTCCAGGCGGTGTGCGCCGCGTTGCTCGTTTCGCTCATGCTCTTCGTCACCAGCAAGGACATCGGCGACAGCTTCGACGGCCCCTCGCCCCGCAAACCCGAAGTGGTGTTCCCCTGAGGCGCACGGGCACCGGATTGCGCCTCATAGGTAGTTCTTGGCCATCCGCCGTGCCGAGGCACCGACCAATTCGCTGGCCGTGGCCATCGCCCGCTTCAGGGCGGTGATGTCGGCTCCCAGCGTGACAGTCAGCGCACTCATGCGCCGGGGGAGGAGTCAACTGTGGGTGGAAGGTGGTTTTGGTGTGAAGGCCGTTAAGAGAGCAGCCGGACGGACCTAATGTGACTGGCTGCTAGATGACATGGGGTTGTCAGGCGGGGGTGGAAACTGCCAACCTGATAATCGTGATAAAGCATTACAAAATCAA
>VHCM01000060.1 GCA_016871685.1 Verrucomicrobiota bacterium
GCTTGCCCATTGCGGATATAGTTTTATTTAAAATGCTCTAATGATGTTCGGTCCGCTGCCCTCCGCACGCAGACCGGTCCAACCGAAGTCATCGGCGAGGATGAAGACAATGTTCGGCCCCGAGGCGGCCACCGGCGGCGGATCCGGCGAAGGGACGAAATCGTCCGCCTCGAGCCGCACCTCGTCCCAGAAGCTCTGGTTGTGACTGAAGTTTGTTTGACCAGTCGAACCATCCATGCCGGTGCTGGTGTTGAGCCGGGTCCCGGCGGAAGCGATGAACACGCCGACATCACCACCGGCCGCGACATCGGCCGCAGTGACCAGATATTCCATGCTCATGTCGCCCATCGTGCCTGCTTTGAATCCGGAAGGCGGCTGGTCAACCGGCTCGCTCCGCGCGACGATGCCGCCGAGCCAATCAGCATTCAGCGAGGCCGATCCGGGTGCGGCCGCACGCACGACCAATCCCCTGCTGAGGCCGAAGAATGATTCGTCGGCCCAATACGGCATGCCGGAGGGCTGGTTCACCGCGCGGTCGCCCGCCGCCAGTGTGAGCCGCAGCACCGAACCCGGAGCGAGGTCCGACCACTTCAGCTCCGTGAGCTGGGCCACCACACCTCCTGAGCGCAGGCAGAGCACTTGGCGGCCTGCGGCGGGGACGATGCTGATGAACCCCGTGGATGTGTGTTGCGTGGTGTTGGCGTTGTCTCCGGCTACCAGCGTCCATCCTGGCACGCTCGTAGTGAAG
This sequence comes from Verrucomicrobiota bacterium, assembly GCA_016871685.1. Lineage (GTDB taxonomy): Bacteria > Verrucomicrobiota > Verrucomicrobiia > Verrucomicrobiales > Akkermansiaceae > Luteolibacter. The sequence continues at coordinate 749 of VHCM01000060.1, forward strand.
CCCTGACCAAACTCACCGCTCGACGAGGCATTCACCGGCTGCTCGAAGCCTGCGTTGACCAAGGGCACCGGAGCCGCAGCCGCATGCAGACAGGAACAAAGCCAGAACATCCGCCCGAGCGTGACCATGGGGGATGATGAAGGGATTTCACGCATCAAGACTGGAAGATTCTGTCATCAAAGCACAGCTGTGACAAGGCACGGTTGGGTCATCGCGTGCATTCCCGGCCGCACTCCCCTCACCCGTCCTGCGACATCACGTGGGCGGCGGCTTTTTCCACCGACTCGCCCGAATCGACGCGCTTGGAAAACGCACGGAACCGATCCAGCTCGCGGCGGACCACGGGCAGCAGGATGAACACACCGATCAGGTTCGGAAAACACATGCCGAGCAATGCCGCGTCGGAGAAGTCGATCACGTTGCCCGGTGCCATCGCCGCGCCGACGACCACAATCAGGCAGAACAGCAGCTTGTAGCAGACATCGGCCGCAGTCGATTTGCCGAACAGGAATTTCCAAGCCTGCAGCCCGTAGTAGGACCAAGTGATCAGCGTCGAGAGGGCGAACAGGATCACCGCCATCGACAACACATACGTGAACCAGGGAATGACCGTGGCGAACGACTCGGAGGTCATCGTGATGCCGTCCTTGCCCGTGTTGAGATAGTCGCCGGTGCAGATCACCACCAGCGCGGTCATCGTGCAGATCACCACCGTGTCGAGGAACGGCTCGAGCAGCGCGACGACCCCTTCGCTCGCCGGGAAACGCGTCTTGGCCGCGGCATGCGCGATCGGCGCGGAGCCGACGCCCGCCTCGTTGGAAAACGCCGCGCGCTGGATGCCGATGAGCATCACCCCCAGCACGCCACCCACCACCGCATCCTTGCTGAACGCGCTATCAATGATCAGCTGGAAGGTCGGCAGGATGCGATCGGCGTGATTGAAGAACACGATCAGGCAGGCGATCACATAAGTGATCGTCATGATCGGCACGAGCTTGCTGGTGACGGTGGCGATGCGCGTGATGCCGCCGATGATGACCAGTCCGACGATGCCGGCGACGATCGCGCCAATCATCCAGCGGTTCTGGTCGATGAAGCTGCCAGCACCGCCGGTGACGTTGACGATCTGTGACGCGGCCTGGTTGATCTGGAACATGTTGCCACCGCCGAAGGATCCGCCTACGCAGAGGATCGCGAACACCACAGCGAGCGTGTGACCGAGTGGACCAAGCCCGCGTTCGGCAAGCCCTCGCGTGAGATAGAGCATCGCGCCGCCATGCACCTTGCCGTCGCGGCCGATCTGGCGGTACTTCACCCCGAGCGTGCACTCGGCGAACTTACTGACCATGCCACACAGCCCGAGCATGATCATCCAAAAGGCCGCGCCGGGCCCGCCTTTGCTGATGGCGATGGCGACGCCGGCGATGTTGCCGAGTCCAACGGTACCGGAGACCGCCGACGCGAGCGCATGGAAATGAGTGATCTCGCCCGGGTCGTCCTTCGTTGAATATCGGCCGCACACGGTCCGCAGCGCGAGGCGGAACGAAGTGAAGTTCACAAAGCGGAAATAAATCGTCAAAAACACCGCCGCGCCACCGAGCCAGAGAAGGATGAAGGGCACTTTCCACAACGGCTTGCCCTCCGCGTCTTTTTCCGGACTCGTGTACACGGGAAAAAAAACGATGCGGTTGACCATATCGGTGGCCGGCTTGCACAGGCGGTCGATCTTCTGGTCGATCGATTCGACCTGCTCCGCCGCTGGTGGCGCGGCGGATTCGGCGCGCGCGGCCTGCGGTGGCAGCAACCAACAGGCGATGAGCAGGGAAACCAGTGCCAGCGGACGAATGGGATTTCGCAGCATGGCCGGAGCTTGCGGAGCCGGGCTGGCCGCCGCAAGTCCCAATCCAATGCTGGGGTTTCCACTTGCGCGGACCTGCCGCAGCGATATGGATGGGGTTCATCGATGCGACACTGGATCTCATGAATGCCATGGATGCTGGCTTTCAGCATCATCGCCGGGCTTCATGCCCGTTTGTTGGCTGCCGACCCGTGCGGCGCGCATCCCACGGTCGAGCCAGCCGAATGCGGGCAAGATCATCCATGCGACAGCGGGCATTCGCATGACACGCCATCCGACGATGGAGATCGGCAGCCGCACCCGTCCGGCCATCATCACGAAGGCTGCTTCCATGCGATGCCGTTGATGACGGATCCTCCGGTATCGCATTCTGCGCGCTGCTGGCCAATCTCCCACTACAAGCCGCGCCGACCACGGTGGTCACGCTCTCGAACGTGCGTGACTTCGTCCGGCAAAACCACCCCCGGAATCACCTCGGCACAGCTGCCGTCAGGTGATCGGCCAACTCGGCGGCCAGCGATGGTGGCGAACCGTGTCCGCGACTACTTCAATTCATCACCTCTCAAGCTCAAGGTCGATACAGGCTCGTCCCTCAAAACCTGCATCACCGCCATCTTCGACGAGGCAAAGAAACGCCAAAGCGAGAACCGTGGCTCAACCGTTCTCAGAGCAGTGATGCAACACCTCGTTGGTGCCAAGCTGGAGGTTCTCTATCCTCATCAAACCATCGAACATAGCGGCTACACCGTCGTCGATTCACCCACCGGGCGTTCCAGGGACTTCCAGATCGGTGATTGCGTCATTCACGTGACCACCGCACCGGGAGCAGCCGTCATCCGGAAATGCTCCGACAACTTGGATCAAGGACTCCGTCCGCTCATTGTTTCAACCCAAGCGGGTGCTGCACTGGCCGAAACCCTGGCCGAAGAGCTAGAGCATTTAGCTCAAATCTGTAGCCGGTGGTTGGGGTTGGGGGCGACCACTTGAAACTTTTCACTTTTCATCACGCCGCCTTGCGGAGCAGTCCGACGAGCACGCCTTGGATGACGAGTTCCCTGGCGGGGATGAGGTCCGGGAAGTCGGCGTTTTCCGCGCGAAGGAAGACGCGGTCTTTTTCGACGATGTAGCGTTTGAGAGTCGTTTCGCCGTCGATGAGGGCGGCGACGATGTCGCCGTGGCGGGGCTCGCGCATTTCGAGGATCACGGTGTCGCCGTTGCAGATGTGGGCGTCGATCATCGAATCGCCGCGCACCTTGAGGGCGAAGCTCTTGGCGCGGGTTGAGATACCCAGTGCCGCGGCATCCACCGTGATGCTGCCCTCGCGGGACGACGGCGCGTCCTGAGCCATGCCGGCAGCGATGCTGCCGTAGAGCGGGATGTCGGCGATCTCGCCGCGGTCGAGCGTTTCAGGAAAGACCACCGCCCGCGCCTTGCCGGGCAAGCGCTGGATGACCCCCTTGCGTTCCAGCGCGCGGAGGTGGCTCATGGCCGCCGTCTGGCTGGCGAACTTGAAGAAGTGCTGGATCTCGCGGGTGGAGGGCATGATGCCGGTCCTGCGCTGGGCGGTGCGGAGGTAATCCAGGATGTCCTGCTGGCGTTGGGTGAGTTCTGCGGGCATGGCTTTGAACAGCGTTCTTCCGAACAATACACCGCCCGCGACCCACCGCAAGGAAAAAAGGAAAAAATCCGCCTACTCGTGGCGCAGGGCGTCGATCGGATCGAGCCGCGCCGCCCGCCGTGCCGGCATGTAGCCAAAGAGAATGCCGATGGCCGCGGAAAAGAGGAAGGCGAGCACGTTGATGCCCGGGGTGAAGAGAAAAGGCGCGCCGATCGCCTCGGCGAGCGGTCCGCAGATCAGCCAGGCCAGCAGGATGCCGGCGAGGCCGCCGATGCACGAGAGCGTGACCGCCTCGACAAGAAACTGGAGCAGGACGTCGCGGGCGCGCGCGCCGATGGCCATGCGGATGCCGATCTCGCGCGTGCGTTCGGTGACGGACACGAGCATGATGTTCATGATGCCGATGCCGCCGACGAGCAGGCTGACGCCGGCGACGGCGGCGAGCAGCGAGGTCATCACACGAGTGCTCGAGCTCACCACTTCGGCGAGTTCCTGTGAATCGAAGACGTTGAAGTCGTTGTCCTCGTTGCGCGCGAGGTTTCGTCGTTCGCGCAGCAGCGCGGCGATGTCGGCGACGATTTTGGACGTGGGATAACCATCGATCGCAGAGACGCGCACCTGGCTGATCCCCCGCCCTTCCTTCGACCCGGTGAGACGGCGAAGGACCGAGGTGTGGGGCATGATGATGTTGTCGTCGAGATCTTCGCCACGTCCGCCAAGTCCCTTGGCGACGGTGACGCCGATCACCTCGATCGAGGTGCTGCCGACGCGCAGGCGGGTACCGACCGGATCGACATCTGCGCCGTAGAGTTCCTTGCGCACGGTTTCGCCGATGACGCCGACGGCCGCGACGTTCGAGACCTCCTCCTCGGTGAAGAATCGTCCCAACGCGAGTTCCCAATTCGCCATGCGGAAGTAATCCGCATTGCTGCCCTGGATGCTGAAGCTGCGGCTCTTTTCCTGAAAGACCGCGGTCGCGCTGGAGTTGATCATCGGCGCGACGGCCTCGATACCCGGGATTTGCAGCTCGATCGCATCGAGATCGGCCGCGGTGAACAACGTGCCCGAGCCCCACCAATCCTGGCCGGGCCGCACGATGAGCATGTTGCTGCCGATCTTGGAGATCTGGTCGCGCACGGCGGCGGTGGCTCCGCGCCCGAGCGTGACCATCGTCACGACCGCGGCCACGCCGATGACGATGCCGATTACGGTGAGGAACGACCGCATCAGATTGCGGCGGATCTCGCGCAGGGCGATGAGCAGGGCGTTGAGGATCATGGGTTGGCGGCGGACCGGGTTTCGTCCGAGGCGATGAGTCCGTCGCGCACGCGGATGACGCGGCGCGCGTGTGCGGCGATGTCGTCCTCGTGGGTGACCATCAGGATGGTGATTCCCTGCTCGGTATTCAGTTTGGCGAGCAGGCGCATGATTTCCGCACTGGTGGAGGAATCGAGGTTGCCGGTCGGCTCGTCGGCGAAGAGCGTGTCGGGCCGCGTGACAATGGCGCGCGCGATCGCCACGCGTTGTTGTTGTCCGCCCGAAAGCTCGGCCGGTGTGTTGCGTTCCTTGCTTTCGAGGCCCACCTCGGCCAGCGCCTGGCGGGCGAGCGAGTGGCGTTCGGCGCGCGGGTATCCGCGGTAGAGCAGCGGCACTTCGACATTCTCGAGGGCCGAAGTGCGGGCGAGCAGATTGAATCCCTGGAAGATGAATCCGAGCGAGTGGCGGCGGATGCGCGCGCGCTGGTCCATGTCGAGGCCGACGATCTCGATGCCCCGGTAGCGGTAGGATCCGGAAGTCGGACTGTCGAGGCAGCCCAGGATGTTCATCATCGTCGATTTTCCCGAGCCACTCGGGCCCATCACCGCGACAAACTCGCCGCGCGCGATGTCGAGATCGACCCCCTTGAGCGCAGTGAACGCGTTCTCACCCTGACCATAGGTCTTGGTGATGCCGCGCAAGGCGATGAGTGGGCCGGGATCGGTCACGGTCGGGCAGCGGGCCTGATGCTGATGATGACCGGCGTGCCCGCGGTGAGATCGCCGCCGGTGATCTCGGTATTCCTGCCGTCGCTGATGCCGAGGGTGACGGGCACCTCACGCGGCTCACCATCGGCCAGCACCCAGACGCGCGGGTTTTCCAAAGGGGATCCTGCTTTGGGCGTGCTGCCGCGCCAGCGACGACCCGCGGGCGAGAGACTCTGGACGAGCGTGCGCTCCGGCTGGCGCGACTGTGACGCCGCATCATCCGACTGCGGATTGAAACGCAACGCCGAGTTGGGAACCAGCAGGATGCCCTCGCGACGTTCGATCGCGATGTCGACGGTGGCGGTCATCCCAGGGCGCAGCGACAGATCCTCGTTGTCGACCTCGAGTTCCGCGCGGTAGTTGACGACGCCGCCCTGCACCGCCTGGCTGCCGCCCGAGCTGCCGCTGCTCTGGTTGTTCGACTGACCGGCGGGCTTGAGGGATCCGAGCCCGACTTTGTTGACGCTCGCTCGATAACTGCGGCCCGGCCAGGCATCGACCCCGAACGTCGCCTGCTGCCCCGCGGCAACACGTCCGACGTCGGCCTCGGTGATGTTGACCTGGAGATCCATCTTCCTGAGGTCTTCGGCGATGGTGAAGAGCGTGGGGGCGGTGAATGAGGCGGCAACGGTTTGTCCAACCTCGACGGATCGAGCGAGCACGACGCCATTGACCGGCGAGCGGATCACCGCCTTTTCGAGATCGCGTTCGAAGGCGCGGACTTCGGCTTCCGCACCGGCGACCGAGGCCTCGGCGCTTTCGAGGTCGGCCTCGGCGCGCGCCACGGTGGCAAGCGAATTGTCGAGTGTCGCCTGCGACGGCGTGCGTCCGCCGCTGATCTCGTGAAGTTCCTGCTGGCGGGCGAGGGCGGCGCGGGCTTCGAGTAAGGTGGCCTTGGCTTGGCTGACGCGCGCCTTCGCTGCGAGCAACGCGGCCCGGCTGCGTCCGGTCTGCGCTTCGAGTTTCGACGTATCGAGTCGGGCGAGCTGATGACCTACGGTGACGATGTCGTTGGTATCGACGTTCACTTCCTGGATCAACCCGGAGAGTTCGCTGCCGATGATCACTTCATTGGTTGGCACGAGATTGCCCGAAGCCGTCACGATGAGCGAGATCTCACCGTTGGATGCTTCCTCGGTGAGGAATCCGGATTGCGCATCGTTGCCGGCGCGTGACAGGAAAAACCAGACTCCAGCCGCAACGAGCAGGACGACCACCGGCACGATCCACCTGGTGATCGGTGCGGAGCGATCCTGACGGACGACCGCGGCGAGATCTTGATCGGAGGTGGACGGGCTCATGGCGTGGAGGTAGGTTCAGAGTTGGAGGCAGTGCGCGACCATCCGCCACCGAGCGCCTGGTAGAGGCGGACCACGGACGACGTGAGGTCGGCACGGGTGGTGAGCAGGCTCTCTTCAATGATCAGGAGCGTGCGCTGGGTGTCGAGGACGGAGAGGAAATCGATTTCGCCGACCTCGTAGCGGCGGCGTGCGAGGAGGTCCGCTTCGCGGGCGTGCGTGGCTGCTTGTTCGAGGATGCCGAGCCGCTCGTTGCTCCTGCGGCAGGCGATCAGCGCGTTTTCCGTCTCGGCGAGCGCGCGCAGCACGGTGTCGCGATACGTTTCATACGCCTGTTCCTCGAGCGCGCCGGACGCCTCGATGTCCGCGCGGATGCGTCCGGCATCGAAGACGGGCGCGGTGAGGCCCGCGAGCAGGTTTGCCGTGGTCGTGCGCGGATCGAGGAAATCCGCCGCCTTCGGCGTCGCGGTGCCGAGGCTGCCACTGATGCGAAGCGACGGGAACCGCGATGCTTCCGCGCTGCGTCTCGCGGCCGCGGCGGCGAGCAGCTCGTATCCGGCGATGCGCACGTCCGGGCGCTGGCGCAGGGTGTCGGCGGGAATGCGCGACACGAGCGCCGGCGATGTCGTGGGAATGCCGCAGGTCGGGTCCAGCCAGTTGTCGATCCCGCCCGGATTGCGACCGACGAGGCGGGCGAGCGTGTTGCGTCCGCCGGCGATTTCCTGTTCGAGCAGCGGGATGGCCGCGCGGGCCGATTCGAGGCTTGCGGATGCCTGGCTGGATTCGAGCGCATCGGCCTCGCCGGCATCGCGCCGCCATCCGGCGAGCCGTGCGGTTTCCTCGCGCGTCTTCACATTGCGCCGCAACACATCGAGGCGGGCTTCGTTGGCGCGCAGCCGGATGTACTCCAAGGCCGTCTCCGCCGCGAGCGACGCATGCACCGCGTGCAGCGCTTCATTGGCACTGCCGAGGCGCGCGGCGGCCGCCTGCACCGCCTGACGATTGCGCCCGAAGAGGTCGACCTCCCACGAGGCATCGAGTGCGGAGGCATACGAAGTGGCGGTGTTGCGTGCGCCATCGCGATCGGTGCGGGCGGACCCGCCGCTGATGCCGGCATCGACCGCGGGGAAAAGCGTGCTGCGCGCGGCGTCACGGCGAGCACGAAATTCGCGAACGCGGGCTTCCGCCGAAACGGCGTCGGGGTGATGGCGCAGGGTGGCGGCGACAAGACGATTGAGCACCGGATCATCGAACCGCGACCACCAGCGGGCAAGGTCATCTCCGGACGCGAGCGCGGGGAATCCACCGGCCTCGCGCCATGCCTCCGGAAGTGGCAGCGGCGCGGGTTTCCACGACGTGCCGGAAGTGCAGGCGGACAACCCGAACACCGCGATCGCGGTGAATGGGATCATCCGGCATATGGAAAGGGTACGGGGCATCAACTCCACAACGGGCTGCGCCCATAGCGGAGCAAACGCATCGGTTTATCCAACAAAAACACCGTGACGCGGCGATTATTCGAAATCGAGATAGATTTCGGTGCGGCGGTTGACCCTGCGGCCGAGCGGGTCGTCCTCGCCGGTTTCCGTCCGGTTCGGTCGGCGTGGCTGGCTTGCGCCGAGCGCGTGCGTGACAATTTGCGTCTCGCCCACACCGGAGGCGACGAGATGGCGTCGCACCGTCTCGGCGCGACGCTGCGACAACGAAAGGTTGTAATCGGCGGTACCCATCGCGTCGGTGTGGCCGTTGAGCGTGATCTTCCTCGCCGGATCACCCAGCAGCAGTTTCGCAATGATCTCGAGCTGGCGAAGCGTGCGCGGGCCCGGCTCGTCCTCATCGAATCCGAAGTAAAGCGCGATCGTGTCGCCGCCCGAAGGATTCACGACCAACGGCGAATAGTGAATGTCGCCGCCCGCGACGTGCCGCGCGTAATCCTGCAGGAGTGAATCGAGGTTGATCTCACTAACCCGCCAGGATGCGGCGGATTCCGCCTGCAGCGTCAGTGAGAATTGCGCGCGCTCCTCGCCGTCGGCGGATTCGACGTTGGCGAGAAACGCGGCGAGATCGCCGCGGCGGAACATCGCCCGCAGCGGTTTGTTGGCGCGCAGGCGGTACGATCCTTCCTCGAACAAGATGCACAGACCGGCGATTTTCGCATCGTTCACCGTGCCGGGCAGTGTGAGCCGACGAGCGCTTTGAAAATCCCGGCCAAGCACGGCGCGAAGAAACGCATCGGCTGCATCGAGTGGTTCCGCGCCGGAGGGAATCGCCGTGTCCGGCTGATCCGACCCGACCGAAACCCGCGACAACCGGATCACCGACCACCGGCCATCGGCAGATTTTTTCAAGTCGAATTGCAACTCACCGGCCGACTGCCCGTCGGCGGATTCGAGCGCAACCGACCATCGGACACGCGAATTCAGCTCCATCTCACCGACTTCGCGCACCGCTTCGCCGTCCCTCACGCGTAGGCTTCCGTCTGCAAGCGATTTGAGCAGAGCCTCTGCTTCGCCGCCGTTCACCGATCCGCGGATGGACGAAAGGACGGCATCGACGTCGCCCGCCGCAAGTGATGCGGCGATGCGGCGGACCAATTCCGCCGGGTCGGCCGATGCGGAGGGAACAGACGGCGCGGCATCCGGCGCGGGTTGCTCGCCGTGCGGCGCGGGTGACGGATCCGCTTCCACGGCGACGGGAGCAACCGGCGCGACATCCCGCGGCTGCGGTTTGCGCGAAAACAACAGCACGATCGCCGATGCCGACAACAACGCGGCGAGCAGCAGGAGGAGATGAGGCAGGCGGAAACGATTCATGGCGAGGTCGAACAAGGCTCGTGCGTGTCGGCGGGTGGTTATTGATGATCCGCCGGAGACGGCAGCGTGACCACCTGCATGCGGCCGTCGCGCAGGATGCGGAGACTCGTGGCCTCGTCACCTGCCGAGGAGATCAGTACCTCGTGAAAGCCGCGCACCCCCTGAATTTGTCTGCCGTTCATCTCGATCACCAAGTCGCCGGGCTCCAGCTTTCCGGCCGCGAGGCTCTGCGGCATCACCCGGGCCACCATCACGCCACGAAATCCGCGCAGCCGCTCGGCCATCGACAATTCGCGCACCTCGACGCCGGTGAGGCGCAGGATCTCCGCGGATTCGCCCGCGGGATTCGACGGACGCGGGGTGTCCGGCGGCCGGGTCGCCTGAACAACGACACCACTTTCCGCAATGGCCGCGCTGAGCCCGAGGATGCGGCCCTGCCTCCAGACATCGATCCGCACCGACTCGCCGACCTTCGTCGATTGGATCAGCAGGAAGAGCCGCTGCGAAGCACGCACGGCCTCGCCGTTGAAAGAGACGATCACATCGCCCGACTGCAAGCCGGCGATTTCCGCGGGCGATCCCGGCACCACGTTCATCACACACACGCCGGTTTCACCCTGGTATTGCAGCACTGAACGCACCGCGACATCGAGATCGCGCAGCTCCACGCCGAGGAATCCGCGCACCGGACGCCCGCGCTCGAGAATCTGCATCAGCGCGTCCTTCACATCGTTGGAGGGGATGGAAAACCCGACACCTTGGTATCCCGGATTCTCCCGGTCCGGCGAGAAGATCGCCACGTTGATGCCGATGATCTCGCCCCGCAGGTTGACCAACGGTCCGCCCGAATTACCCGGATTGATCGCCGCATCGGTCTGGAGCAAATCGCGCTGGTTGTCCGAGAAAAAGCGCTCCTTGGCGGAGATGATCCCCTGGGTCACCGTCTCACCGAGGCCGAACGGATTGCCGATCGCGAACACGATCTGCCCGACCTGTGCCTGCGACGAATCGCCGAACTTGAGCGGCGTGAACGACCCGCCGCCTTCAATCCGGATCACCGCGATGTCGAGCTGCGGATCCTCGCCAACAAGCACCGCCTTGTGCTTTTCCCCACCGTTGTGCTTTCCCCCACCGTAGAGCGTCACCTGGATTTCCTGCTGCCCCGCGATCACATGGTGATTGGTGACGACGTGACCTTCATTTGTGACGATCACGCCGGATCCCTGGCCTTGGGTGGGAAAGCGGCGGATCATCCGCCTGCCCCAGAAATCCCGCAGCGTTTCGGTCCTGACGCCCGCCGTGTCGATGCTCACCACCGAGGGCACCACCGCGCGGGTGAGATTCGCGTATTCGCCATTGATCCGCTCGAGCAACTGAACGTCGCCGAGATCGAGCGGCGCGGCATCTGGCAGGCTGAATCGCTCGGCCCGGCCGCCGTTGCGATCCGGCGCAGCACCGTCGCCACCGCACCGACGCATCGCGGAAACCGCGAGAAACGCCGCGGAAAAGACCAGCGCGAGCGAGAGGAGACGGCGAAAGGACTGACTCATGGACAAAGCGGCGGAACCCCGTCAATCGTGCACCAAACCCGCCGCTTTCCAAGCGCGGAAACACGGACCCGACGCGTCCATGGAGCTTTACTTCCACCGGCCGCATCCCCCATCCTGCCGCGCCCGTCCGCACCGGTCAGACTCGAGCGGACGGCACAACACATCCCCGACATGACCGCAGCCGACATTCGCCAGAGCTTCCTCGATTTCTTCCGGGGCAACGCACACACGATCGTGCCCTCCGCCCCGCTGTTGCCGCAATCCCCGGGACTACTCTTCACCAATGCGGGGATGAATCCGTTCGTGCCTTATTTCCTCGGCGCGGCCAAGGCACCCTACGATCCACCGCGCGCGGCCGACACCCAGAAATGCATCCGCGCCGGCGGCAAACACAACGACCTCGAGGATGTCGGCTACGACACCTACCACCACACGTTCTTCGAAATGCTGGGCAACTGGTCGTTCGGCGATTATTTCAAGCCGGAAGCGATCCGTTGGGCGTGGGAACTCGTCGTTGGCACCTGGGGACTGCCCGCATCGCGCCTCTACGCCACCGTGTACGCGCCGAAACCGGGAGACCCGGGCGCATTCGACCAAGAGGCATGGGACCTCTGGGCGGAACTCTTCCGCGCGGCGGGCTGC
>VHCM01000061.1 GCA_016871685.1 Verrucomicrobiota bacterium
TCCCAGATGCGCCAGATGGAGCCGGATTTGGTGGGTGCGACCCGTGAGAGGATCCGCCTCAAACAAAGTGGTGCCGTCCGCCATGCGGCAAAGCACCCGGAACCGGGTGGAGGTCGGCTTGCCGGCATCGTCATCAATCTCCCTCGCTCCTTGCGCGACAGGTCCGCCCGAAATCCGGGCATCGCAGGCGAAGCGGTCGTCTGCCGGATGACCCAACACGCGAACGCGGTAGGTCTTGCTCACGGTGCCGGCGGCGAACTGGCGGTGGATGTGATTCGCGAAATGGCGGGTGCGGGCGAAGACGACGACGCCGGTCGTGTTCGCGTCGAGACGATGCACGGCGCGCGGCACTTGCGGCGCACACGCGAGATTCATCAGGTGCTGCAATGTGTTGCGATGATACCGGCCGCCGGGATGCACCGGCAATGGCGCCGGCTTGTTCACCACGATCAAGGCCTCGTCCTCGTAAAGCACGCCGATGCGTGCATCGACGGCCGGCTCGGCGGCGGCGGGAAACCTCTGCACCAACACCTCGCCCGCGCGAACCCGATGATCGGCAGCACGCGCGATCTCGTCCGCGCCGACCAAGCGGCCGACATCGCAACGAGCGCGCCACTCGTCCGCATCGACTTGCGGAAAAACGCGCGACAAGGCATCGACCAGCGGCAGCCCGTCGAGCGCCGCGGGAATGCGCACCGGGCGGCGGTTTTCGTACGGCTGCGAGCCGGGCAGCGGGTTCGCTGCGTCGTGCAAGGCCGCCTCGCGTGCGGCAACGCGCTCACGCAACCGCTCGGGCTCGCTGCGGTGACAATGCGGACAGCTCACGCCCGCCACAAACCGCGGATCGCGCTGATCCTCGTCATCGAGCGGCGCCAGGCAGGCATGGCACACCAGGTGCGAGGTTTCGCGCAACGCAGGGTCCACACCCACCCGTTGATCGAACACGAAACAATCGCCGTCGAAGTGCCCGCTGCCGCATTCTTCGAAGTAGCGCAAAATGCCACCGTCGAGCTGGAGGACGTCCTTGAATCCGCACATCTCCATGTACGGACCGGCTTTTTCGCAGCGAATGCCACCCGTGCAGAACATCACGATCGTGCGCTCCTTCAGCGATTCCGGCAGGCGTGCGACCGCGTCGGGAAACGACCGGAACGTGCGGATCCCCGGATCCACCGCGCCCCGGAACGTGCCGAGCCGCACTTCATAGTCGTTGCGCGTGTCGAGCAACACCAGCTCCCTGCCCTCGTCGAGCCAGCGCTTGAGTTCGGTCGGCGCGATCTTCGCCGACGTGTGCTCGGCCGGACGCACGGCATCGACACCAAACGCGATGATCTCTTTTTTCAGTCGCACCAACATCCGCTTGAACGGCTGCGAAGCGCTCAGGCTCGTCTTCGGCGCGAGATCTTCGAGACCAGGGATGCGGCGCAGGCGGTCGAGCAGCCGGCCGATCGGGTCCGCGTCACCTGCGACGAACAAGTTGATCCCCTCCGGACTCAGCAAAATGGTGCCTTTGAGCCCCCAGGCCTTGCAAGACGACTGCAGCTCACCGCGCAACTCCTTGAGCCCCTCCATCGGCGCGAAGCGGTAACAGGAAATGTTCGTGACCTGCGGCACCGCGGCAACACACCACGGAACCACTCCACCGGGCAAGTCAAAGCACGCCCTTCTGTGCACGCCCTCCCGCAGCGCGGCGGGTTTGACAACTCCACCTGCCCACGGAAACGTTCTCGGCATGAAACGCCGCGTGCTTTGCCTGCTCACCGATGGCATCGAGGAAATCGAAACCGTGACGCCCGTCGATCTGCTGCGTCGCGCGGGCATCGAAGTGATCATGGCCGCACTGGCCGCGCGCCAGGTCACTGGACGCAGCGGCATCCGCATCGAGGCCGACGCGTTGCTCGCCGACATCGAGGCCTCCGCATTCGATCTGTTGCTCATTCCCGGTGGTCCGGGAGTTTCCGCGATGCGCGCCGACGGCACTCGCCCGGTGGTTCTCAGAGATGCAAAAGCCCGTGGCCGCGATCTGTGCGGCACCGTTGGTGCTGATGGATGCCGGCCTGCTGCGTGGACGCCGATTCACCGCACACGCATCGGCGCGCCAGGAACTCGAAGCCGCAGCGAACGGTGTAGTCCTCGACGATCGCGTCGTCATCGACGGCGGCTTCATCACTTCCCGCGGTGCCGGTACCGCCGTCGATTTCGGACTCGCGATCATCCGCACGCTCGCCGACGAGATGACCGCCGACCGGATTGCGGGCGAAATCATGGCCTGACCCGATCTCCTCTCCGTTCTTGCGATTCACCGCGCCGGTGGTGATTCTGTGCGCGTCGTGAATCCGTCGTCACGCAACCCTTGGTGGCTCTATCCCAACCTGTTGAGCCTCGATGCGCCGGTCGTTGCGGTGGCATGGCTGCATGTCTTCGCCAAGAACTGGCGGCTCGGCTACCACCCCTGGTGGGCCTACCTGCTGCTCGGCATGGTGGTGTGGGTCATCTACGTCGCCGATCGTCTTCTCGACGTCTCCATGTCCGGCGCGACGGCCGACGCAATCGGAGCAAGACACGATTTTCACGATCGTCACCGGCGGGTATTCCAAATCGCGGCGACTGTCGTGTCGTCCGTGGCGGTCGTCATGCTCGTCACGCTGATGCCGTTGGCGATCTACACCCACCTGATGACCGGCGCGGTGTTGCTCGCGGGATTCTTCGGGCTTTCGATGCTTTCCGCGCAGCAACCCGGGGAGCTTCCGATGGTGAAGAACGTTCTTGCCGGCGCGACCTTTGCCTTCGGAGTCGCGGTGACGGCACACGTTTACCGCAACGACTTCAGCCTCGCCTCGCTGATCACTTCACGGGAATTCCTCTGCTTCGCCGTGCTGTGCCTGCTCAACATCGCGGCAATCGATCTTTGGCGTCACGCCGCGGCTTCGCACGACGAACATATCCGCGTCGGCAGCGAACTCGCACTGGTGCTGCCGCTCGCCATGCTCGCGGCCGCGGCCCTGTTCTGTGCCGTGCACGATGTTTATGCGCGCCCTTTCTATTACGCAATCCTCAGCGGCACCGCATTGCTCTACGCGCTCAATCGCCTGCGCGCGGACCTCTGTCGCGAACGTCTGCGCGCGCTGGCCGACGCGGCGATGCTCATCCCGGTGCTCGTGTTCATCGCCGCATCGCGCGGCTGAAGAAGAGTCGCATTCGTCAGATCCCGGCGGGTGACATGCCAATGCAACGAAGCCCCGCCGGTTGGCGGGGCTTGATGCCGGAACGGGGATGGCGGAGCGGACGGGGCTCGAACCCGCGACCTCCAACGTGACAGGCTGGCGCTCTAACCAACTGAGCTACCGCTCCATGTCCCATTCGGGTGGCGCGCAAGCTAGGGGGAGCCCCATGACCACGCAACCCCTTTTTTCCGGAATTCGGGAAATTCCATGCAAGCCGTCTCACGACAGCGCCGCAACCACCGCATCCAGACCAGACCCATCCTCGACGGAATGCACCACCGCCTCGGGTGCGATCTTCGACACCAGACCGGAAAGCACTTTGCCCGGGCCCAATTCAAGGAACCGCGTGTGCCCCGCATCCACCAGATGCCGGATCGATGCGGTCCACTTCACCGATCCCGTCACCTGCCTTGCCAACGTGTCGCGGATTTCGTCGGCATCGGCCACCGGCGCGGCGGCCACGTTGCAAATCACCGGCACGGTCGGTCGCGCCAGCGCGACGGATGCCAGCTCGGCAGCGAGTTTCTCCTGCGCGCCGCGCATCAACCGCGAGTGGTAGGCGCCCGCGACATTGAGTTTGATCGCACGGCGAATGCCGAATTCCTTCGCTCGTGCAACCGCAAGATCAATCCCCCCCACCGTGCCGGACAGGACGATCTGACCCGGCGCGTTTTCGTTGGCCACATCGACATCCGCAGCGGCCGCCAGAGCCCTCACCTGCTCGTCGTCACCACCGATCAGCGCCGCCATCGCGCCCTCCGTCGCCTCACAGGCTTCTTCCATGAACGCCCCTCGACGACCCACCAGTCGCAGACCTTCGGCAAACGTGAAGGTACCCGCAGCCGCATGCGCCGTGAACTCGCCGAGCGACAACCCCGCGGCCGCCACCACTTCCAGACCGGGCACACGTTCGCGCATCAGAGACCACGCGATCATGCCGTGCAGGTAAAGCGCCGGCTGACACCGCGACGTGCGGGTGAGTTCCTCGTCCGGCCCCTCCAACATGACCCGCGTCAGCGGAAAACCGAGAATCGCATCGGCCTCGGCAGCCATCGCCCGCGCGACATCGGACGATTCGATGAAATCCGCACCCATGCCCACCTTTTGGGCTCCTTGACCGGCAAACAACAATGCAACCTGGCTCATGACAGCGCTGGCTGTACGGAATCACCCGCTTCCGGAAAAGCCCAAATCCGCGCCTCCGGCTTGCACACCGCGCGATCCACGCTATCGATGAACCCCGAACCACCCCTGCCACACCATGAGCCAGAATCCACCGACCATCACCGCCTACCTCAAAACCTATTGCGGATGGAGCGAAGGCGTGCGCGCCATCATGCGCAAATACAACCTCGCCTACGAGGAAAAGGACATCATCCAAAACCCCGCGTTCCGCTGGGAAATGGAACAACGGAGCGGTCAGCCGCTCTCACCCTGCGTCGACATCAACGGCCACATGCTCGCCGACGTCAGCGGCGAGGAAGTCGAGGCGTGGATGATCACCAACGGCCTGCTCCAAGCCGACGACTCCCAACCGGATGCGCCGATCAATTCCGCATGTTCTGATGAACAGCACGAGGCCATGGCACGCGGGCTCCCACCGGTGCCGGGAACCATCCGGTTTCTGGATTGAATCCAATCCCGGCGCATTTGGCGGGATTTTAGAGACAAAGCGGCGCTTGAGGGGTATTTCTTCAGGGTAACCCATGGAGAATCCCTCGCAGGCGTGGAAAGAGTGGCTGACCGAGAACGGTCCGCGTCTGCTCTTGTTTGCTCGCGGCTGGGCCACTTCGCGCGAGGACGCCGAGGACCTGGTGCAGGACGCCATTCTGCGGATGTGGCATCATCAGCGCGACAAGGGAGGCGGACCACCCGACCTGCCGCTGGTGTTCTCGACAATCCGCTTCTGCGGTCTCAACCACCACCGCAGCGAATCCCGCCGCAGGAAACGCGAGGAGTCGGTGATCTACCTCAATGATTTCCAAGACGTATGGCTCGACACCGTTCTCGAGGACGATGAAGAGGCCGTGATCCTGCGCGATGCCGTGCAACAACTTTCCCCGAAACTCCGCGACGTCGTCGTGATGAAGGTCTGGGGCAACCTCACGTTCCAGCAGATCGGCGAGTCACTCGCGATCTCGCACAACACCGCCGCGTCGCGCTACCGCTACGCACTCGAACAATTGGCGCACGAACTGCGCCGAATGAAGGAAACCCGACATGCAAACCAGTGATTCAAATCCGACCGTCAAATCCCACCCGGTGGAAGACGTGCTTGCCCGCCTGATGCCCGCGGCCATCAGTGCGCAGGGTCAGCGCGGCATCGAATCCATGCTCGACGGACTCACCGCTTCCTGCCCCGCATGGCCGGTGGAGCGCGCCCGGCACCGCTCACGCAAATGGATTTGGTCCGGCGGCATTGCCGCGTCAATTGCCGCCATCAGCGTCGCCGCCGCACAGATCAACGATCACCGCTACCGGCTGGTCGGAAGCCCCACCACCTACGAACAGCAACTCGGCAGCGAAGGCATTCACGAGGACGCCGAAGGCCGCCTCATGGAAGCCGTGCGCCTGCGCATCGTCGAGGAAGGTCGCTACAAGGACATCCTAAGCGGCCGCCTGATCACGCTCACCAACATCCAGGAGGAAACCATCTTTCTGCCGCTCGCCGATCTTTCCATTTGAAATGAAGGGCTTCGTCCTCATCGCCTTGCTGATGTGCAGCGCTGCTCCCGCACAGGACGCGCAGCCAGAGAAACCACGCCCGAGACTTGCGGTCACACAGCAGTCGTGGCTCGGCATGGAAGTCGCCAAGCCCGGCCCGGACATCGCCGCACAGTTGCCCATGCCCGGCGGCATCGGCTTCGTCGTCCGCAAGGTCCACGACGGCGGCCCCGCCCATGCCGCGGGCGTGCGCGAACATGACGTGATCGAGAAACTCGGCGACCAAATGCTCGTCAATGAAGCCCAGCTCGTCACACTTCTGCGCCTGCTCAAGCCGGGAGATGAGGCGGTGTTCTCGGGCTATCGTGCGGGCGCGGCCATCAAGCACCGCATCCAAGTCAACGAGAGACCGGCCAGCGCGCCCGTGATCGGTCCGGAGCTTTCGGGAAGGAGCATCAGCGCCGAGAATGCTTCAAGGCGTACCGCGAGCGTCACCCATGCCGACGGCAGCGCAGAGGTCAGCCGCGTGCCGGGCGGCTATCGTGTCGTCATCCTCGATGCGAAGAAAGAATCCGTCTTCGACAAAACGCTCACGCCGGAATCGGACTTCAGGGAAGTGCCCGCGCCGTGGCGCGTGCGCGTCACCGCCCTGCGTCGAGGTCTCGACGAACTCCAATCCGCTCCGCGCCAGCCGCGCCCACGACTCGTTCCGCAACAAAAACAAGAGCCACCGGAAAAACCCGCGGGACCGCTCAGCGCCTCGGGCCTCATGCCCCGCTGAGGTCACGCACGGCGACGACCGCCGGAGCGGCGCATCATCAAGATGCCGGGATTGCCTTGCGTTCCCGGCCCGGTGCTCCCATCTTCCGCGCCATGCATCCCGATGTGGCGAAACTGGTCGATGCCGGCCGCATTCCGAAATCCTTGGGCGAACGCCTCAGCCAGCTCTCACCCGGAAATTTCTGCCTCCACAAATCGTTCGGTGCCGGCAGGGTCCGCGAATGGGACCTTCCGGCGAAACGCGTGGTCGTCGATTTCGAAAAATCCGCGAACCAGGTCATGGACCTCCAGTTCGCACTGCAGAAAACCGAGTGGATTGCCGCCGATGACTTCCGCGCAAGGAAGATCGGCGAGAACGAGACGCTGCGCGCACTCTCCGGCTCGGATCCGGTCGCGCTGGTGATCCACTTGCTGGAAAGCCACCAAGGCCGGATGACCGCCGACGAGATCGAACGGGAACTCTGCGGCGCGGTCATTCCCGCGGATGCATTCAAAAAATGGTGGGAGGATGCGAAGAAGCGCGTGCGCGAGAGCCGCAGGGTCGTCCTGCCGCAGAAACGCACCGACCCGCTGGTGCTGCGCGTCGGCGATCAATCGCCCGCCGAGGCGATGGTCGCCGAGTTCGAGGCGGCTCGGGACATCAAGGGGATGATCCGCGCGCTTGAAGCCATCGCCGCCGACATCGGCGCGTTCGGCCAAGACCCCAAGGCGCTCACCCGCCTGCTCGGCGACATCGACGATGCCGCCCGCAAGGCAGCGCGCATCCAGCTCGGCCAAGCGCTGCAGCTCGTCGCCGCACGCGACGAGGTGATCGGATCCTCCAAGGCTCTCGCACTCGGCGACCACGCGGTCACGCTCGCCGAGCTGATCCGCGAGGTCGATCCTGGCAAACTCGCCGACGACGCGGCGTCGCTCCCCTCGGCTCGCCAGCGTGCGGTGTACGAGGCGTTTCCCGAGGCCTATGGCGACACATGGGTCGCCAGAATCATGCGCGTGTTCGACCGCGTCGGTGCGCGCGGTGTGGGTGAGATCGCCCGCATTCTCACCGACCGCGATGCGCTCCCCGCGCTGCTCGACCATCTGCGCGGCTCGATCACGCGCCGTGCGATCGGTACCGACGCGTTGATCTGGGTGTGCCGCGAGCGCAGGAGCGCCTCCGCCGGTGTGTTCAGCGCCGATGTCGGGGCAGCGGTGCTCAATCTGCTCGAACACGACCACCTCGCCGACGGCCCGCGCAAAACCACGCGCCTGCAAGCGCTGCTCGGCGATGACAAGACGCTGCTCACCGACCTCGTCGGGGTGATGGACGTCAACGAAGCCCGGAACTTCGCCCGCCGATTGCTTGAGTGCCCGGTGTTCGGCGATCTGGAGAAAAAATCGCTGATGGCGCGGATCATCAAAGCCAGACCCGAAACCGGACAGTTGGTTGGCGGCGAAAGCGCCCGGTCCGAGGAATCCCTGCTCGTCTCCTGGCCCAGCCTCGAACGGAAGAAGGCCGAACTCGACGAGATCGTCCGCGTGCGGATTCCTCAAAACACCAAGGACATCTCGATCGCCCGATCCTACGGCGACCTCCGCGAGAACTTCGAGTACAAGTCCGCCAAGGACATGCAAAAGTACCTCAACCACCGGAAAAACGAACTCGAACGCGAGATCGGACGCGCCCGCGGCACCGATTTCAAGGGAGTCGACGCCTCGGCGGTCAACATCGGCACGATCGTCACCCTCGCCGACGCCCAAGGGAGCGAACACGAGACGACCGTGCTCGGCGCATGGGACTCCGATCCGGAGAAACAAACGGTTTCCTACCTGTCCGAGGTCGGCAAGGCGTTGATGAACCGCAAGACCGGCGACGAAGTCGCGATCCGCAACGCGGAGACCGGCGAGCCAGGCACCTTTGTGATCCGCGCGATCCGCCCGTACAACCCGTGACGCTAGGGCCCAGCGCCGGATGGATTTCACCCCCTCCCACCCCGACACCACGAACCACCCATGAACCCCACTACCATCATCGAAATCCGCGGCCGTGAAGTGATCGACTCTCGCGGCAATCCGACGGTCGAAGTCGACGTCCTGCTCGAAGGCGGCGCGATCGGCCGCGCGTCGGTGCCGTCCGGCGCGTCCACCGGAGAACACGAGGCGGTCGAACTGCGCGACGCCGACAAGAAACGCTATCTCGGCAAAGGAGTGCTCAAGGCCGTGGCGAACGTCAACTCGCGCATCGCACCGGAAATCCTCGGCTCCGACGCCACATCCCAGTCGGCGATCGACGCCGCGATGCTCGCGCTCGATGGCACCAAGAACAAGAAATCACTCGGTGCCAACGCGATCCTAGGCGTGTCGCTCGCCGTCGCGAAGGCCGCCGCGGCGCAGCTTGGTCTGCCGCTTTACAAATACATCGGCGGACCCAACGCCAAGGTGCTGCCCGTGCCGATGATGAACATCATCAACGGCGGCGCGCATTCCGACGCACCGATCGATTTCCAGGAATTCATGATCATGCCTGTGGGTGCGCCCACCTTCCGCGAGGCGCTGCGCCACGGCGCGGAGGTATTCCACTCGCTCAAGAAGGTGCTGCACGAGCGCGGACTCTCCACCGCCGTCGGCGACGAAGGTGGATTCGCCCCGGCGCTCAAAAGCGCGGACGACGCGCTCGGCGTCATCTGCCAGGCGATCGAGAAGGCGGGATACAAGGTCGGCGACGACATCGCCATCGCCCTCGATGTCGCGTCGTCAGAATTCTTCGACCGCAGGAAAAAGGCTTACGTGTTCAAGAAGTCGGACCAGTCGGTGAAATCCGCCGCGGAACTGGTCGCCTACTACGCGAAGCTTCAGAAAAAGTATCCGATCCTCTCGATCGAGGACGGCTGCGCGGAAAACGACTGGGCGGGATGGAAAACGCTCACCGAAAAACTCGGCTCGAACACCCAACTCGTCGGCGACGACCTCTTCGTCACCAACACCGAATTCCTCTCCAAAGGGATCCGCGAAGGCGTGGCCAACTCGATCCTCGTCAAGGTCAACCAAATCGGATCGCTCACCGAGACGCTCGATGCCGTCGAGATGGCCCGGGAAAACGGGTACACCGCCGTGCTCAGCCACCGCTCGGGCGAGACCGAGGACGCCACCATCGCCGACATCGCGGTGGCCACCAATTGCGGCCAGATCAAGACTGGCTCAATGAGCCGCTCCGACCGCATCGCGAAATACAACCAGCTGCTGCGGATCGAGGAGGAACTCGGCCAGGAAGCGATCTACGGCGTCCACAAGCTGAAGGTGCTTGGTTGATCCGACACCGCACCACCGCGGTCGGCAATCCTCGTCGCAGCAGCGACCTCACATCGCGTGGATGCCGATGCGGTGGCGCTCGCACAACCGAACGACGCGCTCCTTCTCGAGGACCAGCGTTTTACCAGCCTCGATGGCGATCCCGTGCACGCCGGATTCCGCGCAGGTTTCCACCGTGTCCGGCCCGATCACCGGCACGTCGAACCGACGGTCCTGGTTGGGTTTGGATACCTTGACCAACAGGGCCTTGGTGCCGTGACCGAGCGCACCGCCGCGGCGGATGCACGCGTTGGTGCCTTCGAATGCCTCGACCGCGAGCACGGTTCCGTGGCGGACGACGATTGACTGACCGATGTCGAGCGCGCTGGTTTCCTTGGCGATGCGCAGGCCGAATGCCGCATCGGCGAGTTGGCGGCGGCCGAAGCCGGGTCCGCACACATGGCCCGGTCCGGGCAGCAGATCTTCGAGAAACGTGGTCGCCGGCAGCACGGTGATGCCGTCCTTGGCAAGCTCGCCGGCCACTGCACCGAAGAGTGATTCGGCATTGCGCTCCCTCACCCGGGCAAGCATCAAAAGCACGCGCAGGTCGGGCCGTAGCTCGAACAAATTGCGGGGCGAAATCTGCCCGATCATCACCGCTTCGGTCGCTCCTTCGGACTTGAGGAAGCGGATCAGCTTGGCGAGTTGTCCGACGCGGAACCACGCGGCGGCATCGGTCACGTCGGCGAGTCCGGGTTTGGTTTCCCCGTCGAATGCCGCGAGCACCAGCTTCACGCCCGGACACTCGCGCCGCGCGGCGGCAACGAAGGTTTCGGGATAGACCCCGCTTCCGGCGATGATTCCGATGGTGCGCGGCGAAGACATGCGGGGAATCCAGGATCACGACGGCACGTCGGCCGGAAAGTAGCGGCTGTGGGACTCGAACCCACACTCGTGAGAACTCGATTTTGAGTCGAGCGCGTCTACCAATTCCGCCAAGCCGCCTCGGTGACCAACCTTCGCAGGCGATCCGCCGCGAGGCAAGCCGATTCGTGATCGGGCAACAGGCACCGCGGTGATCAACGATGCCGGATCATCGGCAGTCCGGACATCACCGCAGCCTCACTCCGCGGCACGGATCCGCACGCGGAAGAACCGGGCGTCATCCGCCGCAGGAACCTCGATCACATGCGGACCGGCGTCGGCCGCGGGCGGGCTGACATGTGGGCTCCCTTGGTCAACCCACGTCGCAAGCGAATCCGAAACCTGGAGCTGATAGGAGCGGCCGGGCAGGGTTGGAAACTCGAGGCGGAATCCGCTGGCGATGCGCGTGATCAAGATCCGCGGCTGGAGCGAGGCATCAGCCATCAACGGCTGGAGACCCATCAGCCACTCCGCGAGATTCACCAACCCGTCGCTGTCGGGATCGCCATCCGCGCCGTTCGCACCCGAGGCGTCGCCGGGATCGAGTCCGTTGGCCAACTCCCATGCATCGGGAAGCCCGTCACCATCGGCATCGATCGGCGGCGGCTCCGCGCCATCCTCGGCGAGCGAGAGCGTCACGCGGAATTGCGGTGCCGCGCCCTCGACCTCGACCTGCTGGACCAGCGACTGGTTGCGCATGTTCACCGAGTCGTATTCGCCGAGATCATCGTCGGTGGCTGCGGTCTGGATCAGCGCGCCAGTGCCGGCGCTGACAACGACCGGAACATCGCCATCGGCGGTGGTATTGACCAAGCGGGCCGACGCCGCATCCATGATCAGCGACAGCCCTTGCTGCCCGCGCAGCAACAGATCCTCCGGATCCGGCGACAAACCGAAGCGCAGGTAGAGTTTCGAGATGCCGCCGGAGAGCGAGTAATCCGCAACGAGTTCGTCCCGACCGCTCGGCAGCGTGATGGTTTTGATCAGCGCGCCATCCGAGGAAGTGAATGTCCACCCG
>VHCM01000062.1 GCA_016871685.1 Verrucomicrobiota bacterium
AATGCCCAGTGGGTTTCTGTCGGGGAGATCGCAGACCCGCACCGCTGGTTCAGATCGACCAAATCCCACACACAAATCCCTCGATTTCTGATAAAGGGACAGACCCTTTATCAGAAAAAGGGCGTGATGGGCGGCAATCCTGTGGGGCAGATTTGACTCGGGTGGCTTGGCAATTTGCTTGTCATTTCAAGGTTATTTGATCGAGACAAAGATAAAGGGACAGACCCTTTATCAAGAAGCGGATGCGCAAAACGGACACAAAAACGGGAGATGGCTTGGCTCATCCGAGCCCCAGCCCGAGTGCGCGGGTGAGGCTGGTCCAGGAGTTGAGGGTGAGGTCGGGCTTGGCGATGCCCGGGCGGTGGCAATCGGGGTGTCCAGTGAACAGGGCGGTTTGGAATCCGAGGGATTGGGCGGGCGCGATGTCGTGCAGCGGATCGTTGCCGACGATCAGCGCTTCATCGGGATGGATGCCGCGTTGGGCGAGTCGGCTGGCGAGCAGGGTGAAGAGCTTGGGCGAGGGTTTGGCGCAGCCGTGTTGGTAGGAGAGCACGATCAGCGCGGGGTCGAATGGCCCGGCCAGGTTGCCGAGGTCGTGCAGAGCGTTGCATTGGGCATTGGAGAGAATGCCGAGTGGCAGTCCGGCGGCGGCGATGGTCCGCAGCATGTCCGCCGCTCCCGGCATGATGGATGCGGGCAGCCGTGCGCGTTCGGTGGCGATGATCAGCGTCGTCGTGTCGGCATCGGTCGGCAGTTGGAGGATTTCGCGCCAGAGCTGGCGCAAGTCGACTTCGGGATGCGGGTCGTCCGACGCAAGGTGATGTCGGCGCACCGCCTCGGCAAGCGATTGGCTTGGCGAGACGGGTGGATTGAATCCGCATCCGCGGATCGCCGCGCGCATTGGCGCATCGGCTTGCGGGTCGTGGCGGACAGCGCCGGGTGGGGCGACGAGCAGCGTGCCATAGAGATCGAAGACGACCGCACGGATTTGCGGACGTGCCGAACACAGGAAGTGGAACGACGGGTGGTCGAGGCAACCATCGAGCAGACGTTGTGGATTGATGAAAGACGGTGTGCTGGGTTCGGCCTCGATCAGTTCCCGGTAGATGCGGATCGAGGCATCGGCGTAGCGCGCGGGCGACCAGGGTTCGAGTTGCTCCGGATCGGCATCGGGTCTGCGTTGTGCGAGGGCATCGGCGAGCCAATCGACGAGTGGCATGCGTCGGCCGTCGCATTCGGCCAGCGGGATGGATTGCGACCCGCGATCGGCGAGTCGCCGCAGGATGGTTTCCTGGAGCGGTTCGGTCAGGTTGCCGAAGTCGATCCATCCGTCGCCCCAGAGTCGCTCGAAGGTTTTGTGGATTTCGGATGTGGCGAGGGGCCGGATCCACAGGCGGTGGTTGTGTGCGAGCGTACGCCGCAGCGCGGCATGCAATGAGGATTCACCGATCCATTCGCCGGGCACGAGCAAGCGGTCGTAGAGCGAACCACAGTGGATGCCGGCGGCCGCATGATCTTGAGTAAGGTGTGGCAGGTTTCTGCCGATGAAGCGTCTGCCCCAAGCGACGGCTTCGAGAAACGGCAGGCCGAACCCCTCGGCGACCGAAGTGCCGAGGATGTGGGTGGAAGCGGCAAGCCAATCATCGAATCCGCGGCCCGTACCGGGCGCGGGTGTGCGGTTGCCGCTCACGGCGAATTCGATCGCGATGTCGAGGTCGCGGGCGAGATCCTGCCAACGTTGTTGCGCCAGCAGATCGTCGGGATCGTTCGGGGCGAGGCTCACCGCCGTGCGCGATCCGGCGGGCGCGAGTGTGGTGAGCAGCAACATCTCACCCGCATTCTTGCGGCGGATGCAGCGTACCGGTGCGAACAGCAGGGGTGGTGTGGCGTCGGGCGGAGCAGGTAGGGGAGGGCTGGTGGTTGTGATTGGATTCGGAAGCACGTCCACGCAGGACCGGGGAAGCCCCGCTGCGATGAGCCGGTCGCGGCTGCGCGGGTTGAGCACGACGTGGCGGATGCGTGGTGAATGCGGATGGCGATCGGCGATCTCGCGGATGCCGCGGTGCAATGCCGGTCGTCCTTCTTCGGCGAAATCGTGGAGATGCAGGACGAGGCGCTCGCCATTGCGTGCCTGGTGGCCGATGATGCGGGTCACTTCCGGATTTTTCCCCAACGTCGGATTGTGCAGGTGCCAGACGTCGGGTGCTGCGCCGAGCGCTTCGGATGCCGCTGTCTGAAGCGCATCGGTGAGTGGTGGTTGGTTTCCGCTGGTCGCCGCATGCGATGGCCATCCGGCGTAGCCCAGGCCTGGCACGACCCTGACCGGCATCGAGGGATCCGGCGATGGATCCGCCTCGCCCGAGAGGACGACGTGGCGGATGCCGATTTGGCGGAAAGCCTCCGAGGTGGTGCGGATCACGCGGGTGACGCCACCGGGGCGCAGGTGGTGATGGACGATGGCGATGCGCATGAGTCGTCGATGCATCCCATGCCGGGACGGTGCGGCGTGCAATCCTTTCCATTCCGCGATGGCGCGGGACCGGACCGGGCACCGCTTTGTTATGTCATCGGTGCGCGCCGCGCACGACCATGCACGACTCATCGATCTCGCGATTCATTCCCCGGCTCCTGCGCGAGTCGACCCCGTGGGTCGTGGCCCGTGAGACCCGCCGTTCGCTGGGCCGCCTGCGCGAGGCGGAAGTCTTCGGCGACAAGGTGCGGCTGCGTCCGCACGGCACCGCGCGCGGGCGTGCGCTGTTGTCGTATTTCACCGGTCCGCACCGGGTCATGGAGCGTGATGGCGTGTTGGGCAATGTCCCGAGCCACGATCTGGAATCGGTACTCATCGCCCGGGCACTCATGGATCTCGGATTCATCGTGGACGTGATCCATTGGCGCAACCACTGGTTCGAGCCCGACGGGCCTTACGATTTCCTGATCGACGTGCGCCACAATCTCGAGCGGCTGGCACCGAAGGTCGGCCGCGATTGCGTGAAGATCTTCCACATCGATGTGTGTCACATCCTGTTTCAGAACGCGGCCGAGTCGCGGCGGCTGCTCGATTTGCAGCGTCGTCGTGGTGTGACGCTGGCACCGCGGCGTTTTGAATTTCCCAACCTCGGCATCGAGCATGCCGACATCGCGACGGTGTTGGGCAATGGATTCACCATGGGCACCTACCGTTACGCGGGGAAGCCGATGGTACCGGTGCCGATCCTGCCTGCCGGGGATCCGGCGTGGCCGGAGGGCAAGGATTTCGATGCCTGCCGCAAGCGCTTCCTGTGGTTCGGCAGTGGCGGCTTGGTGCGCAAGGGGCTCGACCTGGTGCTCGAGGCATTCGCGCGCCTGCCGGAGTTTCATCTCACCGTGTGTGGTCCGCTCGACGGCGATCCCGATTTCGTCCGCGCGTTCCGCAAGGAGTTGTTCGAAACGCCGAACATCCGCAGCACGGGCTGGGTCGACACCGGTAGCGACGCGTTCGCGGACATCTGCAGAAACTCGCTGGCGTTGGTCTATCCTTCTTGCGCCGAGGGTCAATGTGGCGGCGTGATCACCACGATGCAGGCCGGAGTGATCCCGGTGGTCAGCCGCGAGAGCGGCGTCGATGTCGACGGCTTCGGCATGGTTCCCGCGACGTGTTCGGTGGACGACCTCGTCGAAGCGGTGGAAACCATCGCACAGCTTCCGGCGGCGCGGCTGGAGGAGATGGCGCGTGCGGCCCGCGACCACGCGCTGCGCCATCACCGGCCGCGGCATTTCCTCGATCGATACCGCTGCGTGATCTCCCGGTTCGTCGACCACCGCAACGAGGCATCGGCGGTCGTGCGTGCCGCGGCGCAGTCGCGCCCGCGCTCACCGATGCCGTTCCAGGCTTACGGCCACGCAATCGGTGTCGGGTAGGATGCGCTTTTCAATGGTGACGCGCACCCGGCCCAGCGGGTGGTGGCCGAGCAGGTGACCGGCGATTTCGGTGGCGAGCGTCTCGATGAGGCGGCGCGGCTTGGCGGCAGCGAGCGACGTGATTTGCAGAGCCACCGCATGGTAATCGACCGTGCGGGCGATGTCGTCGGCGAGGCCGTCGAATCCTTGCGATGGGGTCATTTCCACGCTGATCCAGAGCCGCTGCGGTTCGGCGCGTTCGTCGTCGGGCACGCCGATGCGGGTGCGGACTTCGAGTCGGCGGATTTCGATGGTGTCAGGCATCGGCGTGGACTCCTTGGCGCATGGACTCTTCGATGAGCGTGCGGGTGGGTTGGTTGAGATCGAGCGCGAGCGCTTCCTCCGGCGGGAGCCAACGGAATTCTTCGGCTTCGTGATTGAGCAAGACCTCGCCGCCCGCGGCACGCGCGCTGTAGTTGAGGAGGATGAAATGCTCGGGACGCACGAACTCGGGCGAGGCGATGCAGTCCTGGGCCATGACGAAGCGGATCCGGTCGATGGCGAGCGCGGTTTCCTCGGCCACTTCGCGTCGCAACGCGTCGACCGACGATTCGCCGTGGCGGATCTTTCCTCCCGGGATTCCCCAACGGTGGCCCCATTTGTGCGTGCGGATCATCAACACGCGGCCGGCATCGTCGTGAATGAGCGCGCCGACGGTCGGCAACGGCCGTCGTGCGCGATGCTGACGCTCGATCAGCGCGCGCAATGCGGCAAGGTCGGGTACGGTGATGTCCGGACGCACCTGTGCGAGGATTTCCGGATGATTGTAGCCGGTGAGCACGGCGACCGATGCGACGCCGCCATGGCGCGCGGTTTCGACGTCATGGGTCATGTCGCCGACGAATGCGGTTTCCTGCGGGTCGAGCGCGTGGATGTCGAGCAGGCGATGGATCACCTCGCGTTTGTCGAGCACGCCGGAATAGGTGGCCTCGAAGCAATCGCGCATGCCGAAGTCGCGCAACTGGCGTTCGAACGCGCGGGTGTCCATCGAGGTGAGAACGAAGGTGCGGATGCCAAGTGACGCGCACCACTCGAGTTTCTCGCGCGCGTGCGGCAGTACGGTGACCGGGGATTCGGCCGCGTCGAAGGCGGGGCGGAAATGCGCTTCGAGTTCGTCGAGCGGCACGCCTGGCAGTAACTCGGCGTAGAACTCGCGGTAGGGAAGGCGGAAGCACCGGCGGAATCCCTCGCGGTCGAGCGGATCGATGCGGTATCTGCCGAGCACCGAGTTGGTCGCCTCGATCACCGGGCCGAGATCGTCGACCAGCGTGCCCGACCAGTCGAAAATGAGATTGCGGAACATCGGAGCGGTGCGTGACGGGAAGTTGCCGCGAATGGTCTCAGCCCAGAGTGAAACGAACCGACAGCACGCGATCCTCACCGAGTTGCCTGCGGATGCGGCCGAGCAGCATCGGCTTCATTTGTTCGAGGTGGAAGCGCATCGCCGGCTGGGTGACGCGCAGGACGAGATGTCCTTGTTTCACCGACAGTGGCTCGCTGTGCCTTGCGATGAAGTCGCCCGCGAGTTCCTTCCACATGGCGCGCACTTCCTCTTCCCGCAGTCCGTCGCGCACGCCGAGTGAGCGCATCAGCTTCTCGACGAGGTCGGACGCCAGACACACACCGGCGTGCGGGTCGTCCGCTTCATCACACCCCCGCCATTCGCGCAGCACTGAGCTGCGCAGGGTGCTGGCGCGGGTCGGTCGGGCCATCAATGCCGGGAGTGAGGGGATCAATCCTCGCCGTCGTCGCCGATGGCTTCCACCGGGCAGCCTTCCATCGCCTCGCGGCACTGGGCGACTTCCTCGTCGTTTTCCGGTTGCTTGAAGACGTAGGAGTACCCCTCGTCGTCCGAGCGGCGGAAGTTATTCGGGGCCGTTTCGCGGCAGAGGTCGCAGTCGATGCACTGGCTGTCGACGTAGAATTTGCCTGAAACGTTCTCGGAGTTCTTGTCTTCGCGGTCGGCCATGGTCGGTGTGGGGTGGGATGGGTATTGGATGCACCCGCCGGGGCGGCTTGCAACCGGAATTTTCAAGGAAACTTGCCATCGTCGAGCGGGTCTGGTCCAATTTTTCCACCACGCTTCCCGATGGTTCCCGATCTTCCGCCGCCGCGCCGTCCCTCCTACGGGAGAAAGCCGTTGCCCAGTCCGCTCTCGGACAAGGCCGAAGAGCTGGATTTGTGGGATTTGGACGATGACCACCAAGCCAAGCCCGCCGCGGATAAATCGGGCCCGCTTGCCGCGTCGGGCTCGCCGAGTTCTGCCTGGGGTGCCCCGGTGATTCCGCAGCCGCGCAAGCCCCGACTCGTCATCGGCGAGGAGGAAGACGTGTCGCCGCCCCCCGCGACGGCAGCACCTGCTCCCGAGAAACCAGCCGTCGGCCGCGGCAAGATCCGCACGGGCAAAACCATCACCACCACACCGGACGAGGTGAGCTTCGAGGACCTTGAGGATCCGGAGTCGATCGCGGCAGCGACGCGCGCCGGATCCACGCGCGTTGCGGATCCTGCGTCATCGGTCGCGG
The DNA here is from genome assembly GCA_016871685.1 of Verrucomicrobiota bacterium. Taxonomy (GTDB): domain Bacteria; phylum Verrucomicrobiota; class Verrucomicrobiia; order Verrucomicrobiales; family Akkermansiaceae; genus Luteolibacter. The sequence continues at coordinate 6,465 of VHCM01000062.1, forward strand.
CTCCGGCGATGGCGACGCATGCCGACGAGACCGTGGCGGATTCTGCGCCTCCGCTGGATGCCGTTGCGGCCGGGTCACCGCCGGTTGCCGAAGTGCTGGTGCGACGCCGGGTGTCGTCGGTACCGCTGCGTTCGTTGATGCCCGATTTCGGGTTGTCGCGGGTCGAGCGTGCGGGATTGTGGGCCTTGGTCGTTCTGCTGGTGATCGGCATGTCCGCGTATCTGGTTTCGATTTTTCATTTGCCCAAAGTGCCGGCCCGTGCGGGCGAGGCGGATTTTCCGGTGGCTGGCGAGGTCTTCACGGTGGAATCCGCCACGACGTACTGGAGCGAGCCGCAGGTCGGCGGGCCCGACGCCGACACCGTGCGCCGCGGAACGCGCTTGCTGCCGGTGCTCGAAATGACGTTGAGCCGTGGGCCGGGCGCTGTGCGCGTGATGTTCCGCAACGAGGATCGTGAAGTCGTGGGCGACGTCATCACGCGCTCCGTCGCCTCGGCCAGCCGGATCCGCATCGCCGCCACCGCCGGCTTCGACGAGTACGGCATGCACGCCGCGTATCGCACCGGCGGCCGCGACCCATGGTTCATCGAAGTCCACGAAGCGGTGTCGGCGGACCTTCCCGGCAGCGCGTTCACCAAGCTGCTCGAAATCGAGATCACCTCCGCATTGCGCTGAATCCGTCATGCCCGCCCAGGAAACCACTCCGATCGTACCCCGCGAGGGCTGGCACGTGCTGCATCTCTTCCATCACGTCGATCACGCGCAGTGGTCGCTCTACAGCGATGAGGAAAAACGTCAGGCCAAGACGCGGCTCACCGGGTTGATCCAGGAAATCCGCTCCACACTGGACACGCACCTGCTGGCTTTTTCGATCGTTTCACCGAAGGCGGATCTCGGGTTCATGCTGCTCACGCCCGACTTGCAGGTGGCCAACGCGTTTGAAAAGCAGCTCGCGCTGTCGCTCGGGCCGGGCGTCCTCAATCCCGCGTATTCCTACCTGTCGATGACCGAATCGTCGGAATACACCACCACCCGCGCGCAGTATACCGAGGAGACATTGGTGGGTGAGAAGGGGATGAAGCCGGGCACGGATGCGTTCGAGGCGGCGCTCAAGGAGTTCGACGACCGCATGGCGCATTATCTCCAGCACCGCTTGTATCCGGTGCTGCCCGACTGGCCGGTGATTTGTTTTTACCCGATGTCCAAGCGGCGCAGCGGCGCGGACAACTGGTACTCGCTGGATTACGACACGCGTCGAAAGCTGATGGCCGGCCACGCCCGCACCGGCCGCACCTATTCCGGCCGCATCCTGCAGCTCATCACCGGATCGACCGGTCTCGACGAATACGAATGGGGCGTCACCCTGCTCGCCAAGGACACCATCGACATCAAGTCGATCGTTTATGAAATGCGCTTCGATGAGGTGTCGGCGCGCTTCGGCGAGTTCGGTGACTTCTACATCGGCATTCAGCTTCCGCTCGACGCGTTGTTCCGACGGATCGGGCTGTGAACGGATGCCGACGGCCGTGCCTTGTGGGTTGCGTGGCACCGGGCATTGCTGATCCCGCTGGACGACGGGACGGTCTCCCCGTCTGTTTGTCGGTTTGCAAGTCGTCGATCTCGCTGAGCTCCTTCCGCTTGAGCATGACTTCGCCGAGTCGCACGGGCTCAGGCGGCGAACGGACTTGCATCAAGACTTCGAGCATTTTGCTCAAATCTGTAGCCGGTGGTTGGGGTTGGGGGTGGAACAGTTGCGGCTTCGCCCGATTTGAAAAAAGCGGAATCGGTTGCCCATGGCTGCGTTGTTGCTCAGTCGTGGATGTCAATCCACTCCATCGCAACGCCTTGATCCGGGGATGCCGTGTCAATCCGCGGGCGTGGGGGCGAGTGACGCGCTGCCGTCGTCGTGCACCACGATGGGCCGCTGGGGCTGCCATGCCGACTCGGGCAGGAGATCGGAAAACTCCGCTCCGGCAATCGTGGAGCGGATGTTCGTGACGCGGAACCCGGAACTCGTCGGTCCGCGATGGATCATCCATTTCCCCACCCATCAGTAAGGGCGGCAGCCGTCGAAACTCGAATGGATCGAATCCGGTTTGGTGCCGACCGCGACCGTTTCAACGCGTATGGATGTCGCTGCGGTTTTCAGGTTGAATTGGTGTGGATCCGGACGATGCTTGCCGCCGCCGATGCCCACGCCGGACGACATCCATTACGCGCTGGAAACGACGCGTGTGCTGCGCGAGCCGGACCACCGGATCCGCACCTTCGGCGAAACGCGCTTCGAATTCCAGCTCATCAGCGAGCTGATGGACCGCGTCGGCACGGTGCGCATCCGCAGCGGTGAGGTCGAGGCGCAGCGTCCGCGCGTGCTGCGTCCCGAACCCTACTGCGGCATCGAGTTGGATGGATTCGATCCATCGGTGCGCGCGAGGATGGAGCGGATGATCGAGAAATTCCGCGCCGAAGGTCGCGACCTCGCATTCCTCCGTTACGGATTCCAGTTCCGCCGCGGAGAAGTGCGCGAGGAAATCGTGCACGACAGCGTCGAGGCCGTGCGCGAACGATTGCTCGCGGACATCCGGCGCGATGGCAATCCGGCGCTGGCGGTCATCGAGGGGGTCGACGACACCTGGGAGATCTCCATTCTCAAATTCTCGTTCGACATGATCATGAAGTCGCACGAGATCAACGCCTTCGACTTCAGGCGCAAGGGCATCCTCTGATCCGCCGCCGCCATGCGCCTCCGCACGCTCGTCCGGCTCGCCGCGGCATTCGTCGTGCTCGGAGTCACCGCCGCCACTGCCGCATGGGTCTGGCGGATGTCCGGCGGACGCGTCCCGACCGCGCTTGCGGGGTGGATGCCCGACACTCTTCTCCCCGCCGCGCGCGACGATCGTGCCGCGCTCGCACGCGTGCTCGACGGTCGACTCCCCGCCGCGCCCGATCCCGGGGTCGAGATGTTCCGCAAGGCACGCGAGTCGCTCGCGCTCGGTGAGGTGCCGGAGGCGCGCGTGATGCTCGATACGGTGGTCAATGTCTTCCCGACATCGGCTGGTGCCGCCGAAGCGCGGCGCATTCTGGGCGAGTTGAATCTGGACGAGATCCTCACGCCCGAAGTGATGGAGGGTAAGCGGCTGCACACCGTGCGCGCCGGCGAATCGCTGCCGGCCATCGCCGATGCCCACCGCAGCACCGTTGATTTGATCCTGCATCTCAATTCGCGCATGTCACAGGGCGGACTGCGAGCCGGCGAGAAGCTTGTCGTGATGCCGCTGGATTTCCGTGTGGTCGTCGATACCGGTCGCGCCGCCGTCTCGCTGTGGCAGGGTACGCGTTTCATCTGCGAGTACCCGGTGCGCCATCTCGGCGTCGCGAAACCGCGTGCGCGTGTGCTCACCACCATCGCCTCGCGAAGCGCGGAACACCACGGCCAGCGCGCCCGGCCCGGCACAGCCGCGCACCGCACGGCGACCAAGGTGATTCGCCTCGCCAAGCCCGCGCTGCGCCTGCAGTCGTCGGACGGCGGCGACGAGCCGCCCGGCAATGCCGTGGTGCTCGATGGCCCCGACATGGAGGAGATCCACCTGTTGCTGCGCGTCGGCAACGAAGCGGAAATCCGCTGATTTTTCCGCTCTTCCACCCCGCGGTTGCGTCTTGCATCGGCCGCTTGTGTTTCCGATGATCGTGGCCATGCAGCCGCTCGAATTTGAAAAGCCGGTGGCCGAACTCGAAGCCGAGTTGGTTCGGCTGCGTCACAAAGCGGCGTCGCAGGACATCGACATGTCCGGCGAGATCTCGGCGATGGAGGCCAAGCTGGCCGAGACGCGCACGCGGATCTACCAGAACCTCACGCCGTGGCAGCGCGTCCAAATCGCGCGCCACACCCAACGGCCGTTCATGCTCGACTACGTGAACCTCGCGTTCACCGACTTCTGCGAGCTGCACGGCGACCGCCGCATCGGCGACGACGCGTCGATGCCCGGCGGATTCGCCAGGATCGGCGGACGCCGCGTCGTCGTGGTCGGCCACCAGAAAGGACGCAACACCAAGGAGAATCTCAAGCGCAACTTCGGCAGCGCCCACCCCGAAGGGTACCGCAAGGCGCTGCGCCTGATGAAACTCGCCGAGAAATTCGGCCTGCCGGTGATCTCGCTCATCGACACGCCCGGTGCTTTTCCCGGCATCGGAGCGGAGGAGCGCAACATCGCCGAGGCGATCGCCCACAACCTGCGCGAGATGATGACGTTGCGCGTCCCGTTCGTCACCGTGGTGCTCGGCGAGGGCGGATCGGGCGGCGCGCTGGGCATCGGCGTGGCCGACCGCATCCTGATGCTCGAGAACGCGTATTACTCGGTGATCAGCCCCGAGGGATGCGCTGCAATCCTGTGGAAGCACCGCAAGCACGCGCCCGAAGCGGCCGAGGCGATGAAGCTGGCGGTGCCCGACATCCTCAAGCTCGGCCTCATCGACGACGTCGTGCCCGAGCCGGTCGGCGGCGCGCACCACGACCATCAGGCGACGGCCGACGCCTTGCGCGATGTGGTCACCCGCCACCTCGACGAGTTGTGCGCGCTTTCCAGCGACGAGCTGCTCGAGCGCCGCTACGCGAAATTCCGCGCCTACGGTGAGTGGCGCGAGGGCTGATGCCGACGATCACGGTTCCATCGTTTCAATTGGTTTCCATTCTCTTCATCCAATCCATCCATCCATGTCATTGAAAATCGGAATCATCGGGGCTGGCGGCATGTTGCGGTTTCATGCCGAAGGGTTTCGCAGCGCCGGAGCGGAGATCGTCGCCGTGGCCGACGCCGCGCCGGGAGCCGCGGCCAAAGCGGCCGCGCAGTGGGGCGCCGCGGCGTCATTCGAATCGGCCGACGCGATGCTCGCCGCCGTGCCGCTCGACGCGGTGAGCATCATCGTGCCGAACAAATTTCACGCGCCGCTGGCCGTGCAATGCCTCGAAGCGGGCAAGCACGTCTTCTGCGAGAAGCCGCCCGCGCTCAACGCAGGCGAAGTGGCTGCGATGATCGCCGCTGCGGAAAAGTCCGGCAGGCGCCTGATGTTCAACTTCAACAACCGCGCGCGGCCCGAGTCGCGCGCGATGCTCGACCATGTGCGCGACGGCACCGTCGGCCGCATCAACTCGGCCCAGGCGAAGTGGATCCGCCGCACCGGCATTCCAGGATTCGGCGGATGGTTCACCACCAAGGCGCTTTCCGG
>VHCM01000063.1 GCA_016871685.1 Verrucomicrobiota bacterium
CTCAGCGGTAGAGCGGGTGGCTGTTAACCACTAGGTCGTTGGTTCGATCCCAACCGCCGGAGCTTTTTGGAAGTGGGGGAGATGGGGGATGAAGTCCCCAGTGAGCCAAACGTGGGCTTCGACGGGTCCGTTCCTTGAAATCCAAGGACTGACCCGAATTGTGTCCGTTGCTTGAACGGTATCCGGCCAGCGGGAACTTCGCGCTGCGGCTGTGGGCCGAGCGATCGACCGCGCTGGGCGGCTTCGAGCCGATGTCGTTTGGCGCAGGGCAGCTGCTGCTGGGGCCGGACGGCGGGCTGGAGTACCGGTTCCCCGGGGGCGACGCGGACGCCGCGTTCTATCGTGTCCGGGCCGACGCTAAACCGCGCTAAGCCCCCGGTCGTCGGTTTCCTTCTGAGCACATTCGCCCCGTTGTCTGCCGCTCGGCCGACTCTCCGACTTCAGCCGGTCCCCCAAACTCGAAATGTCCTTTGATCACAGTGTTCGCCAAGAAATAAATTCGAAATCTTCCCTTGCCCCGTAGCCCATCCGTGCTACATTGGGCTCATGAAAGAGGCGATTGTCCGAGCAAGAGTCGATTCTAGGCTGAAGGCCGATGCGGAAGCGGTCTTTGGCACCTTGGGCATTAACACGACCGAGGCGATCCGCATGTTCCTGAGTCAGGTGAGGCTGAGGCGCGGGTTGCCGTTTATTGTGGGGATTCCGGACAACGCCGACTTGCTGCTTCCGACCCAAGTGAGGCAAGACGCCATCGATTCCCTGTATGAAGACTAAACCTGGAGAGGTCTACCGAGTGAATCTTGGCATGGGAGGTAAAGTCCGCATGATGATGGTCGTTTCCCGCGAGGATGCTGCAGCACCGAGGGCATTGGCGATCTGCGCTCCGATCACAACGGCTAACAGGAGCTCAGCCTACGAAGTGGAATTGCCTACGCGAGCGTTTCTGCGCGAGCGCAGTTACGTCAACATCCAGGGCCTTCAGGCGATTCAACACCACGAACTCAAGGGCCCTATTGGGATATTCCATGGCAAGATAATGGAGCAGATTCGTGATGCACTAGCCTACACTTTCGGCATCAACCAACCCGGCGAACAAGGCGACCCTCCTAACGCCTGACCCGCCTCCGGTTCCAGCCGTCATGATCCCTGCAACCTAATCCCGCGGTCGTAGCCTGACATGACAGGGGTCAGTCCTTGGGTTGTAGTGTTTTTCAGTAGCCGGGCGGCTTTGGGGTTTTTGCGCAATCGGTTCACGAGTTGACTCATCGACGCTGGGTGGCCATCGCCAAGCGCTGGGCAATCCAATCGTTTGCCACCGCCGTCTGACTCCTGATCAGCGCAACCGACCGGGAAATTGGGGTCAGAAATTGGGGTCAGGCTGCAAATCTTGACAGAATGGTCCCGCCTGCCTGGGCTGCTCCACAGCACGCCTTTTGCAGTGAGCTCCGTTGCCTGCCCCCTGGCCGACTTTCCGATTGAGTCGCTCCATAGATTCCCCTATTGTCCTTCACTGCTGAAGATGCGCATGCAGATCAAATGAAGCCCGCCATCCTGCCGATCGTTGCTCTACTCACCTCGTGTGCTCCCGACTGCACGTCGCCCACGCACTCGTCCGACGTCGCCGTCGATTTGTTTGAGAGGAGATACCTGCCACATGCAAATGAAGAAGACAAGTTGTCATCTCTTCATTCCATGTCCGAAATGAGTTTGAAAGCCCAATCCATGCCGCAATTCAATCCCGTCCGGCCGACCCCCTGATTGAGTCACTCAACCGGCCCCCGTTCAGCAAATTCTGAGGTTCTTCCACCATCAACTTTCCGATTTTCCATGGTTGTCGGTTCGAGGGGCGCTTGCTAGGATATCTGCATGAACGATGAGCATGGCGGATTGGTTCCTCCGCTGCCGACCGTCAATAGCTTGATTGTTTCGTCCCAGTCACCCGATCGCACTGGCAGCAGGATCGCAAGCGTTCGGCAAACACATGCATCTCTCCTGGTCGATACGGATTGAAATCGTCGGGCTTGCGGGAGACACTCGCTTCAGGAATTTTGATCGCCCGGATCGACCCACCGGATGCCATTGAGGCGGGCGGCCATGACCAGCCACGCCGGTGCCATGGGGGCGACGAGAAAATCCACGGGCAAGCGGCCGTCCGCATCGATTCCTCGCAGCCATCGGGACAGCCGGCGCGGGTTCGTGCTGCCGGGCGGATGATGGATCCGGATGTCGGCGGGCAGCCAGGGCGGCGGAGACTCACCTCGGGCAATCACCAGTTCGTACGCCACATCCGGATGCAGCCAGCCGTCGGACAAAGGCGTGGTGGAGGGATCGTTCAACCAGATCAAGGCACGGTGCGGGGTCGCCCCCCCCGACTCGGGTCCAAGCCAACGATGGATGGGCCGCTTGGGAGCGACTTGCACTTTCCAGCGGTCCTGCAGCCAGAAGACATCATCAAGTCCGGCTTTCATCGCCTGCTCCAGAGCCGTGGTGCAGGCTGCGGGATCCGCCGGTTCCTCAACCCGGGTGAGCACTGCCTTCCACCGGCCGGGCTGCTCGGCGACGAGTGACAATGCGAAGACAGAGGCACGGGCGCGACGAGCGAGCAGCGAGGGCAGGGGACTCATCCGGGTGAGCCGACCAAAAAACGGAACGACCACGCCCTGCATGCCCACGCGCTGATCTGCCAGCACGCCGACAATTCCCCCTGTGCGAAGGAATCCGGTGACTTGGTGGAATGGATCGCGTTTGGAAAACAGGCGGGCACCATCGGCTTGACGTCGCCCGAGCACGCGGCGGTCCATCACGGGGTTGTTGAGCGGGCGGTAAAACGCTCCCGTCGGCGTGCCCGGCGGGAGGACATGGGCGATGCGGCTGAGCAATTCCCAGTTGCCCATGTGCGCGAGGACGAGCACTACGCCTCGGCGCTCGGCGAGCGCTTCGGTCAGCAGTTCCGGGTTTTTCAGACGCAACACCTCGGGCACGCGACGGGCCGGGAGACGTGCTGTGCGGGCGGTGGAGATCAGGTTGGCACCCGTGCGGCGGAAGTTGCGGCGCGCCATGTCGAGGATTTCCGCAGCGCTCAATCGGCCGCCCGTGGCGATCCGCAGGTTGCGGAGGACAATCGCCCGTCGCTTGGGAAAAAGAAGCCAGGCCGCGAGGCCGAGCCACTCGCCGAGGCGGAAGGCAAGCGACGCAGGCAAGCGGCCGACGAGCGCCTCGACCAGCGCGTGGGCGAAGGCTTCGGCCTGCCATTGCAGACGCTTGGCCGGGCTGGGGATGTTGCGTGACAACGCCCGCTCCTAGCTGCCGCCGCCGCCGCACGCAAGACCTGCGCGCGCTCAGACCGCGGGTTGCATCCCGGCCGCGACCGTGATGAGTTGCCGCAATGCGAAAGAAACACGAGCGCGCCACCCACGTCCTGCGTCGTCTTGCAGAGCTGTATCCCGAAACCCCTGTGCCGTTGGATCACCGCGACCCGTACACGCTGCTGGTCGCGGTGTTGCTCTCGGCCCAATGCACCGACGCCCGTGTCAACCAAGTGACCCCCGCGTTGTTTCGGCTCGCCGACAATCCGCGCGAGATGTCGGTGGTGCCGGTCGAGGAAATCCGCGCGATCATCCGCCCGTGCGGATTGTCGCCGCGCAAATCGCAGGCGATTTCCGATCTATCAAAAATCCTCGTGCGCGACCACGGCGGACTCGTGCCCGCCGATTTCGCGGCGCTCGAGGCATTGCCGGGAGTCGGCCACAAGACCGCTTCGGTGGTGATGGCGCAGGCTTTCGGTGTCCCGGCGTTTCCGGTCGACACCCACATCCACCGGTTGGCCAAACGCTGGAAACTCAGCTCTGGAACATCGGTCGAACAGACCGAGCGCGATCTCAAACGCCTTTTTCCGATCGAAGAATGGAACCGGTTGCATCTACGGATCATCTTCTATGGTCGCGAACACTGTACCGCGCGGGGTTGCCGCGACGGCAGTTGCCCGATCTGCCGCGAACTCGCAGGGCGATGAGGTGGTGGCAGAGGGCGGATTTGAACCGCCGACCAAAGGCTTATGAGTCCTCTGCTCTACCGCTGAGCTACTCTGCCGGATACGCGCCGAAAACAACGGGGCGCGGGAGCGGATGGGTAGCGCCCGGAGCCGCCGATGTCCACCGAAATTTCAGGGTGCGGACGGCCTCGCGCCACGGCGGACCTCGTCGCGCCAGAGCCAGGCGAGGGCGACGAAGTAACCGGCGAATTCGGCCGCCTTGCCCCAGTAGCGGATCTTCGCGTCGCCGCCGTGGCAGCCGCAGGCGATGTCGAGTTGGTGAAACCATGCCCAACCAACGGCTGTGGCGAACACGACGACCAAGCCGCCGATCGTCAGGATCGCACCGCGTCGCAACACACCGAGCATGAGACAAAGACCGGCGATGATTTCCGCCCACGGCACGGTGAAGGCCGTCACCGCGTCCCACGGCTCGCCGACCAGACGGTAGTTCGCGACATCGCGCGTGAATCGATCGATCCCGCTGCCGAACACCTTCATGCCGCCGCTGTAAAAAAACCAGCAGCCGAGAAGCACCCGCAGCCACAGCGCGGTTGTCGCTCCAACCGGGCGCGTCCCATCGGTCTCACGCTGCATCGCCGACAAGCAAGCATCGGATGCGGTGGGTCACAAGCGCCGATGAAGCGCGCGGACCATCAACGCGCCAGCCGTGCCGCCGAAAATGTCGGCCAGCCAGTCCCATGGATCCATCCCGTTGCGCATTGGCGTGAACGATTGATGCCACTCGTCGAACCACCCCGCGATCGCGGCTACCAGCACCGCCGCGCAAACGACCACCCGCCAGTCCGGTCGCTCCGCATCCAAACGCGACAGGCCGCCCGCCATCAGGAATCCCCCCGCGGCGTAGGACAGGAAATGCGCGAGCTTGTCGATCTGCAGCACCGGCCCGCCACCGCCCATGCCGGGCAACGACGATGACACGGTCACCGCGGCAAACCAGAGCAGCCACGCCGCAAACCACCACCGGGCATGCCTCGTCAGCGCGCGCATTTTCACAAGCGGCGCATTTCATCCTCCAGCCGTTCGGCAAGCCACTGCTTCATCATCGACTGGTAGTTGAGGAAGCGCGCGCGCGCGATGCGCTTGATGCGCGAGAGCATCCGCGGATCAAAGCGCAGCGTGATCGTTGTTGATTCCCGCGAGTCCGCCTCATGCACCGAGGCCGCCATCAGTCGGCCCGACAACTCGTGCGACTCCCAAAAACGGGCCTCCTCCGACTCGTCGCCGAACTCGGGAATCTCTGACCATTGGTGAATGACCTTCATGACGTGCAAAGGTGAAATGGTTTACCGGAACTCGGCGTACTTGCGGTCGTAGAACCGGCGCTCGGTCTCGGACATCTCGCGCGCCGCCACCACGCGGGTCGTCCGCCCGTCGGTCCAGAACGAGAAAAACAAGTGACGGTCGGACACCGTGCGGCCAAGCGCGTAAAACCGCGTCGCACCATCGGCTCGCTCGGCATCGGGCAGGAAACGCACCAGGAACGGATCCTCGAGCGCCTCTTCCAGCTCGCGGGGCCGGATGCTCCGCAAGTCGAAGCGGACATCGATCAAATCGAGTTCCATGCGCATAGTGTGCAGGCCGATCCCGAGGAACGCAACCACGCTTTCTCTTGCACGGGGTGCCGCCCCGGCTAGAAATGCCACGTCGCCTCGTGAAAGCCTATTTCCTCAGAAGACTGCTGCTCATCCCACCGACGCTGGTTGGAATCACGCTGTTGGTCTTCACCATCACGCGCTTCGTTCCCGGCGGTGCGATGGACCGCATGCTGCAGGAAGCCGCACGCGGGGCCGACCAAGGCGGCCGCAGCTCGTCAGCATCCACCCAGTCCCAGGGCGGCCTGAGCGAAGAGCAGATGGAGGAAATCGAGGAGCAATTCGGACTGAACAAACCGGTGCTCGTGGCCTACGGCCAGTGGCTCGGCCTGGTACCGCGCGAAACCCGCATTTCGAAGGGTGAGTTCGGCGCGCGGTCCGGCGGAATCCGTGCCGATGCCGGATCGGACCAACGCACCCAGGTCGTCCTGCGGGGCGATGGGCGCCTCGTCGATGTCACGCGCACACCCGATGGCCGAATCGACGCCGTCTTTGCCGAATCCGATCGGCCGGTATCCGATGAAGGATGGAAAACCCGTTTGGAATCACCAGAGGACCGGGTCGAGCGATTCCAGCGGCGCAACCCGGACAGCAGCACCACTCCGGCGTATCGTCCGCGCGCCATTATTTATCAAACCCGGATCTCGGGCCTGCTGCAAGGCAACCTCGGGCGATCGACTGTCTACAATGATCCGGTGCACGAGATGATCCTCGCACGCATGCCCATCGCCGTGTATTTCGGCCTGCTCACCGCCTTCATCAGCTACTCGGTGTGCCTGCCGCTCGGCATGCTCAAAGCGCTCAAGCACCGTACATTCCTCGACACCGCCAGCTCGGTGCTCGTGTTCCTCGGCTACTCGATCCCCGGATTCGCCCTCGGTGCGATCCTCATCGTCCACCTCGGCGCGCGCATGGGGATGTTCCCGCTGTTCGGGCTCACCAGCCCGGACTTCGACCAACTCGACACGGTCGGCAAAATCAAGGACCTCGCGCACCATACGGTGCTGCCGCTGTGTTGCTACATCGTCGGCTCGTTCGCGGTGCTGACGATGATGACCAAGAACAACCTCATGGACAACCTCGCCGCCGACTACGTGCGCACCGCCGTGGCCAAAGGCGCGAGCTTCCGCAGGGCCGTCTTCGGTCATGCGTTCCGCAACTCGATGATCCCCATCGCCACCAGCCTCGGCAACCTCGTCACCGTGTTCATCGGCGGATCCATGCTGGTCGAAACCGTTTTCGACATCCAGGGCTTCGGCCTGCTCCAGTACCAATCGGTCATCGCCCGCGACGAACCGGTCATCATGGGCACCCTCACCATCGCGGCATTCCTCATGCTCGTCGGCCACATCATCTCCGACTTGATCGTCGCTACGGTCGATCCGCGGATCAAATTCGAGTGACCCATGCGCCTCCCCGGATTCATCGGCATCCTGCTCGGACTGCTCGCCGCCGCGGGCGAACTGGCGGGCGTGGCATTTCCCACGGCGCGCTGGTTTTTCGAAGCCAGCCGCGACGTGCCTTGGCTGCACAGCGGATCGGGTGACGATGCCTTCCCGTGGTTCGGTTGGCTTTGCACGGTGGTGCTGATCACCGCCGGATCACTGATCGTCATCCGCTCGTTCTCGGGCACGCCGCCCAACCCGCTCACCCAACGGCGAATCCGCCGCTTCCGCGAAATCAATCGCGGCTATTGGTCGCTCGTCATCCTCTGCGTGCTCGCCACACTCGCCGCACTCGACCAAACGGTCGTCGGTAAACGCGCACTGGCCGTGAAACACGAAGGCCGCTGGAGCTTCCCTGCATTCCTTCCGAACGAACTCAAGAACCGCGACTTCGGCATCCTCGGCGATCTCGCCGACGCGCCGGCCGACTACCGCAAGCTCAAGCGCGTGCTCGAGGCCGACGGCAGCGGCCGCGTCATCCTGCCGCCCATCCCCTACGACCCGACCGGCGACACGCTTCCGCCGCGCTCGCGGCCGCTCGAACGCATCGACGGACTGCACTGCGATTCCGCCGACGGCAAACCTTACTGGGGGCTGGCGGGCAGCTACCACGACGCCGACCACGACCGGATGCGCCTGCGGTTCACGCTGCGCGACGGCAGGCTCTCGGGCGTGGCCGATGGCTGGCTGGCCGACGGCACGCCCTGCTACACCGCCGAATACCGAGACGGCCGCCTGCTCACCGAGCGCTACACCGGCCCGGGAACCAAGGAGGCATTCCTCGGCGATCCGCTGCAGTCGCTGCGCGCGATCCGCTACCACCCGTCGCCGCCGTCGCCGGCCGACCGCCACTGGCTCGGCACCAACTCGCAGGGCTACGACGTGCTCGCCTACCTTTATGGCGGATTGCAGGTGAACTTCAAGGCGGCGCTCATCTACCTGCCCATCGTCTACCTCATCGGCATCAGCATCGGGATGATGATGGGATACTTCGGAGGCTGGTTCGACCTCGCCGTGCAACGCCTCATCGAAGTGTTCTCGAACGTGCCGTTCCTTTTTGTCGTGATCATCATTTCGAGCAAGGTGCCGGAGAAATTCAAAGGTCTGCCGGTGATCCTCACGATCCTCGTGGCGTTCGGCTGGATGGGCATGACGTATCTGATGCGCACCGCCGCCTACCGCGACAAAGAGCGCGACTACATCGCCGCCGCACGCGTGCTGGGCGCACGCACTCCGCGCATCCTCTTCCGCCACCTGCTGCCCAACACCGTCGCGATCATCGTCACGCTCGTCCCGTTCACCATGTCGGGGCTGGTCTTCGCGCTCACCTCGCTCGACTACCTCGGCTTCGGCCTGCCTCCGGAATACGCGACCTGGGGACGCCTGCTCAACGACGGCCTGTCGAACCTCTCCGCACCATGGCTGGTGTCCTCCACCTTCACCGTGCTCGTCGGACTGCTGGTGCTGATCACCTTCGTCGGCGAGGCCGTGCGCGAGGCCTTCGATCCGAAGAAATTCACCTACTACCGCTGATGCGACGGATCCGACACCATCTGACCGCGCTGATTGCGGGTGCAGCCGCACTCGCGGGTCTCGCCTGCCGCCAGGATGAGACGGAGGTCCGGCGCGACCTCGGGTTCGACGAATTCGTGCCGGCCTACAACCGCCACATCGCAAACTGGCTGACCGAACAGAACGAGGCGACGCTGCGTGAACGGGAGCGCATCACCGCCGAAATCGCCAATGCCCAAGGCGCGCGCCTTGAGTCGCTGCGCATCATCGCGGAGGGACTCGATCGCGATCTGGAGAAATGGCGGTTCCGCAGCGGCCTCGGCGATTACTTCCGCTTCACTACGCTGGACGAACTCCCGCCGGACCTCGTCTGGGAGGACGGGATGGATCAACCGGAGATCGGCGATCCCGCAGCGAAAAAAGGCGGCGTGTTCCGCCGCTTCATCCCGAGCTTCCCGCCAACCATCCGCCCCTTCGGCGAAAACGCGAACAATTCGTTCCGCGGGGAGATCTACGAAGCCATCGAGTTGCCGCTGGTCAATCTGCATCCCGAAACCATGGGGCTCATCCCGGGCTGCGCCCACCGCTGGGCCGTCTCGGCCGACGGCCGCACGACCTACTTTCGCATCGACCCCGAGGCGCGCTACTCCGACGGCGTCCCGGTCCTCGCACGCGACTTCATGGTCAGCGCGTACATCCGCATCTCGGATCACGTCGTGAACCCGTACTCGAAGCAGTACTTCCGCGAGAATGTCGCGCAGTTCACCGTCTACGACGACCGCACACTCTCGATCTCGCTGCCCGAGGCCAAATACCTCGCGCCCGCCGTCGCCGGCGGCATCCCGCCGTCACCGCCCCACTTCTACGCCGAATACGGGCCGGATTACAACGAACGCTACCAGTGGCGGTTCCCGCCCACCACCGGAGCGTACGAGGTCAGGGAGGCGGACATCGTCAAAGGCGCGTCGATCACCCAGACGCGCGTGAAGGACTGGTGGGCGCGCGACCGCAAGTATTACCGCCACCGCTACAATCCCGACAAGATCGTGCACACGGTGGTGCGCGACGAATCGAAAGCTTTCGAATTGTTCCGCGCGGGCGAGCTCGACACGTTCTACCTCACACGCCCGGACTACTGGTACGAGAAATCGGAGATGGAGCCGGTCTACAAAGGGTACATCGAGCGCGTCACGTTCTACAACCGCTATCCCAAGGTGCCGCGCGGGCTTTACATGAACGTGAGCAAGCCTCCGCTGGACAACCGCGATGTCCGCATCGGCATCCAACACGCGGTGAACTGGCGCAAGGTCATCGACGTCATGTTCCGCGGCGACTACCAGCGGCTCAACGCATTCAACGAGGGATATGTCCACTTCAGTGATCCGTCGATCCGTGCACGGCCGTTCTCCATCCCTCAGGCGCGCGCGGCCTTCGCCGCCGCCGGATTCACCGAAGAGGGACCCGACGGCATCCTGCGCAGACCCGACGGGACACGCCTGTCGCTGGCCGTGACGTATCCGGCGACCCCGGTCACCGACCGCATGTTCGCGATCCTGCGCGAGGAGGCGCGCAGTTGCGGATTCGAGCTGCGACTCGACGGACTTGAGACAACCGTCGCCTACAAGAAGGGCATGCAGAAACAGCACGAGCTCTCGCTCGGCAGCTGGCTGATCACGCCGCCGATGCCCGATTTCCACCAGTTCCTCCACTCGACCAACGCGTTCGACGACAAGGGCAATCCGCGGCCGCAGACCAACAACACCTTCGTCTGGGGCCGACCCGACACCGACCGGCTCAGCGAGCGCCTGCGCACCAGCCGCACCATCGAAGAACTCCGCGACGCCGCATGGCAACTGCAGCGCATCATCCACGACGAGGCGTTCTTCTCGCCGGGATACTCCGTCGATTTCGTCCGCCTCGGCTCGTGGCGCTGGGTGCGCTGGCCGGATTGCCCGGAAACACGCTTCTGCCCGCCGGTCATCTATGACCCCCACGAAGTGTTCGTGCAATGGATCGACGAGGACAAGAAACGCGAAACCCTTGAAGCAAGACGCAAGGGCATCGGCTTCCCCGAGTCGACACGCGTGATCGATGATTACCGCATCGTCGGCGACGAAACGCCGGAATCCGCCGAGCCCGGCACGCCGCCGGAACCAACCAACCCGCCCCGATGAACCCGGCCACACCCGCAAACATCCTCGAGGTGGACCGGCTCATCACCTCGTTCGAGACCGATGCCGGCATGCTCCGCGCTGTCGACCAAGTGTCGTTCAACGTGCCGTCAGGCAAAACCGTCGGCATCGTCGGCGAGTCGGGCTGCGGCAAGAGCGTCACCGCGATGTCGATCGTCCGGCTGCTGCCCCAGCCGGCCGGACGCATCCTCGGCGGACATGTCTGGTTCAAGGATCGCGATCTCACCGCGGTCGGTGACGACGAAATGCGCCGGATCCGCGGCGGCGACATCGGCGTGATTTTCCAGGAACCGATGTCGGCGCTGAATCCGGTGCACCGGATCGGACGACAAGTCGCGGAAGTGTTCCGCCTGCACAAGGACCTGTCGAAAAAGGACGCATGGGACGCCTCGGTCGAAATGCTGAAGCTCGTCCGCATCCCGGCACCGGAGAAACGGATGATGGATTATCCCCACCAGTTGTCCGGCGGCATGCGCCAACGCATTGTCATCGCCCTCGCGCTCGCATGCCGGCCGTCGCTGGTCATCGCCGACGAGCCGACCACCGCACTGGATGTGACCGTGCAGGCGCAGATCCTCGACCTGATCGCACGGTTGCAGTCGGAAATGGGGATGTCGGTGGTGCTGATCACCCACGACCTCGGCGTGATCGCCGAAACCTGCGACGAAGTGGTCGTCATGTACGCCGGACGCGTCGTCGAACGCGCACTGGTCCACGAACTCTTCGCTAATCCGCTTCACGCTTACACACGCGGACTGCTCTCCTCGATCCCGACTCTGCAAACGCCGTCGAAGTCGGTGCTCAACACGATTCCAGGGATGGTCGCCTCGCTCGC
>VHCM01000064.1 GCA_016871685.1 Verrucomicrobiota bacterium
CTCGACGCCAAACGCGCGCCGCTGGGCGGCAAAGCCTGGGTATCGGTCAACAAGGCGCTCGTCACCCAGGCGAGTTCCGCCATTCCCGTCGTGCCGCTCTACATCTCGCTGCTCTATCGCGTGATGAAGGACGCCGGCACGCACGAGGACTGCATCGAGCAAATGGACCGTTTGTTCCGCGAGCGTCTGCATGATCCGCGACCGGACGAAGCGGGCCGCATCCGCATCGACGACTGGGAAATGGCACCCGACATCCAGCGCGAGATCGCCGCGAGCTGGGCCGCGGTCGACACCGCCAACCTCGCCGCGCTCGGCGACTTCGAAGGTTACCAATCGGGATTTCTTCGCCTGTTCGGTTTCGGGCTCGACGGCGTCGACTACAGCGCCGACACCGACACCGCGACCGGCGTGCCTTCGATCGCCTGAGGTCCGGCAAAAGCTTGTGCGGCGAGGATCACAAGCGTATCCTTTGACCCGCAGGCCTGTAGCTCAGCGGTTAGAGCAGGGGACTCATAATCCCTTGGTCGTGGGTTCGAACCCCACCGGGCCTATGGCGCATCCTCGAGACGAGGCGGTTTGGCAGGGGCGCTCATCATCCCTTGGTCGTGGGTTCGAACCCCACCGGGCCTATGAAACCAGAGGTTCCTTGCGACCGGTGAACCGTTTGACCGCCATGCGGATGCCGGCGGCCTTGTGCAGGGTCTCCTCATATTCGGCGAGAGGATCGGAGTCGGCGACGATGCCCGCACCGACGTGGTAGCCGAGCTTGCCGTCGCGGCGCACCAGCGTGCGGATCGCGATGTTGAAGGCAGCGTCGCCATGCGGGCCGATCCAACCGATCGCGCCGCAGTAGATCCCGCGCGGATGCGGCTCGAGTTCGCGGATGATCTCCATGGCGCGGATTTTCGGCGCGCCGGTGATGCTGCCGCCGGGAAAGCATGCGTGCAGCGCGGCCAACGCATCGGTGTCGGCCCGCAACGTGCCGCGCACGGTCGAGACCAAGTGGTGCACCTGGCCGAGCGTTTCCAGACGCAGCAGGTCGCTCACTTCGACGCTGCCGAATTCGCACACTTGGCCGAGATCGTTGCGCAGGAGATCAGTGATCATCACCAGCTCGGAAATTTCCTTGGCGGAAGTCTGCAGTTCGTACGCCGAGCGCAGGTCCGCGTCGGGATCGGCGAAGCGCGGCCGCGTGCCCTTGATCGGGCGGGTTTCGATTCGTCGACCGCTGATCGTCAGAAACGATTCGGGCGAGGAGCACAGGATCTCGGTGTCGTCGAGCGACAGCCACGCCGCCATCGGCGCGGGCGAGCATTCGCGCAGCAATTCGTAGAGGCCGAAGAGCGATCCGCCCGATACCTCCGCCTCGAACGCCTGGGCGAGGTTCACTTGGTAAATGTCGCCGGCCGCGATCCACTCGTGGATGCGCGACACGCCGCGCAGGAACGCATCGCGCGTCATCATCGGACGAAACGCGCCGATCGACACCGGCGCATCGCGGGACTCCCGCATTTCCATGGAAAGCGCTCCCGTTTCATGCCAGGTGCCGTGCCCGTGGTGGTAGACCAAGCGCTCCGGGTAGTCGCCGAACACGAAGCCGCCGTCGTACCCAATCCACCCGCACAAACCGCCGAGCGGCAGCCCGTGATCGAATGCCGGTTCGGCCTCGGGCCGCAGCGCTGCGCGCAGACGATCGAGGTCGGCCTCGCGGTGGACCGAGCCGCGCAGCACGCGCGTCGGCCGCGCGGCGATGATCGACAACGGTGGCGCGGCATTGGCCGGGACATGGCCCGAGGTGTCGAAAAACACCAGGCCCGGCAGGTGGCGCAGTCGCGCGGCGGCCTCGGCGGGTGTCAGACCGTCGAGCGCGGCGGGGCATGCGATGCGGGGCGTGGCGGGCATTTCAAGGTGAGGTTCGTTTTCGTTCGGATCAGCGATCGGGACTCGTCGTTTTGCTCTGGTACTCCGGCAGGCCCTCGCGGATGCGTTCGGAAAAATCCGCGGCGTCGTCGGCGGCACGGGCGCGTCGATTGATGTGCGAGAGTTGCTTGAGCCGGGCGAAGGGGAGCGACTGATCGAGGGCGCCTGTTTCGTAGAGCCATTGGTCGCCGAAGCCGTTGGCGAGCATGCGCCAGTCCCAGGGCGCGCGCTCCGAGGCGGAGCGTTGCTGACGGATGGCGGTGGTGCAGTTGTGGGTGATGGCGTTGTACCAGCGCGGGCGCTCGTGAAGTTCGTTCACCGCGCGAATCGACTCGAGAAACGTCTGCCGCGCGCGCGGCGCGTTGAGGCGGTAGAGATAGACATCCTCGCCCTCGCGGAAGTTGCTGCGCAACCTCACCACGTCCCGCTCGTCGGCGACGATGTAAATCAACTCGAACATCCGGTAGAGCCCGCCAAGCGCGGAATACGCCTCGCCCCGTTCCGGACGCGTCTCAATGCTGAAACAGATCCGCCCGTCGTCACCGAAGTCGTAGGACAAGATCGGATGCGCGATCCAGGGCGATCCCCAGTAGGTGACGAAGAGATTGACACCGCGCAGCTTGTCGAGGTCGACCCGCCGGGTTTCGTAGCGCGGGGTGAAATCCGTTTCGCTCCGGTATCCGAAGTTCCGCACGTGGTGCAGCGTCACCCGGTTTCCATCGATCACCGCATGCGGTGTGACGGCCACCTCGGGTTTCCAGTCGCGGTATTGGCGCGGCTGGAGGTTGAGCCACCACAGCATGATGAGCAGGTTCGCCATGGACACCGCCAGCTTGGCGCGCCAGCGGGGATGGAAGACCGCGACCCCCAGTGCGGCGAGGATGGCATACGCGATGGCCGCCCAGGGCCGCAGGCTTTCTTGCGGGAAATCAAACCAGAGCGCGCCGAATGACCACGCCGACCACACCAGCAACCCCAGCCATGAGGCAAACGCGCCGGTCCGCAGCACGATCCGCAGCCATCCGCGACTCGATGCGTGATTCGTCATCACGCGTCATGCTGGAGAGTCATGCGCCCCGTGGCAATTCCTTGCTGCACGTCGATGCGCGACCGGCCGTGACTCGGGAAGAAGGGAAATCACAGATGGCACAGAGTTCACGGATGGAGGAATTCAGCAAACGGTAAAGAAAACGAATCGGACAACTTCTTCATTCATCTGTGTCAATCAGCGCCATCCGTGGTTCCCTCTTCCGAGAGAGGAGTCGGACTCGTTCTCACACGAAGACGCGAAGCCACGAAGGGCTTGCGACTCAAGATTTGCTTCGTGTCTTCGCGCCTTCGCGTGATTCACCAAAGTCGAAGAAGCCATTGTGCTTGGCGCGGATCCATCGCGTTGAAGAACACGGGCAAGCTGCCCGTGCCCCTCTTGTGCTGCCGCGCATGGATGGTGCAAATCCATCTGCATTCATCTGTGCCAATCAGCGCAATCCGTGGTTCCCTCTTGCGGGAGAGGAGTCGGACTCGTCCCTACCGTGTCCGATGCCGCAGGCTGGAAGCCCGCGGTCCATGACAGGCAAGGATACCCGTCCTCCAATCAAGGTGCCAAGCTTCAGGCGTCTCCTTTTTCCCGGGTCGGGATCCAGCGCCGCATGAACTGCTTGAGTCCGGATTCCCCGGCTTGCAGCTCGGCTTCGGCTTGTTCGAGCGCGTTTTCCCAGGCGGGGGCGAATCCCGGGGCCTGGGTGCGCAGCGCGCGCACCGCGAGTTCCTGCACCTGCAATTGGCGCAGCTCCGCGCGTCCGGGTTTTTGCTGCAGCAGCGCAAGATTCACCCGCAGTGTTTCATTTTGCTGACGCATGCGGTCCAGCTCATGGGTCACCGCTTCTTGCCCGCTGGCCTGGATCTTGAGCTGGGTGTGGAGGTGGCGCTGCAAATCTTGGAGTTCATGCTCGAGGCGGCGGATTTCCTTGGCGGACTGACGACGCGAGGAAAACCCGGATTTCCAGACGAATCCGGCAATGAGGAGACCGACGAGGAGGCCCCAGGTGAAGGGGTATTGCAGGGCGGAGTTGAGGAATTCCATGGGGGCGGGCAGGGTGGGGGAATCGTCGGGGGATCAGCGGGGCGCGGGCGGATCGATGGGGTTGGTGGCGACGGGTTCGAGCGCGCCGACCGCTTGTTTGAGCAGGACGGCGTCCCATTGGCCCGGTGCGGTCGGGGTGGCCCCGAGGCGGCCGTAAGCAAGATGACTGCCAAACTGGGCGCACAGCAGGCGGGAGACCGGACCGAGCGGGCCCATGCCCATGGTGGCCACCGGGATTCCGTGATCGCGGGATTGGAAGCGCGCGAGGCGCGCGAGATCTTCGGGATTTTGCAGCCAGGCGGCGAGCTTGAACACCGCGGCCCCGGCGTCGCGCGCGAGGCGCGCCGCATGGTCGAGCCGGGCGTCGTCGGGCAACTTCGAAAAATCATGAAACGAGCCAATCCATGGGAGATTCCGGGCACGCAGCATCCCGACCAACGGTGCCATCGCATCGAGCTCCGCCACCTCGAGGTCGATCCAGTCCGCCACCTCGAGCACCTCGCGCAGCAGGGCGGTGCGCTCGGCGGCGCTCAACGGGCGGACACCTCCTTCGCTGGCCGAGCGCGCGGTGTATCCTTTTGGAAACGCGTGCAGGGCCGACCAGTCGGCGGCGAGGATCCCGGGCAGATCGAGGCGGATTTCGACGAAATCGCATGCCGCGTCGAGTCGTGCGGCGTCCAAGCCGCGCAGCGCCGCGGCATCGCCCGGGCAGCCGACGATCCACGGCCGGTCGGCGGGGCGCAGGCGCAGGTCGCGGCTCATGCCCGAGTCATGCGCGGCGCAGGCGGTGGCGTCAATCGCCGGGGATCTATTTTTTCCGCTTTGGCAAGGAGGAAAATTTCACGCCGTGCGGGTTTTTGTCTGGTCAACCCCGACCCTGATTCTACGCTTTTTCGCAATTCCGTCCGCATGAACCTCTCTTCCCGCACGCTCATCACCTCGCTCGCCGCGTTGTTCATCGGCATCGCCGCCGCGGAGGTGGCGCATGCCCAACAGTCGAAAGTGGTCGGCGAAAAACCGGTTTTCGACGATCTGCCATCGCCTGAATTCGGCGGCGGCAAGCAGAAAGCGTTCAAGCCCAACGACTGGCTCGAGATCGAGACGAAGCTGCGCATCTCGCTGAGCCCCGAGCCGAAATCCAAGACCTGCGACAAGCTCACGGTCCGCTGGTACATCGCGGTGAAGAATCCGGACAAGCCCGGCACCTTTCTCCTGCTCACGCGCAACATCGACCACGTCAACGTGCCGATCGAGGAGGACGTCCACTGTTCCGTTTATCTCTCGCCCGCCTCGATCCGCCGCCTCACCGGCTCGGGCACCGGCGGCAAGAACTCCGTCGAGTACGTCGGCTACGAAGTGCTCATCAACGGCGAGAAGAAGGCGGAGGACACCAACAAGGGCAAGGCCGGATGGTGGAACACCTCGTCGAGCAACATTTCGCGCAGCGATGCGGTGCCCCTGCTCAACAAGTCCGAAACCCCGTTCAGCTCGATGTGGTGGGACCGCTACGCCGAAGTCGACATGCCGGACCGCAGGTGAGTGCCTGACGTCGTCCCCGCATCGTTGATCCTCCTGTTTTTCCCGCACGAATGTTTCCCTGACCCATGGCCGACACCCAGACCAGCGTCGTTCTCAACATTGGCTCGCAGCGCGTGAGCATGGCTGTCTTCGAGACCGCGCGGACCGGCGCGCTCACGCTCACCAGCTATGGCTCGGAATCGGTTTCGGCCGATCCGGCAATGGAGTCGACGCGCGTTGCGCAGACGCGGGTCGCGGTGGCCGATCTCGCCAAGCGCCTCAAAACCGGCAACGCCAAGGTGCGCTATGCGATTTCCGGCCAGTCGGTGTTCACGCGATTCGTCAAACTGCCGCCGCTGCAGCAGGACAACGTCGAGCAGTTGGTCACGTTCGAGGCGCAGCAACATGTGCCGTTCCCGCTCAACGAGGTGGTGTGGGATTACGAACTCGTCGAAGGCGCGGCCGAGAAGGAGGCCGTGATCGTCGCGATCAAGAGCGACGCGCTCGACGAGATCAACGACGCCGTCAACGAGTCGGGTCTCGGCACGGCCGAGGTCGATGTCGCGCCGATGGCCCTCTACAACGCGTTCCGCGCGAACTACGGCAGCCCACAGGAGCCGGTATTGCTCATCGACATCGGTGCGCGCACCAGCAATCTCCTCTACATCGAAGGCCGTCGGTTTTTCACTCGCAGCATTCCTGTGGGCGGTGCCTCGATCACCGCGGCCATCGCCAAGGAATACAACGTCCCGTTTCTCGAAGCCGAGCACCAGAAGGTCGCCAACGGACTGGTTGCCCTCGGCGGCGGCCATGCCGGCCAGCTCGACGAAGCGGTGGCGGCGCTCGCGATGGTGATCCGCAACGCGCTCGGCCGCTTGCCCAGCGAGATCGCGCGCACGACCAATTACTATCGCAGCCAGCATGGCGGCAGCGCCCCGCGTCGCGTCTACCTCGGCGGTGGTGGTGCCAACCTGCCTTACACGCTGGAATTCTTTCAGGAGAAACTCAACCTGCCGGTCGAGTACTTCAATCCGGTCGGCGCCATCACCATCGGCCCCGGTGTCGATGCGGCCGTCGTCCAGCGCGAAGGCCATTTGATGGGCGAACTCATCGGCCTCGCATTGCGCGGATCCGGCAAGTCGGAGATCAACATCGATCTGGTGCCCGCCGCGGTGGCAAAGGCGCGTGCGGCCGACCGCCGCAAACCGTTCTTCATCGCCGCAGCCGCGGTGTTGCTCGGCGGGCTGGGTGCTTGGGCCGCCGCAGGCCACATCGCCGCGGGCAAGGCCGCGGACCAGGCGCGCACGATGGACGAGCAGCGCGACGCGCTTGCGCCGGTGCGCACGCAGATCGACGGACTCCTCAAGCGCGAGACCGCGTTGCGCGCGATCGCCGAGGCCTATGTCGGCACCGAGGCCGACCACGCGTTCTGGATCGACGCGCTCGCCGAGTTGCAGGCGGCCTTCGCCAGTGAGGCGGTGTGGATCACCGATTTCGAACCGCTGCACGGCTTTGATTTCCAGCGCGCGCTCGTGCCGAAATCCGCCGCGCCCAAGGAAGCCAACGGCGTGTCGGTGGTGCGCCCCGATTTTACCAACGCGCCCTATGGCACCAGCGCACTCGCGCAAATCCAGATCAAGGAAGTCGAGGCCCCCAAGGGACGCCCGGGTCGCGGTCGTCCGGCCGCTGCCGCGAAGCCGACGGCCATCACTGCCAATGCCGTGCGCGTCCGCGGGTTCTGGCGCGAGAATCCCAAACGCCAAAATCTGGTGACCGAGCTGCTCGACAAACTCCGCGAGGACTCCCGCAGCTTCCGCTTCGAATCCCAAGACGCCGCCGGCAAGCCGATGGTGCTCGGCGACGAACAAATCCTCGCCGTCACCGTCGAGGGCAACCCCAACGACCTCGGCATGTCCTTCGAGATCGTGCTGCCATTGGTCCGCGAAGTCGCCGTCAGATAATTCCAGCCCACTCCTTCCCGCTGCATGAACTGGTTTGCCCAGAATCGATTCCTCGCCTCGCTGCTCGGCATCACCGCGCTGCTCGCCGCCGCCTTGGTGTTCTTTGGCATCCAAGGCACCGGCCGCTACCAAGCGGCCAAGGATCTCTACGACGAAGCCGCCGCCGAAGCCGCGTCGATCGAGCGATTGCCGCTCTATCCTACTGCGGAGAACCGCGACGGCAAGAGCAAGGCGCTCGACGACTACAAGAAGGCGGCCGCCTTACTGCAGGAAGCGTTCGCGCCATATCGCGGCGATTCGCTCGAGCCGATCACCCCACAGCAGTTCGCCGACCACTTGAAGGCGGCCAACGACGAAGTGCGCGCGGCCTTCGAAACCTCGCGCACCAGCGTGCCCGAGGCGTTTTTCCTCGGGTTTGAAAATTACCGGACCTCGCTCGCCGACAGCGACGCCACCGCGATCCTCAAGCGCCAACTCGACGCGATGCGCCGGCTGATGCTCGCGCTCTCCGCCTCGGGCGCGGCGGAACTCAAGAACATCCACCGGCCCGCGCTCACCGAGGAAACCGGCGGTACCTACCAACCGTCAGCCGACGAGGTCGCCCGCGCGCTGCCGGTCGAAGTCAGCTTCATCGGCCGCGAGAAAGCCGTGCGCGAGTTTCTCTCTGCCGCCGTCAAGCCCAAGGACGGACTCTACTTCGTGATCCGCTCGCTGCGCGTCTCAAACACGAAGCCCGAGCCGCCGCGCACCACCGACGTCACGTTCATCGCCCCGGAAGCCCAGCCCGCGCCCGCCCAAGGCAGCGCCGAAGAAATCTTTGGCGGTGGTTTCAATCTCCCGAAAACCGAAGGTCAAAAGGAAACCCAGCCCGCATCGGCCCAGCCCGCATCCGAGACGGCCGCGCCCACCACCGGCGAGGACGACCGCATCCTCGCCCAGGTCCTCGGCAACGAGGATCTTCAGGTGTTCCTCCGTCTCGACCTGATGCAGTTCCTCCCGCCCAAGGAGCTGCCCTGAACCGCAACCGCCTTCCCACGTTTCTCCAGATCGCATGTCCTGGCTGCAGCAACATCACGAAAAAGCCGTCCTCGGCGGCTCCGCCGTCCTCGCCATGATCCTCGCCGTCTTCGGCTGGCTCAAGGTCGGCTCCGTCGATGAGGATTTCGCCGCTGACCTCCGCGGCAAGGGCAACAACAACACCGCCGTGCCCGAGGCAGACGCGCTGCCCAAGGCCGCCCAGTCGCTTGCGCTCGACCGCGCCTGGACGCAACCCAGCGACGCCGGCCGCGCCGTCGACCTGTTCACCGGCATCCCGCTCTTCATCCGCGGCAGCGAGCCCGGCAAGCCGATCGACCTGCTCAAGGACGCCGCGGTGCACCCGCCGATCAAGAACACCTGGTGGGTCGACAACCGGCTCGACCCCGGATTCGCCGATTCACCGCAGCGCGATCCCGACGACGACGGGTTCTCCAATCTCGAGGAATACCAGGCCGGCACCGATCCCAACAGCGCCGCATCGCTGCCCAACCTCGTCGATAAACTCAAGTACCAGCGCGACGACAGCCTCGCGTGGGCGTTGCGGCCGACCTTTGGCTCCGACGGTGCCTATCCATTCCGTTATTACGAACTGAGAAACAACCGCTGGTTCGAGCGCAACAAGCTCGGGGCGGGGGAGACGGTCGCCCCCGGTGGTGCATTCTACGACGATGAGCCCGCGAAAGGTCGCTTTGTGTTTGTTGGATCCGAAACGCGCCGTGAGACCAGTGCCAGCGTCAAGATCGAAATGGAGGTCACCTACGTCCGCGTCGAGGACCAGCGCACAAATAAAAAAGGACGCCTCTACGAGCTGCCCGCTCCGCTTTCCGAAGAACGCCTCAATGAGCATGTCCAGTACGACCGCAGCGCGGTGCTCACGCTTGAGGCACTCGGCAACGAAGGGAAGGAATTCACCATCGAGGAAAACACCCGCTTCGCCCTGCCACCCGGCGCTGCCGAAAAGAACTATCTGCTCAAGGAGGTCAGTCCGGAGCGGATCGTCGTCGAATGGTCTGATGCCAATGGCGCCACCCGCTCGGTGACCATCCCCAAGGGTGGCATGCCAGCCGCCTCGGGCAGCCGTGACTAAGTTTCGGCTTTTCAAACCACCCCAACCCCTCCAGAACCTCCCCCGCACCCATGCATTCCAACCCAATGTACCGACCCGTACGCCTCGCCGCCGCGATCCTCGCGTCTTCTTCATCGCTGGCATTGTTGCCCTGTTCCGCACTCGCTGGTGAAAGCGGTGGCGTCGGCTACAGCAGTCTGGCCGATCGCGAGATGGCGCGCCGCCAACAGGCCGTGTTTGAAGGCGACCGCCTTCTCAACGAAGGCCGCGATGCGTACGCCAAGGGCGATTATCAACAAGCGGTCGACAAGTATTCCGCCGCGCTGTCCACCGTGCCCGACGCTCCGGTGTTCGCCGACCGCCGCCAAGCCTATGCCGCCCACCTTTCGGACGCCAGCGTGGCCCTCGCGATGCAGCACCGCAAGGTCGGCAAATACGACGAGGCCCGCACGCTGCTCAACAACGCGCTCGCCACCGATCCGCAGAACGGAAATGTGAAGCGCGAACTCGAATACCTCGACGACCCGATCCGCACCAACCCGGCGCTCACCTACGAGCACACCCAGAACGTCGACCAGGTGCGCCGCCACCTCTACACCGCCGAAGGCCACTTCAATCTCGGCACCTTCGACGCCGCCAAACGCGAATACGAAAACGCGCTGCGCATCGACCCGTACAACTCGGCCGCCCGCCGCGGACTCGAGCGCATCGCCTCGGCCAGGTCGGACTACTACCGCGCGGCCTACGACCACACCCGCGGCGAATTGCTTGCCCAGGTCGATGCCGCCTGGGAGCTCACCGTGCCCGCGGAAAGTCCCGATGTCCCGATCGGTGCGGGCGGGCCGCGTGAGGAAAGCAGCGGCGTGATGTACATCACCGAAAAACTCCGCCGGATCATCATTCCGCGCATCGATTTCGAAGACACCACGGTCGAGGAAGCGATCGACTTCCTCCGCATGCGCTCCGCGGAACTTGACAATCTCGAACCCGATCCCGCGCGTAAGGGCGTGAACTTCGTCGTGCGCCGCCCGCGCGTGACTGTCACCGCCACCCCCGACGCCGGTCTCGATGCCGGTGCCGCCGAGGCCCTGCCCACCGTCGCCGATCCCGGATCGCTGCGCGTGCGCGAACTCCGCGTCCGCAACGTACCCCTCTCCGTCGCCCTCAAGTACATTTGCGACCAGACCAAGCTACGTTACAAGGTGGACGACTTCGCCGTTACGCTCGTCCCGCTGGCCGAATCCGCGGAGGACATCTTCACCCGCACCTTCACCGTCCCGCCCGACTTCCAATCGTTGCTGGAAACGAGCGCTGGCGGCAGCAGTGAGGGCGGCGCGGTCGATCCCTTCGCCGACAGCTCGTCGACCGCCCCCAAAATCCAAGCCCGCAAACCGATCATCGAACTGCTCCGCAACGCCGGCATCACCTTCGGCGAGGGCACCTCGGCCACCCTCAGTGCCAACGGCGTTCTCCTGGTCACCAACACCCCGTCGGAACTCGACAAGATCGAGCAACTGGTCACGACCTTCATCACGCAGCAGCCTAAGCAGGTGAAGATCACCTCGAAATTCGTGGAGATTTCACAGGAAAACACTGACGAGCTCGGATTCGACTGGATCATCTCGCCCTTCGGTCTTTCCGCCAACCACCTCTTCGGCGGCGGTGGCACCATCGGCAACGGAGTCAGCCGCACCAACGCCGATTTCATCAACCCGGTCAATTTTTCGACGATTCCCGGCATTCCCACCAATATCGGCCAGAACGTCAGCAACATCGCCACCGGTGGACTTCGCTCGGGTGATGGTGCGATCGCCGGGAACTCGATCGATGCCGTGCTTAACAACCCGAACCGCACCGCACAACAAGCAAACGTCGCTCCAGGCATCCTCTCACTCACCGGCTTGTTCACCGACGGCCAAGTCCAGATGATCATGCGCGGCCTCGCCCAGAAGAAGGGGGTGGACCTGATGACCGCCCCCTCGATCACCGCGCGTTCCGGTCAGAAGGCCACCATCGAAGTGATCCGCGAA
>VHCM01000065.1 GCA_016871685.1 Verrucomicrobiota bacterium
GCCCGTGCGATCCCGATCACGTCCGATGAAACCGGCGGATCGCTCCACGACCGGCTCGCCGATCTGGCGGCCGACGTGCTGATGGACACGCTGCGGTGCTTGGCGGCGGGTGATGCGCCGCGCGTGCCGCAGGACCCTGTGCTCGCGACGCACGTGCCCAAGCTCACGCGCGATCACGGCCGCATCGACTGGTCGATGAGCGCGACGGCGATCGAACGCCGCATCCGTGCCTATGACCCGTGGCCGGGCACGCATGCGCGCATGACCGCCGACGGCCGTTCGATCCGTCTCAAGATCTTTCCCCCCGCGCGCGTGACTGAGCGCGATGCCGCAGGCGCGTTGCCACCCGGTGAGTCACTGGTGCGCGACGGCCGGTGGTTCGTCGGTTGCGGCGACGGGCGGATCGAACTGCTGCGCGTCCAGCCCGAGGGCGCGCGCCGCATGGAGGCCGCCGAATTCCTGCGCGGCAACACGCCGGGACGGATGGAGTGAGGGCGGATCACTGCGCCACGGCATTTGCACCTTGAATCCGCGCCCCTCCGGGCCTTCTTCTATCCGCGCATGAGCGAACGCAAGACCCTCGATGAGCGCCAGCAGATGTCC
The DNA here is from genome assembly GCA_016871685.1 of Verrucomicrobiota bacterium. Classification (GTDB taxonomy): domain Bacteria; phylum Verrucomicrobiota; class Verrucomicrobiia; order Verrucomicrobiales; family Akkermansiaceae; genus Luteolibacter. The sequence continues at coordinate 604 of VHCM01000065.1, forward strand.
GATCTGGAACGTCTGCGCCATTCCTGCGCGCACGTGATGGCCACCGCCATCCTGCGGATCTGGCCCGACGCGCAGTTCGCCTACGGTCCGCCGGTCGAAAACGGGTTCTACTACGACTTCGACATGAAGCACCGGATCACGCCGGACGACTTCCCGCAGATCGAGGCCGAGATGAAAAAAATCGCCAAGGAGAACCAGAAATTCGAGCGGCAGACGGTGAGCCGCGACGAGGCGCGGGCGATGGCGGAGAGCGGTCGGCTCGGCGGGCTGTCGGAGCGCCCGGGCAATCCGTCGCGCTTCAAGCTCGACCTGATCGACAAGATCCCCGAGGGCGAGGAGATCTCGTGTTTCCGCAATGGCGACTTCATCGATCTCTGCGCCGGTCCGCACGTCGGATACACGTCGAAGTGCAAGAACGTGCGGCTGATGTCGGTGTCCTCCTCGTTCTACATGGGTGACGAGTCGAAGGGCCAGTTGCAGCGGCTCTATGGCACGGCCTTCGAGAGCAAGGAGTTGCTCGAGGAGCACCTCGTTCGCCTCGAGGAGGCGAAAAAGCGCGACCACCGCCGGCTCGGCCGCGAGCTGGGACTCTTTCACATCGACGAATTGGTCGGCCAAGGGCTGGTGCTGTGGAAACCCAAGGGCGCGTTGGTGCGGCGCGCGCTGCAGGAGTTCATCACCGACGAACTCGACAAGCAGGGATACGCGCAGGTCTTCACCCCGCACATCGGAAAGCTCGACCTCTACCGCACTTCCGGCCATTTTCCATACTATCAGGAAAGCCAGTATCCGCCGATCGCCGAGCGCGACGTGCTGGAGAAACTCGCCGATGAAGACGCGTCGTGCGCCAGTCTCGTCCACGGCTTGGCCGACGGCACGCACGAGGGCTACCTGCTCAAGCCGATGAACTGCCCGCACCACATCCGCATCTTCGCGAGCGAGCACCACTCGTACCGCGACCTGCCCGTGCGGCTGGCGGAGTTCGGCACGGTGTACCGCTGGGAACAATCCGGCGAACTCGGTGGCATGACGCGCGTGCGCGGCTTCACCCAGGACGACGCGCATTTGTTCTGCACGCCCGAGCAGGTCTCGGCGGAAGTGCAGGGATGCCTCGGCCTGGTCAAGACCGTGCTCTCGACGCTCGGCATGAACGACTACCGCGTGCGCCTCTCGCTGCGCGATCCGGCAAGCGACAAATACGTCGGCTCGCCGGAGAACTGGGACAAGGCCGAGGCCGCGCTGCGCGAGGCGGTGCGCACGCTCGGCGTTGAATACACCGAGGAGATCGGCGAGGCCGCGTTCTACGGACCGAAGATCGATTTCGTCGTCAAGGACGTGATCGGCCGCGACTGGCAGCTCGGCACCGTGCAGGTCGATTACAATTTGCCCGTGCGCTTCGGACTCACCTACGTCGGTCCGGACAACGCGCCGCACGTGCCGGTGATGATCCACCGCGCGCCGTTCGGATCGATGGAACGCTTCACCGGCCTGCTCATCGAGCACTTCGAGGGGAAATTCCCGACCTGGCTCGCGCCCGAGCAAGTGCGCGTGCTGCCGGTGTCCGACAAGGCGATCGACTTCGCCGAATCGGCCGCCGCCACACTCGCCGACGCCGGCGTGCGCACGGGGATCGACCGCAGCAGCGACAAGATCGGCGCGAAGATCCGCAACGCGCGGCTCGAGCGCGTGCCGTACATGCTCGTCATCGGCCAGCGCGAAGCCGAGGAGGGCAGCGTCTCGGTGCGCCACCGCGATCGCGACGACCTCGGTCCGATGCCGCTCGACGCGTTTGTCGCCTCGATCACCCGCGAAATCGCCCACCGCGCCCTGTGACCCGCCGGATTTCCGGCTTGCGGGCGGCGTTCCGCTCTGGTTCCGTCCCCCTGCTTCCGCGCCGCTGTAGCTCAGGGGTAGAGCAGTTCATTCGTAATGATCAGGTCGTCGGTTCAAATCCGACCAGCGGCTCCAGCATGCGTGCGGAGATGGGCATGAGCTTCGCAAAGCACCGGGCTGGTCAGTCGGAACGCTGGTGGTTCGGTGAACCGGTGGCGCTGCGCGCGCAGTGAATCGGTGTGTGACGAGAAAGAGTCGCTGCGGAGCGGCCGTCTCTTTCGCCGCCATGAAGTAGCGGGCGGCAACGCCGCAACCGGAATACCACGCCGGAATACCGCGCCGCAGCAAACCGGGCATCTCTTGCATCAACGCCCCGAAGCAAGCGCTTCCATCAGGTAGCGCGACGGCCGGAAGTGCTCGATGAGGATTTCGTGCTGTTCGCCACGCCGCATCCTCACCTGGCGGATGTTGAAGTTCGGCGTCTTGTGCGGCGCGAACAGGATGTCGTCGTGGGTCGAGTTCTCGTGTTTCTTGAACATCGAGGGCAGGATGTCGCCGCCGAGATGGTCGTCGCGGCCGGTGGCGAGATGGCAGGTGCCCAGCACCTTTTCGTCCTGGATGTCGGCACCGGAAACCGGCAGCACCTGCGTGCCGAAGCCGAGCTCACCGAGGGTGCCGGTCATCGGATCATCGGCGAGGCGGCGGTTGTGGGCGTCGATGGTCGCGGGGTTGCCGGCGATGAGGGTGGAGCGCACGATGCAGCGGTTCTCGACGTCGAGCACGCCAAGCGTGCCATCCTCGTACTTCATCGGGAATTGTCCCCGCGCGTCGTTGGGCACGAAATACACTTCACCGGCCGGGAGATTGGCGATGTCGGGCGTGCGGCCATTGCACAGTCCGTGGGACTTCTGCGCCTCCTGTCCGCCCAGTCCGAGCCAGGCGGTGAGCACGCGACCGTCCTCGAGCTCGAAGTCGATCTCGATCGAGTCCGCCCGCGTCAGCGCGAGGCGCAGCCGCTCGGCATCGGCCGAGACCGCTTGATAATCCACGGCCAGCCCGGAGTTGAGGATGATGTCGTTGAGTCCGTGCAGCGTGGCGCCGCGGAACCCGAATTGCCTCGCCTTGGCGGTGAGCGGCGCGGTGGCCGAGAAGGTCGAGATGCAGAGGATGAGGTCGTAGTTCGGGTAAATGTCGCGATCGAGCGAGAGCTGCCGACCTTGGGTGTCCCACACCTCCTCCTGCAGATCGAGGTTCGACCCGTGGCTGCAGCGGTAGGCGTACAACTCGCCGCCGGTCATGCCCAGGTCCTGCATCACCCCACCGTGCAATCCTTCGAAAAAGTAGCGGTGCGCGTTCTTTTGCACGGCGAATCCATCCTCGCGCAGGAACGCGCAGTCGCGGATCAGGTCCACCGGCTCGTCGAAATCCACCAGGATGCAGACGCGGCAACCCTCGGTCGGCTCGAAGACCGTGCCGAGCAGCCTGCGAAGATCAAAGGCCGGAAAGCGACGCTTTTCCGGGTTCAGCAGGATCTCTTCGCGGAGATAGTCGGGCAGGGTGGGGCAGGACGCGGTTGCTTGCATGGTCGCACAGCCTAACACCGCGTCCCGCCGCCGCAAGGCCCGATGACCGCCATCACTCAATCCTCCTCGTCACCGGCCCCGCCCGCCTCACGCTGCATTCGCTCCAGCACGTCCGACATGTCCTCCAGCGAATCCCAGAGGCCGCGCACCACGTGGATCGGCGCGCCGCAGCGCACCACCAGCGCGAGACAGTCCGACGGACGCGCATCGAGCTCGACGATCTTGTGCTCCATGATTTCGTTGCGTGCCTCGATGAAAAGCCGCGCGTGATACACGTCGCCGCTCATCGCCGTGATCACCGCCCGCGTCACCTTCGCGCCGAATGCGTCGAGCGCCTGCAGAAACAGATCATGGGTGAGCGGCCGCGGTGGTGCTTCGCCCGAAATCACCGCGTGAATCGCCGCGCCCATCGCCGGGTCGATGTAGAACACGATCGCTTTCGCGCCGTCGCCGAGGAACACGGCACAGCCGGCCTGCGTCGGCATCAGGCCGATCGGTTGCACTCGGACGAGTTCCGGCATCGGATCAGCCTGTCGAAGATCGCCGTCGCAACCAAGTCGAAAACCGTGCTTGACGTCGGGCACGCGGATTCCCGGACGCCTGTGTTTCCAGAGCTTCCCCGATTGATGCCGTCGTCCGCGCCGCGGTCGTTTTCGAGTCTTCCGATCCCCCCCCCGCGAAAAAATTCCGAAAATTTTTCCAAAATCGGGTTGACGCCCCCCGGGCGGGTCGGATAGCTTCGCGGGCCGCTCCGAGCGAGGGCGGCCGAGAGACTCTCCAGTCGATCGCGGTGGGAACGCCCGATCGGCTTTTTAGTCCCCTCGAACCAAGGATCTTTGACAGCGTGGCCCGACACCGACCGTGACGGAGAAGCATCGGCAGCCGCCCGGGCCCATGTGGCGCGGGAGACTCCGGTTCGACTCCGATGCATTGCGGATGGATTGTCGGGAAGAGGCAAAAGATTGAATTGTGCGCTGCGCGCCTGCCCAGGCGCGCGGAACGGCGGCATCCCTCGTGGATCCCGCCGAACGTCAATTTGGAAAGGTCCGCTCTTTCGGGAGTGGATACCACCAAACCATTTTTTACGGAGAGTTTGATTCTGGCTCAGAACGAACGCTGGCGGCGTGTTTAAGACATGCAAGTCGCACGGGGACAGGAGAGTAGCAATACCCGCCTGTTTCAGTGGCGCACGGGTGAGTAACACGTGAATCACATGCCCTGCAGAGGGGGATAGCCCAGGGAAACTTGGATTAATACCCCATGGTCCGGCAACGGTAAAGGCGGCCGCAAGGCTGTCGCTGCAGGATTGGTTCGCGCCCTATCAGCTTGTTGGCGGGGTAACGGCCCACCAAGGCGACGACGGGTACCTGGTCTGAGAGGACGATCAGGCACACTGGAACTGAGACACGGTCCAGACACCTACGGGTGGCAGCAGTCGAGAATAATTCACAATGGGGGCAACCCTGATGGTGCAACGCCGCGTGGAGGATGAAGGTCTTCGGATTGTAAACTCCTGTCATCCGGGAGTAAGACCTGACGGTGAACAGCCGGCAGGGTTGATAGTACCGGAAGAGGAAGGGACGGCTAACTTCGTGCCAGCAGCCGCGGTAATACGAAGGTCCCAAGCGTTGTTCGGAATCACTGGGCGTAAAGGGAGCGTAGGCGGCGCGGTAAGTCAGATGTGAAATCCCGGAGCTCAACTCCGGAACTGCATCCGATACTGCCGTGCTTGGAGGGTTGGAGAGGTAGCTGGAATTCACGGTGTAGCAGTGAAATGCGTGGATATCGTGAGGAACACTCGTGGCGAAAGCGAGCTACTGGACAACACCTGACGCTGAGGCTCGAAGGCCGGGGGAGCGAAAGGGATTAGATACCCCTGTAGTCCCGGCAGTAAACGGTGCGCGCTTGGTGTGAGGGGATTCGACCCCCCTCGTGCCGGAGCAAACGCGTTAAGCGCGCCGCCTGGGAAGTACGGTCGCAAGACTAAAACTCAAAGAAATTGACGGGGACCCGCACAAGCGGTGGAGTATGTGGCTTAATTCGATGCAACGCGAAGAACCTTACCTGGGCTTGACATGCATTTCTAAGCGCGTGAAAGCGCGTGACCCTTCGGGGGACTTGCACAGGTGCTGCATGGCCGTCGTCAGCTCGTGTCGTGAGATGTTGGGTTAAGTCCCGCAACGAGCGCAACCCTTGTGAACTGTTGCCAGCGCGTCATGGCGGGAACTCGGTTCAGACTGCCCAGATCAACTGGGAGGAAGGTGGGGACGACGTCAGGTCAGTATGGCCCTTACGCCCAGGGCTGCACACGTACTACAATGCCCGGTACAATGAGAACCAAGACCGCGAGGTGGAGGAAATCTGCAAAACCGGGCCCAGTTCGGATTGGAGGCTGCAACCCGCCTCCATGAAGTCGGAATCGCTAGTAATGGCGCATCAGCTACGGCGCCGTGAATACGTTCCCGGGTCTTGTACACACCGCCCGTCACATCATGGAAGCCGGTCGCACCCGAAGTGCCTGCGCCAACCGCAAGGGGGCAGGGCCCTAAGGTGTAGCTGGTAACTGGGATGAAGTCGTAACAAGGTAGCCGTAGGGGAACCTGCGGCTGGATCACCTCCTTTCTAAGGAGTTACCCCATGGGAAGCTCACGCGACCCGGGGTAGGTCGAGTCCCGTCCGGAGCTCCGCTCCATCGGGACCGCGGCACGGGCAACCGTCCGCACCACTTGTTTATCATTTTCCGCGCGGTCCAAGGCATGGATCGCAGCGCACGATCCGGTCTTTTGCCTCACGCACGCAAACGCGTCCCCGGAGGGGGGAGCCCTCGTCTTTCAACAGGGGGTATAGCTCAGTTGGTAGAGCGCCAGCTTTGCAAGCTGGATGTCTGGGGTTCGAATCCCCATGCCTCCACCACTTTTCAGGTAAAACTGAAATTTCAAAAAGCTGAAAAGCTGAATGGAAAACTCTGGATTCCAGCGTTTCAGGATTTCAGAATTTCAGTTTTTACCAGCTGGGGCCTGTAGCTCAGTTGGTTAGAGCACCGCCTTGATAAGGCGGGGGTCATAGGTTCGAGTCCTATCAGGCCCACCATCCTCCGCACGCGCCGCGTCCGCACGCTGTTCCGGCCCGCTCTTTGACATCCACATGGAGATATATGATTTGATTGACTTGCAAGAAATTGCATCGGGCGCGGATTTGATTCCGCGCCGTGAGCCGTTCTTGCGGTCCTTGGTGTAAAAGATATTCTGATTCCCAAACATGAAGTTTTTACGGCTGGCGCCGGCTCAAGGGTCGGCGCCGATCGGGAGCAACCGGTTTTCCGGCCTCCCGAAAGCTCGTTTCCAAACATGGAATCAAGCTTTGCAGGGCACACAGTGGATGCCTTGGTGCCAACAGGCGATGAAGGACGTGATCAGCTGCGATAAGCTTCGGGGAGCGGCTAATACGCTTTGATCCGGAGATTTCCGAATGGGGTAACCTGATGGTGTTCATACGCCATCGTCTTTTCCTGAATCCATAGGGAAAAGCACGCAATACCCGCTGAAGTGAAACATCTCAGTAAGCGGAGGAAAAGAAAGAGAATCGATTCCGTCAGTAGTGGCGAGCGAAAGCGGAAGAGCCCAAACCGGAGGCTTGCCTCCGGGGTTGTAGGACCCCGACATGGGATCCCGAACGATAGGTCAAGGAGATGGAAAGCTCCGGCAGAGAGGGTGAAACCCCCGTGACCGAAATCCGAAGGGACCTTAGGGTGTTCCTGAGTAACACGGCACACGTGAAACGCCGTGTGAATCCGCGCGGACCACCGCGTAAGGCTAAATACTAGTTGGCGACCGATAGTGAACCAGTACCGCGAGGGAAAGGTGAAAAGAACCGCTGTGAGCGGAGTGAAATAGAACCTGAAACCGTGTGCCTACAAGGTGTCAGAGCGGGCTTGTCCCGTGATGGCGTGCCTTTTGCTTAATGAGTCTGCGAGTCAGTATGCGTGGCAAGCCTAAGCCCTTACGGGGCGGAGGCGAAGCGAAAGCGAGTCCGAACAGGGCGTCCTGAGTTGCGCGTGCTGGACCCGAAGCGGAGGTGATCTACCCATGGCCAGGTTGAAGCGCCGGTGATACGGCGTGGAGGACCGAACGGGTGAATGTTGAAAAATTCTCCGATGAGCTGTGGGTAGGAGTGAAAGGCTAATCAAACCCCGTGATAGCTGGTTCTCCTCGAAATGCATTGAGGTGCAGCGTCGCGTGTTTATGGGCGGGGGTAGAGCACTGAAAGGGCTAGGGGGCATACCCGTCTACCAAACCCTATCAAACTCCGAATACCGCCCAACAGAACGCGGCAGTGAGACGGCGGGGGATAAGCTTCGTCGTCGAGAGGGAAACAACCCCGACCAGCAGCTAAGGTGCCCAAATCATGCTGAGTGGAAAGGAGGTGGGATTTCACGGACAGTGAGGATGTTGGCTTAGAAGCAGCCACCATTTAAAAAGTGCGTAATAGCTTACTCATCGAGAGATCCCGCGCCGAAAATGATTGGCGATAAGCATGATACCGAAGCTCTGGATGCCGTCCCCTGGGGGACGGCGTGGTAGAGGAGCATTCCTGGCGCGCTGAAGCGCGATGGCGACTGACCGTGGAGTGCCAGGAAGAGAGGATGCAGACATGAGTAACGATAAGACGGGTGAAATCCCCGTCCGCCGTAAACCCAAGGTTTCCCGGGCCACGATTTTCGTCCCGGGGTTAGTCGGGACCTAAGCCGAGGCGGAGACGCGTAGGCGATGGACAGCGGGTTAATATTCCCGCACTTGCGAACCTTAATCCGGAGGGACGCATCGGTGGAGATGACCAGGTGATTGAATTCCGAGGTGAGGCTTCGGCCGATCCGTATCATCGAAACCGGTGCCAAGAAAAGCTCCGGGGCATGCTAAGCAACCCGTACCGCAAACCGACACAGGTGGGTGGGTAGAATATACCAAGGCGCAAGAGTGAACCCCGGTTAAGGAACTCGGCAAATTGACCCCGTAACTTCGGGATAAGGGGTGCCGCCTTCGGGCGGCCGCAGTGAACCGGCCCAACCGACTGTTTAGCAAAAACACAGCATTCTGCCAAGCCGCAAGGCCAAGTATAGGATGTGACACGTGACCAATGCGGAAAGATTAAGATGAGATGTTAGCCGCAAGGCGAAGCTTCGAGTCCAAGTCCCCGTGAATGTCGGCCGTAACTATAACGGTCCTAAGGTAGCGAAATTCCTTGTCGGGTAAGTTCCGACCTGCACGAATCGTGTAACGAGTTGGGCGCTGTCTCAACCGGGTGCTCAGTGAAATTGTAATGGCGGTGAAGATGCCGCCTGCCCGCAGAAGGACGGAAAGACCCTATAGACCTTAACTGTAAGCTGTCATTGGTTCTTCGATTTTCATGCTCAGCATAAGTGGGAGGCTTTGATGTGGCCCTTCAGGGGGTCGCGGAGCCGCCAGTGAGATACCACCCTTGGGTGTTGGAGGATCTAACCTCGTCCCGTGAATCCGGGCGTGGGACATTGTCAGCCGGTCAGTTTTACTGGGGCGGTATCCTCCCAAAGAGTAACGGAGGAGCGCGAAGGTGGGTTCAGCACGGTTGGCAACCGTGTGTCGAGTGCATAGGCATAAACCCGCCTAACTGTGAGACCCACAAGTCGAGCAGATGGGAAACCAGGCCTAAGTGATCCGGCGGTAGAATGTGGAATTGCCGTCGCTCAACGGATAAAAGGTACCTTAGGGATAACAGGCTGATTTCATCCAAGAGTTCATATCGACGATGAAGTTTGGCACCTCGATGTCGGCTCGTCGCATCCTGGGGCTGGAGAAGGTCCCAAGGGTCCGGCTGTTCGCCGGTTAAAGCGGCACGCGAGCTGGGTTCAGAACGTCGCGAGACAGTTCGGTCCTCTATCCTCTGTGGGCGTAGGAAAACTGAGGGGTTCGGTTCCTAGTACGAGAGGACCGGAATCGACGCACCTCTGGTGCACCGGTTGTCCTGTCAAGGGCACGGCCGGGTAGCTATGTGCGGAAGAGATAAGCGCTGAAAGCATCTAAGCGCCAAGCTCCTCCCAAGATGAGTTTTCCCCGAAGGATCGTCGAAGACTACGACGTTGATAGGGTGCAGGTGGAAGCGTGGCAACATGTTGAGCCGAGCACTACTAATCATCCGTTTGGCTTGATTCCTGTTTTCGGAATCGGAATGCCGATGGACCGCGGACGGCGGTTGCAATGCTTGCGGTGGATCAGATCAGAACCCTCCATGTGGATGTCAGGGAGCGGGCGGGCCCGGCGAAGGCCGGGCAGTGAGAAGCGACAAGTGAAAAGTGAGAAGTCAAATTCTCAACCACTTCACACTCGGCACTTCTCACTGGTCACTCGAAGTCCCCAGAGCCACGGCCCTTTTCGACAAGGGTCGGACTCTGGTGACCAGAGCGCGGTGGAACCACCCGGTCCCATTCCGAACCCGGAAGTGAAACGCCGCAGCGCCGATGGTAGTGGGACGACAGGTCCTGTGAGAGTAGGTCGTTGCCAGGTATTGGCCCGGCACCTTGGAAACAAGGTGCCGGGCTCTTTTTTGGTGCCGTTCCGTTCCTGACCATCCGCATTCCGGATCCATCGAGCGTGGGGTGGCGGCTTGAAGCCGCCATGGTCGGTAACGACGGCTTTCCGGCCGTCGTCGTGCGCCAAGCCCGCACGCCCAACAAAGGGAAGTGCTGGCTGAATGTGTCCCTCGATTGCCTGCGACCGGCTGTTGCATCGCGCACGGATCGTGCGAGGATCGGCGCATGGAGGACTTTGAATCGAAAGTGCGTGAGGCCCTGGCCGATCCCAAGAACCAGGGGGAAATGGCCGATGCCGACGCGGTCGGCACGGTGGGATCGCCCGATTGCGGTGACATGCTGCGGATTTGGCTGAAGTTCACCGAGAAAGACGGCAAGCGGGTGATCGATCGTGCCTCGTTCCAATCCTTCGGTTGTCAGACGGCGATGGCGGTGGCCTCGATGGCCACCGAGTTGCTGCGCGGCCGGACCGTGGAGGAGGCGGCCGGGCTCGATGCCACCGAATTGGCGGGTGACCTCGGCGCGTTGCCGCCGATGAAGATCCATTGCGGTCAGCTCGTGGAGGGGGCGCTGCGCGATGCGCTCGGCGGGGCAGGGGATGCGCCGCGCGCGGCGGCCTCACCGGTATCGGCGGCACCGACCTTGTCGCAGGATCTTGCCGCGAAGGCTGTCGGCCCGGTGCGCGTGGTGCCGCTCGATTAGAGCATTTTGCTCAAATCTGTAGCCGGTGGTTGGGTGTGAGTGTGGGAAATGTGCGGCTTCGCCGGATTTGAAAAAAGCGGAATCTGTTGCCCATGGCTGCGTTGTTGCTCAGTCGTGGATGTCAATCCACTCCATCGCAACG
>VHCM01000066.1 GCA_016871685.1 Verrucomicrobiota bacterium
GGGGTCATCCCGAGGTGGTGCGGCGGGTGTTGGCCTGCCTGGTGGCGGGCGGGCATGTGCTGATCGAGGATGTGCCGGGCACTGGCAAGACGACCTTGGCCAAGGCGGTGGCGCACGCGATCGACGGCGCGGAGTTCAAGCGCATCCAGTTCACGCCCGACCTGCTGCCCTCCGACATTCTCGGCGTGTCGGTGTACGAGCCCGGGACGCAGGAGTTCCGCTTTCATCCGGGTCCGGTGTTCACCGACATTCTGCTGGCCGACGAGATCAACCGTGCTTCGCCGCGCACGCAGAGCGCGTTGCTCGAGGCGATGGGAGAACGTCAGGCGACGATCGACGGCCGGCGTCATGGGTTTGGCGGATTGTTTTTCGTGATTGCGACGCAGAACCCGGTGGAGTTTCGCGGGACTTGTCCGTTGCCCGAGGCGCAGATGGACCGGTTTGCGATGCAGTGCGCGCTGGGCTACGTCGATGCCGCGGAAGAGGCGGCGATTCTCACCGACCAAGTGGAGGATCCGCCGGTGGACCGGATGGTGCCGGTGGTGACGCGTGACGAGGTGGTGGCGATGATGCGGGCGGCGCGGGCGGTGCGGATCGCCGACGAGCTGCGCGGATACATCGTCGCGCTGGTGGGTGCGACGCGCGGTCGGCCCGACTTGCGGCTTGCGGCGAGTCCGCGCGCGTCGCTGGCGTTGATGAAGGTGTCGCAGGCGCTGGCGTTGTTTCACGCTCAGGATTTCGTCACGCCGGAGATCATTCAATCGGTGGCGGCCGATGTGATCGCGCATCGGTTGGTGCTCGCGCCCGAGGCGAGGCACGGCGGGATCACCGCGCGGTCGATCGTGGCCGATGTGGTGGCGTCGACCGCGGTGCCGGTGTAGGATGTTTTTTCGTTTCCGGTCATGCAGGCGAGGTCATCCGCAACGGGCGCGAGGCGCATCGACGGCTGGCTGCATCCGTTGTACTGGCGGATCACCGGCGTGCGCGACGCGATGATGGCGCGGGTGCGGTCGGCCGGGCTGGTGGTGGCGGCGGTGGTGGTGGTCGCCGCGTGTTTGACGATCGGGCACGAGCGCGCGCCGACGCGGCAGTTGCTGGCGGTGGCGGTGGCCATGGGTGCGGTGGCGGTGCTGTGGGTGTTGCAGCGAAGCGCGAGGGTGTCGGCGACGCGCGAGCTGCCGCGCGTCGGCAGTGTCGGCGTGCCGATGCGGTATCGCGTGACCGTGCGCAACGACGGGTCGCGCGCGTTGGCGCGGGCGTGGTGGATCGAGCGACCGGTCGATGCGAGGCCGGGGGTGGACGAGTTCCGGCGGCAGCGCGAACCGGGCGAGGACGAGCGCAACCGGTTCGACCGCACGTTTGCGTGGTTCCGTTGGCAGTGGCTGATGTGGCGCAAGCGGAGCTTTGATGGCGGAGCGGGCGCGGAGGAAATCCGGCTGGTGCCCGGCGGAGAGATGCGGGTGACGGTCGGGCTGGTTCCCGCGCGTCGCGGCGTGATCGAGCTGGCCGACCCGCGTCTGCTGCTGCCGGATCCCTTCGGTTTGCTGCAACGATGTGTGCGCGTGCGCTGCGACGTCGGCCGGATCACGATTTTCCCGGCGAGGCATCCGTTGCCGCGTTTCGATCTTCCGGGCACCGAAGCGTGGCGGCAGCATGCGGAATCCGATGCCGGTCTTGCGGGCGACATCGGCGGATTCACCGGATTGCGCGACTATCGTGCGGGCGATCCGCTGCGGCGCATGCACTGGCGGAGTTGGGCGAGGACCGGCAAGCCGATGATCAAAGAGCTGGAGGATGCGAGCGAGCCGCGACACGCGTTGTTGCTCGACACGTGTGGCGGCGACGATGGCGACGAGGTCTTCGAGGCCTGCGTGTCGGTGGCCGCGTCGTTTGCGATGCTGGCCGACGAGGATCGCGGGCGGATCGACCTGATGTTCGTGCAGGACGGCGTGCGTGGAGTGCGGGCGGGTGCGGGGCACGGCGGCTGTGAGGTATTGCTCGACGCGCTGGCGACCGTGGTCGCGCAGCGTGGCGGATCGCTCGACGCGCTGGCCGACGCGGTGCTGCCCGATGCGGGCGAACTCGGGGCGTGTCTGGTCGTGCTGCACGGCTGGGATGAGGCGCGCGCGGCGTTTCTCAAAAAACTGCGCGACCTGGGCGTCGCGCTGGTGCCGTTGGTGGTGGGTGCGGGCGAGAGGCCTGCGGGCGTGCCGGGCCATTGGCTCGACGCGCGGCAGCTTGCGCGGGATTTGGCGAAGCTGCCGCCGAGGTTGGTGGGTTGGGATTGAGGCTTCGCGCGGATCACTCTCTTGCCGGGGCGTTGAGGCAATCCATCTTTCGATTCGCCAGCCTTGGGTACGGGCAATTCAGGCCAAGAGCAGACGCGGATCCGAGTCGAGCTTTGCGGATAATTCGGGCCACCCCCCCGACACCTGTAGATTGAAACAACGCAAGTAGAGGGTGAAGAGTTTGGGATCAAACACGTCGACGAGTTTGTCGATCGTGGCGTCGAGTCTGGAGGCATCGAGGGATTCGGGCAAATCCCCGGCAACGGATCCCTTGCCGTCATGCGGAATTCCCATGCCATCGCAGAACATGGCGAGCATCGACTGCTGGGCCGACATCAGATAGGCCTGCAAGAGATGTCCGCCGATGGTGTCGCAAGCAGCGATTTTGAGCGTTTTGTGGATCCACGCATATTGGTCGGCGAGGGATTTTTTCTGAACGAAAACCGGGCGCAGCTTGCGGTTGGCTGCCAGCGTCGCGATGGTGGACTTGTAGACGTTGCGGTCGTTGGCCCGGAACCAATCGAGCATGTCGCTGATGAGATCCGGCGAAGCGGCGGCGTAGAGTTCGTGGGGTTTCACGGGTTCGGGAGCAGGGGTCTGCAGGGAAGTCAACAATCGTCGGCGATCGGTGGCAAGGGTGGAGCGACGGCAAGCCGCGCGATCGACCGGTCGTGCGCACGGGAAAGCATGAGCAGTGCGGCGATCGCACCCACACCGGCGAGGAACATGTCCCACTGAGTGTCCCAATGGTCGCCCTGGGTGCCGAGGAACGACTGCGCCGCCTCCTCGGAGACGAGCGCGGCAGCCCACTCCAGAAGTTCATAGAACGCGCTGAAGCCAAGGCAGAAGGAGAGCACGCAGAAGACGCGCCATCCGGGATGATTCACGACGGCATGACGGATGAGAAGTTCGCGGCAGAGGATGGCGGGCACGAATCCCTGCATCAGATGGCCGAGACGGTCGTAATGGTTGCGGTTGCCGCCGATGAGACCGTTCGCCCAGTCACCGACAGGCACCCGCGCATAAGTGTAATGACCGCCGACAAGCAGCAGGATCATGTGCAGCGCGATGAGCCACAGGGCGAGGTTGGAAAACCTCCAACTCCGGGCCTGCGCGATGAAGAGGGCGAGGAAACCGAGAAAGACGGGAAGCACTTCGAGCCACCAAGTGAATCGGTCGTATGGCCTCCATGCCGACCATGCGACCACCGGACCGACAGCGGCCAACAGCAGAAGGTTCGGATGTTTTATCGGAATCGGGAGCGCGCGGATCCGGGTCAGGCAGCTTCGGCCGGGGCGGCGGGGCGGCGGTAGCTTTCCACCGCGCGGGCCCACACCGGGTGGATGGCGTCCGCGGGCCGGAGCCAGACGGCACGATGCATCATCAGCATGGCTGGTGCAAGATAGAGCAGCCGGGAGATTTCGTCCTTGGAGAGTGACGAAGGTCCTTCGACCAGGCAGCGCTCGGCCAGCGCATCGTCATCGGGCGAACTTTCCGCGGGCTCGAGCAACGAGACATGGACGCCATTCACATAGGGGTCGACCACGGCGGCGATCACCCCGGATCTGGCGATTCCCGTGGCATCGAGCACCGGATCGATCGCCGCCTTCGCGGTGGTCGCCAGCTTCATCACATCGGAAGGATCGAGTTCCTCGGGTGTGGAAAGGAGGCCGAAGGAGGCCAGCGCTTGCCCGTAGCGTGCGCGGCTGGTCCAGACCGAGATCGGCACGGACAGGACGAGACCGATGAGGATGGGAGACATCCATGCGGCGAACTCCGGGCTGACTCTCCAGGCGAGGACTGCCCATCCCGTGCCGAGGAGGGTTGGAAACGCGTGAATGCGCAGGGCATCGGACCAGGATGTTCCATCGGCATCTCGCGTCTGGGCCGACCAGCCGACGGCGCGGCCGAGGACGATGGAACCCACCATCACGCTATGCGCGGCCATGATGCAGGGGGCGAGCAGCATCGAAAGTAGGGACTCCGCGAGCACGCCGAGGGTGACGGGAACGGCACCGCCGAAGGATCGCCTTACCGCACGCGAGCCGAGCGCGCGCGCCAGTGCCAGTAGTTTGGGAAGAAAGAGCAGAGCGAACACCACGATCACCAACATGGCGCTCTGGGTGATACCGCCGATGCCGAACCAACGCCATGCGTAGTTTTCAAACGGCAGGGTGCTCAGCTTGCTGCTGTAGCGGTCATACGCGATCCAAGTGCCGAGCAGCAGGAAGATGAACCACAGCGGGCTGCTCAGGTAAGCCATGATCCCCATGAAGAGATGCATGCGCGTGGGAAACGGCAACTTGCGGGCGAAGATCAGCCAGAGATGCTGCAGGTTGCCCTGGCACCAGCGGCGGTCGCGAGCAAGGTGGTCGGCAAGCGTCGGTGGCGCTTCCTCGTAGGTCCCCTCGACATCCCACGCGAGCCACACCTCCCACCCTTGGGACACCATAAGCGCCGCCTCGACGAAGTCATGACTGAGGATGCGCCCACCGAACGGCTCGCTGCCGGGCAATGCCGGCAATTCGCACGATTCCGAGAACGGGCGGAGACGAATCAAGGCGTTGTGCCCCCAGTAGCTGCCGCTGCCGAGCTGCCAGAAATTGAGTCCGCGGATGAAGAGCGGACCATACAGCCGCATGGCGAATTGCTGCAGGCGCGTGAACACCGAACTGCCGCGGATCAATTTCGGCGGCGTCTGCAGAATGCCCAAGCGCGGATGCGCCTCCATGACGCGCGCCATGCGGACGATGTCCGCGCCGTCCATCAGGCTGTCGGCGTCGAGCACGAGCATCGCTTCGTATCCCCCGCCCCAGGTGCGGACGAAGTCGCCGATGTTGCCCGCTTTGCGGTTTTCGTTGGTCCTGCGGCGGCGGTAGTAGATCCGTCCGAACCCGCCGAGTCTCCGGCACAGGTTCGTCCACGCGGTCTCCTCCATCACCCAGAGATCGAGGTCGCGCGTGTCGCTGAGAATGAAAAAATCGAATGACGCGAGATGCCCCTGCGCATCGATCGATCGGTAGATCGCCTCAAGCCGCGCGCAGAACCTCGCGCTGTCCTCGTTGTAAACCGGCATGACCACCGCGTGACGCCGCTCCAACGGGCCTGAGACACCGTCCGCTAGCCGCGAAATGCTCACCGTTTTGCGTTTGCGCAACATGTCGTAGGCACCGAACACCGCGTGGAGCGATCCCAGCACGAGCAGCCCGTTGAGCACGGCGAAGACGGCGAGCAGCGGAAAATGCGCCTTCTGAAATCCCGACAGCCAGAGCAAATCGGCGAGCCAAAGCACCGCGGCGATGTCGATCACCAACGCGGTGCCGAAGAACACGCAGCGGCGCATGAACGCGCGGTGTGGGTCGACGTATGGACTTGCCGATCCTGGCGGGAGGTATGCGGGAGTCTGCATCAGCCGAGGAAGAGGTACCAGCCGGCGAGCGCGAGCAGGAGGAGCAATGCCGCCGATGACATGATGCGGACGATGGGCTTGCGCTCCATCGTTTCCCACCATTGGGCGGCACCGCTGCCGATCGCGTTGAGTTCGAGGGGTTTGGGCACCATGGTGAGTTCGGCGAACCGCGGACCGGCCTCGAGGTACGACCGGCGCATCGCTTCGACGAAATCGCGCGGCCAGGGTGCGGGGGTGAGGAAGATACCTTGCCATTGATCGGGCATGCCGGCGAGCAGCAGCGCGAGGCGGCCGCGAGCGGCCAAACGGCGGTTTTCGAGCGGCACATCGAGCACGTCCTGGGTCCATTCCGCAACGACACTGAGGGCTTCCTCCATCGCGAGCAGGCGCGCCGGCGTTTCCGGTTTGGACTTTCTGCGCTCGAACGCCCGCCAGAGGATCGCGCGTACGAGTTCCGCGACCAACAAGCGGTTGCGGATGCGCAGCGCCTGCAGGTACGACTCGACCGCCGCATAGGCCTCCTCCCACTCCGTCAGTTCCTCATCGCCGAGAGGTCGGAGGGATTCTAGGGAGTGAGCCGGTGCACCCATGTCTCGGTGAGGAATTTCTCGCCGCGCTTGAGGCAGCAGCGCAACTCGACCGGGCCGATCTGGTCGAGCTTGACGCCTTGTGCCGCGGGCGAGATCTGGAATGTCACGCGCCAGCGGTCCTCGGGCATCTGCTGCACGGTGATGTCGTGGATGCGCACGCGTTGCGCCGCATCGCCCATCGCCTCGACGTGGGCCGCGACCGGGATCTCGCCCGCTTGGAGCAGCGGTGTGCCGGTGAACTCGACGATCATGCCCCGCTGCGAAGGCTGCCAGTCGTGAATGTAGGTGCGTGTCGCCACGACGTATCCGCCGGCGTGGGACGGGTCGGGATTCATCGTCCAGTGCTGGCGGTAGGAAAACTCGACACGGTCGCCGGGCTGCGGGGTTTTCGCAGGTTCCCACAGCGCCACCGTATTGTCGTTGAGCTCATTGGTCGTCGGAATTTCCATGAGCATCACGCGGCCCGGTCCCCAGTCGGAAGTTGGCTCGATCCACAGCGATGGCCTGAGGTGGTAGGCCGCCTCGCCGTCCTCGTACGCGCTGAAGCGACGGTCGCGCTGGAGCAGGCCGAACCCATCGCATTTCTCCATGTCGAAGAAACTGAACTCGAGCCTGCCGGAGTCGTTGCACACCGGGCGCCACACGCGCTCGCCAGTGCTCATGCGGATCGAAAGCCCGTCGGAATCGTGCACTTCGGGCCGGAAGTCGTCGAATCTGCGCCGCGAGTTCTCGCCGAACCAGAACATGCTCGACATCGGTGCGATCCCGAGGCGCTTCACCGCGCGCCGTGCGAACAAGACCGCCTGCACATCGACGATCGTGTCGTTCCCAGGATGAACCCGGAACGCGTAGGCACCGGCGTAGGAAGGACCGTCGAGCAGCGCGTAGAAGCGCGCGTGCGTATCCTCGGGATCGGGCTTGCGCAGCCAGAATTCACGGAACGCGGGAAATTCCTCGGTGAGTCCCTCGGCACCGGTGTCCACCGCAATGCCGCGCGCCGAGATCCCGTAGCGCTGGTTGCGACCGAGCGCGCGCCAATAGCTCGCGCCCTGCAGCACAATGAGTTCGTCGAACACGTCCGGCCGGTTGAGCGGCGTGTGCAGGCGGAATCCGGCGAATCCGCCGTCGGGAGGAAGCGCGCCGTGCTTGCTGATGAGCGGACCGTAATTGAAGTAGGCTTCGGAGAGTCGGACGCGCTGCGCATGCGTGCTGGTGAACTCATTCACCGTGACGGGCTCACGGTAGAGGTATCCCGGATGGAAGAACATCGCGCGGAACGGCAGTCCGTCGGCCGCCCACAACGCCTGGTTCGGATTGAAGCGGATGTCGCGGTACTGATCGTAGGACATCTCGCGCATCCAGAGCGGCAGAAGATCGGCGGCGGGAGCTTCGTACGGCCGGTTGGCCAAGTCGCGCGCGCGGCTCTGGATGCTGTCGAATCCGATGTCCTCGCGTTCCCAAGTCTGGGAGAGTGCCGGCAGTGTCAGCAGGCCGATGGCGGCGCAAATCCGCATCAGGTTCACAGATATGTCCTTAGCCGGGACCCGCCCCTCCGTCAAGGCCGGGATGCTCCGGTGGGACCGGATGCTCCGGTGGTCCGCCCGCGTCGGAAGGAGGAACATCGAAGTGGGAGTACAATCAGGAGATACAGGGTGAATCCAACACCGTGCAAAGTCAGTAGATACCATGGCCAAGGTCCGAGATGATCGAAGAGGCTGGCAGTTTCCGGCGGCCGCGAAAGAAAGCCGAAATTCGTGCCGAGCGATGCATTGACCAGCAGGGCGCATGCCATGTAGGCCACCGATCCCAGATACGCTTCGAACGGGCTTTTCCACAACGGGCGCTTCGGCCGCCACCCCTCGACGGCGGGCATGAACAGCGCCGCCGCGACAATCGCGAAGTGTTGGAAGAAGAACGCATGAAACGGCCATGCGGGAAAGTCGGTGGACAAGGCCGGAGTGATCAAGGCCTGCAAGGCCGCGGCAAGCCCCCAGAAATAGGTGAGCGTTTGCAGCAACGGTCGGCAGGTGAGGAGCGCGAACCCGGCAGTGATCGCAGAGACATCGCAGAGATGCATCGGCACGACGTTCTCGATGCCATGGACTCCACCGTGCCACGACCACGCGATTTGGTTGAACGCATACGATGAGAGGTTGGCAAAGGCGAGCAGTGCCGCGGCAAGGTTGCGCCCGCGCATGCCCGAGCGACCGATCAGGATCAACATCGCCGAAGCCACGGAACCGACGGCGAGAGCGATGAGGTGGCCGGATCCGAAGATGACGAAGGGCGGATTCATCAGTGGGCGGGCGCGGACATTCTCGCCGGGATCATGGCAGCGGGCGGATCTCGGCAGTGGAGGGATCGCGTGTGAAGACTTGCGCGGCAATCTCGCGCAAGTCGCGATCGCTGACGCGATTGATCTCCGAGCGCCATTCGGCCGGTGACGGAATGCGACCGAAGTCGAGCAAGCCATCGGCAGCCCATGCCGCATGGGCGGAGGTCGTCTCGAAGGCAAGTTTCGCCTGCGTGATCGCGAGCCGCTTCGCGCGGTCGAGTTCACCGGGACGCGGACCGTGATTCGCCAGATCGCGGATCTCCCGGCGGATCAAGTCGATCGCCTCGTCGCGGTTTTCCGGCTCGAGGCCAGCATGGATTTCCAGCGCGCCGGTTTCCTCGAGCAGGCTGACGTCGCTAGAAATCTGGTAGCACAGTCCGCGTTCCTCGCGCAGTGAGAGAAAGAGACGCGAGCTGGCGGAATCGCCGAGAATGAGGCTGAGCAACCGCAGCGTGTGGCGCGAGGCGGACATGCGGCCGCAGGTGTGCCAACCGAGCGCAAGCTGAAGCTGACCGGTGTCGCGCGATTCGACCAGCGAAGCGGGCGCGGCGCAGGCGGCATCGAACGGCATCGAGCGCGGTGCCACATGCCAGGATTCCGGGAGCAGTCCGCGGATGCGCCCCAGCACATCGTCGATGTCAAACGGACCGGCCACCGAGATCACGACGTCCTCGCGCAGGTGATGACGGTCGCGCGAGGACACGAGCGCGGCGCGATCGATCGCCGCGATCGACGCGGTTGTTCCCGAGATCGGCCGGCCCAGCGGATGCGCGCCCCACAATGCGGTGGAGAGCATGTCGCCGATGTAATCGGACGGCGTGTCATGGATCATCGCGATTTCCTCGCCGATCACCTCGCGTTCGAGCACGATTTCCTGCTCGGGAAACGCGGCGTGCCAGACCATGTCGCAAAGCACGTCGGCCAGCACGTCGAACGATCCGGCCTCGCCCCTGCCCTCGTACACCGTCTGGTCCTCGGACGTGTACGCGTTCACCTGGCACCCGCTGTTTTCGATCTCGATGCTCAGTTCCCTGGCGGTTCGCCGCGCGGTGCCCTTGAACACCATGTGTTCGACAAAATGCGCGAGTCCGGCCGGTGCGTCGGCATCGTCGCGCCCGCCGGCGGGCACGTGCACCGACATCGCCACACATTCGGCACCGGCGATGTTGGCCGCCGCCACGCGTGGTCCGCCGGGAATGCGCCGCCAGTCGTAAATCGCCGCGCTCATGAACGGATCTTGAGCACGCCCGCGGCCAGCGCAAGATCCGCGGGCGTGGTGATCTTGAAGTTCGGTTCGCGCGATTCGACAAATCTCACCGTAGCACCGGATTGCCAGACGGCGGAGACCTCATCGGTGACGCAGCCGGCTTGATCGATCACCCGCCGGTACGCGTCGCGCAGCAGATCAAGCGAGACCACCTGCGGCGTCTCCATGCACCAAAGGTCGGCACGATCGACCGGCCCGATGCAATCGCCGTGTTCATCGACGCGCTGCAGCGTATCGGCCACGCGATGCGCCAGTGCGGCCGCGCCGCACTCCGCCGCCATCGCGACACAGCGGTCGATCTCGCCGGGAGAGATCAGCGGCCTCGCTCCATCATGCACCGCCACGCGCACAACGTCGGATTCGAGGCAGGCGAGACCGTTCATCACCGAATCCTGGCGCCGCTCACCACCATCGGCGCGCACGAGCGGTTTATTCGTCGCGATGCCGTCAAGCAAGCCCCATCGATCCCGCGGGCAGACCACGACGACGCGGTCGATGGATGCCGCTTCGAGGAACGCGCGCACCGTCCGCACCAGCACCGGCACGCCATCGATCACCGCCGACAGCTTGTCGAAGCCCATGCGGAGTGATGAACCGGAGGCGACGATCACGGCGGCGCATCGGGGGCTGGCCTCGGAGTTGCTCATGATCGTGTGCCGGGAGGAAATCCGCCAACGCGGCAGGCGGAAGATCGAATGAACCGGCGGCGCGGTCCGTCCAATCGGTTTCGCATGTTCATCAGCCGCGCGATGCGCCCGGCCCGAGCAGCGAGCCAAGGTCCGCCGCCCCGGCGCGGTCGGCCATCAGGATGGCCTGTTTTTGCAGGGAAAAAATGTGGGAGAGCCCTTTGCGCGACAGTTCGAGCATCGCCGTCATCTCCTCGCCGGAGAACACCGCCTCCTCGCCGCTGCCCTGGACTTCCACAAAGTCGAGCGATTCGGTCATCACCACATTGAAATCAACCGACGCCTCTTTGTCCTCCTCATAGTTGAGGTCGAGCACCGGCACGGACTGACAGACGCCGGCGGAGACCGCGGCGACCAGCATGCGGATGGGAAAATCGCGCAGCTTGCCTGCGAGCATCATCCGGTTGAACGCGATGGCCATCGCCACGCATCCACCGGTCACCGACGCGGTGCGCGTGCCGCCATCGGCCTGCAACACATCACAGTCGATCCACACCGTGCGCTGACCGAGTTTCTTCAGGTCGACCACCGCGCGCAACGAACGTCCGATGAGGCGTTGGATTTCAGACGATCTGCCGTCGAGTTTGCCGCGCGCGATGTCGCGGGGTTTTCGATCGAGCGTCGAGTACGGCAGCATCGAATACTCCGCAGTGAGCCAGCCACCCTCAACTTTCTGCGCGCGCATCCATCGCGGGACGTCGTCCTCGACGGTGGCCGAGCAGATCACGCGCGTGTTGCCGAAGGCGACCAGCACCGATCCCGTGGCGTGCGGCGCGACGTTGGGCGTGAACGAAACC
>VHCM01000067.1 GCA_016871685.1 Verrucomicrobiota bacterium
AGCAAGATTCCCAAGCCGAGGCCAACCTGCATTTCGCGGTGAAGGACAGCGACACGTATTTGGAAAGTTCCAACGCGGCTGCGGCCGTCTCCGGTGGGCTTGCGGTGCCGGTCGGTGGATCGGCGGCCGGATTTCTGTCGCCGCGCGTGCGTGCGCGGATGAACGACCTTGGATTGCGCGATACCGATCTCGCCGGTGTGGCCGGCACCGGTGCGGGCGGACGTGTGAGCGCGCAGGATCTCGAGCGTTATCTCGATTCGATCGCCTCCTGGCCGAGCGTGCAGGCGTCGCCGATGCGCATGGCCGTGGCCGACGCGATGCGCCGCAGTTGTTCGCGCCCGCTGGCGACGGTGGGTCTGCCGCTGCCGATGGACCGCATCCTCGAGCATCGGTCGGCGCAGTCGCCCAAGCCGGGGATCACGCTCTACATGCTGCGCGCGCTCGCGTTGACTCTGGCGGAGGATCCCTCGTTGGCCGGCAATCTCGTCGGCAACCGGATCGTGCTGCCGAAATCGATCGACCTCGGCGTGGCTGTGCAGATCGATGACGGCGTGGTGGTCCCGGTGTTGCGCGGGGTCGACCGCAAGAGCCTGCGTGAACTCGTCGACGATTATGACGAAGCGGTGTCGCGCGCGCGGCGCCGCCGCCTCACCGAGGCCGACACCAGTGGCGGCATCGGCACGGTGACGAATTTCGGTGGCTTCGGCGTCACCAGCGGCACGCCGATCCCGTTGCCGCATGAAACGTTGATCCTCGGCATGGCGGCTGCGGTGAAGAAACCCGTGTGGAGCGACGAAGTCGGCGCCTTCCTGCCCGCCACGGTGTCCAATCTGTTCCTGACCTTCGATCACCGCGTGATGGATGGCATCGGGGCCGGCAGGCTGATGACGCGTGTGGCCGAATGGCTGGCGACGCCCGCGAAGCTGTGAGGACGGCCGCGTCTTGCGCGATCACACCAGGCCGTCCTTGCGGGCCTGCTTCCAGTACGCGTATTCCGAGCGGTTGAAATCGATGTACTCCGGCGACAGGTCGCTGGAATACATCGTGTACTCCGCCGATCCCTGATTGAGGTGGATCTCGATGTCGAACTCGGGTTTGGCCACCACCGCGCGGAGTTCCTCCATTGGCGTGGCGGCCTGCAGTCCGCCGAGGCACGCGGCCTTGCCGCCGATGTGGATGTCGACGAGCTCTTCGCGGATCCGCGCACGCGAGTAGCCGACCGCGTGAAGAATGCGGCCCCAGTTCGGGTCGCCGCCGTTCCATGACGACTTCACCAAGGCCGACTTGCACACCGCCTCCGCGACTTTTTTCGCGTCGAGGTAGGTGCGTGCGCCGCGGACCCGGACCGTGACGAATTTCGTCACCCGCTCGCCGTCGCGGACGACCGACTTGGCGAGTTCGAGCATCACCTGGCGCAGCGCGTGGCGGAACTCGCGGCAGCGGCTGCCGTTGCGGCGGATGGGCGGCATGCCCGACGCGCCGTTGGCGAGAACGAGCACGGTGTCGTTGGTCGACATGTCGCCGTCGATGGTGATCCGGTTGAAACTGTCCTCGACGCATTCGAGCACCGCCTTGCGCAGCGTGGCGGACGGGATGTTCGCGTCGGTGGTGATGAAGCAGAGCATGGTGGCCATGCTTGGCGAGATCATGCCCGCGCCCTTGACGCAGCCGCCGATCCGCACGCGGTGCCCGCCGAGGTCGAAGGAGATCGCGGTTTCCTTCGGCCGCGTGTCGCTGGTGATGATGGCGGCCGCGAAGTCGGCGCCGTTTTTCGGACCGAGCCCGGCGACCAGCGGCGCGATCATCGGCTCCACGCGCATCATCGGCATCGGCAGTCCGATCACCCCGGTCGAGCACACGCCGACCTCGCTGCGGCGGATGCCGAGCGCCCGGGCGACGCCGTCGCACATGGCGTTCGCGTCGTGGATCCCCTGCACGCCGGTGCAGGCGTTGGCGTTGCCCGAGTTGGCGACGATCGCGCGGAGGCCGCCCTTGCGCAGGTGGGCTTGGCTGACGCGGACCGGCGCGGCCTTGACGCGGTTGGTGGTGAAGGTGCCCGCCGAGCTGCAGGGGTGCTCGGAATACACGAGCGCGAGATCGAGGCGTTTGGCGTCGGGGTTCTTGATTCCGCAGCTCGTCGCGCTGGTGAGGAATCCCGTCGCGGCGCCGACTCCGCCTTTGATGCGCGTGAACGGAAGATCCATGGGATTGAAAATGCGGGCGGTTGCCGATGCTGCGCGGGCTTCAGAAGTTTTGCAAACCCTCCGTCGGCGGGAATCCGAACATCAGGTTGAGGCATTGCACCGCTTGCCCGCCGGCGCCTTTGCCGAGATTGTCCTCGGCGCTGGTGAGGATGATGCGTCCGGTGCGCGCGTCATGATGCCAGCCGATGTCGATGAAGTTCGTGCGGGTGACGTTCTTGGTGTCCGCACACGCGCCTTCGCCGAGCAGTCGGACAAACGGGCTTTTGTGATACGCTTGTTCGAGCGACGCGGCGACATCGGCGGCGGTGCGTCCGCCGCGCAGCGTCGCGGTGATGGTGGAGGCGATGCCGCAAGTGACTGGAATCAGGTGCGGAATGAAGGTGATCCGCACGTCGCATCCTGCCGCCCGCGAGAGTTCCTGCTCGATTTCCGACAGATGGCGGTGCTTGGGCAGGCCGTAGGCGCGCGCGCTTTCGTTGCATTCGCAGAACAACAAGGGCAGCTCGGCTTTTCGGCCCGCGCCGCTCACGCCGCTCATCGAGTTGGCGATGACGCTCGATGCCTCGATGAGGCCGTCGCGCAGCAGCGGGACGAGCGGCAGCAGGATGCTCGTCGGATAACAACCGGGCGCGGCGACCAGGCGGGCCGCACGGATGTCCTCCGCGCGGATTTCCGGCAGACCGTAGACGGCATCGCCCAGCAGTTTGGGAGCGGGGTGGGGGGATCCGTAGAACTCCGCGTAAAGCGTGGGATCGCGCAGTCGGAAATCCGCGCTGAGGTCGATGACGCGGATGCCGCGATCGAGCAGTGCGGTGGCGATTTCCGCGGCGACGCCGTGCGGCAGCGCGAGGAACGCCGCCTGCACACCGGCAGCCGCGATGGCATCGGGATCCGGCTCGATGAAGCGCAGTCCGCCGCCCGCGGTGTTGCGGAACCGCGGGACGACTTCCTCCAGCGCGCGCCCGGCCTCCTGGCGCGAGGTGAGCGCGCGGATTTCCACCGCCGGGTGGCGCAGCAGCAGGCGCAGCAGTTCGATGCCGGTGTACCCGCTGGCTCCGACGACGGCGATCTTGACCGGTTTCACGCCGTGTTGGATCTCATGATTTTCGGTGCTTGCCAATCCACATTTCCCCCTGTTTCTTTGCGGTCCGTTCCAACAAACGGGCTGTAGCGCAGCCTGGTAGCGCACTACACTGGGGGTGTAGGGGTCGTGGGTTCGAATCCCGCCAGCCCGATGTGGACGGATCCCGGTCTGTGTTGCCGTTGGATCCGCAACCCATCCGGCTTGCCATCCCGGCAAGATCCCTTACGGTTCTTGGAATCATCACCATGGCGGACGTGGCGACCCTTCCCGGCATCGACGAGCAAGCGATGGAGCTGCTCGAGGCGGTCGGCTATCGCCAAATGGAGACGCTGGCCCGTGCGGGTGCGGATGTGCTGACATCCGAACTCGGAAATGCCAACGCGATGCTCAAGCTGCGCGACGAGTCGCCAAGCGTGGATCTCGTGCGCGCATGGATCGACGAAGCCTGCCGCGTGACCGGCATCGAGCCGGTGCCGGATCAGGGTCCGCAAGTCGACTGGATCAACCACGAAGACACTCCGGAGGTGGAACCATTTTTGCTGGCGGCACCTTTCGCCATTCCCGCGCCCTCGCGCTGCTTCATGGACCATCAGGTCGCGGTTGCCGATGTTCCGGTGGCGGTCTTGTTGAACCGCCATGCTGGTCCGTTGAATGCACGGACGTCCGCGATCCGTCCGCGCCGGCGCGGCAATGACGCACGACCCGTCACTTCCGGATCCGTCCGCCTTGCGGAAAAGTCACAGAAGCTACCGGCAAAGCGCGAGATCGACACGTCGCGGATGCGCACGACGGAAAATCCCGACGACCACTCGATTCCGATTCCGGAGCCGTTGCCATCCAATCCGGACGATCACCTGCACCGACTCCGTACTCCCCGACCCGACACCAACAAGGGACGCAATCCGGGATCGCGCTTCTACATCCGCGGTGTGCTGCATTACGAACCGCTTTCCGTCTATCTCGGCGCGCTGGTAACGCTGCCGTTGCTTCTGGCACTGCCTCTGGCGCTTCTCTCCACGATGCTGTTGCTTGCCTCCGAGCAGGTGCCCGCAAGCTTCGGCTGGGTGCCCGGCTGGTTGATCGTTTTCCCCTTGGCCCTGCCGGTGGCGGCATTGGCCTGGTTGATCCTGGCTTTCGGGAAACGTTGCCGGATCTGCCGGCAAAAGTGGTTTGTTCACACAACGCACCTCAAGAACCCCAAGGCCCATCGGATTCCGGGATTGGGTTACGTCGTCCCTCTTTGCCTCCATCTGCTGTTGTTCAGCTGGTTCCGCTGTTCCAACTGCGGCACTTCGATCCGCCTCAAAGAGTGAGCGGACATCGGACATGACGAACATCGGTCATGCTGCGTGCGCGGCGCTCGCGATCCTCGGTCTTGCCTCGTGCTCGTGGCCGGGCTCGAAGCCGGATCAATCCTCTTCACGCGGTCTGCCGGCCGGCGGCGGCATCCCGCCTCAACTGCGTGCCCGCGGCGAGGCGGCGGGCACTCCGGTCACGGCGACTTCTCCCACGGCCGAGCAGGTGGCGAAGATCACACCCGATGAAGAGATTGTGTTTACCGATCCGGACAATCCCGATGCGGAGATTCCGGAACTCTCCACCGTATTGGATGCGGTCTCGGTGCGGCGCGGTCCATGGGAGCAGAGCGAGCCGGTGGCGCGCCGCCGCGCGATGCGCGAGGGCAGGCCCTTGCTGGTCTGGTTCACCGATTCGCAGAACAGCCCGATGTGCAAAGCCCTGTCGCAAGAGTTGTTTTCCACCGCGGCGTTCGAGGAATGGGCGGGAAACTCGCTGGTCCGGCTTAAGGTCGACTCCCGCGCCCAAGTGGACGATCCTGATCTTTCACTCGATGAAAAGCAGACGCGGCTGATCGAAATCGAGCGTCAGGCCAAGGAGTTGAAGAAGCGCTTCAAGGTGCTTGGTCAGCCGACGGTGCTGATGGTCAACAACCTCGGTGAAGTGATCGGCCGCTATCGCGGATACCAACGCGGCGAGGCGGATTATTTCTGGGGGCTGATCCGCCAGGGCGAGGCGGTGTTTGCCAATGCTTACGGCCCGTGGCGCGCCGGCATGGAACGCAAGGGATACCGCGAGTGGTCCGACCGCCGCGGACGCAAGGTCTTCGCCAGACTGCTCCGCTATCACCAGGGCACGCTGGATTTGGTCGAACCCGACGGCATGCGCAGCCGGACGAGGGAGGAACGGTTGTCCGACAAGGATCTCGAATGGATCGCCGATCAAAAGAAGCGGCGCGGCTTGTGACGACCGCGATCCACCGCGCCGCGCTTCACGCGCACTGCGGGCAGAGTCCGAAGAACTCGAGTTCGTGGTAGAGGTTGCGGTATCCGGTGTTCGCGCGGATTTCCTCTTCGAGTTGGTGGACCGGGCACGGGGCTTGCACGGCCTCGATGCTGCCGCAGCCGGTGCAGATCAGGTAATCGCTGTGCTTGCCGGGGACGAGCAGTGTGAAATAGGCCGCGCGTTCGTGCAGGCCGAGCCGACGGACGATGCCGTGGCTGGCGAGGCGTTGGAGCAACCGGAAGACGGTGGCCTTGTCGCATTGGTCGGCGAGGCGCGGCGATCCGGCCAACTCCGCGAGCGTCATCGGCCTGCCGGACTCATGCAGCGTAACGAGCAACTCCTCGAGCGCCTTGGTGCGCCGCAATCCTGCGGCGCGGCAGCGATCGATGGTTTGCCTAACAACGGACGGTATCATGGTTCATTCGGGATGAGGCAAGCATTGGCCGGATCCGGCTTCAGAACAAGTCCTGTTGTGGGTCGCCGGGTTTTGCCTGTGGCGGAGTGGCGCCGATTTTCGCGTAGGCGGTCGGCAGGGCGACGCGGCCGCGCGGTGTGCGGGTGAGGTAGCCCTGCATGATCAGAAATGGTTCGTGCACCTCCTCGACGGTGGCGGCGTCCTCTCCCGCGGCGACGGCCAGCGAGTTGAGGCCGACCGGTCCGCCGCCGAACTTGTGGATCAGCACCTCGAGCAGCCGCTTGTCCATTTCGTCGAGCCCTTGGGCGTCGATCTCGATCATCGCCAGCGCGGCATCGGCGGTGGCCGCGTCGATGGTGCCTGAGCCGCGCACTTGGGCGAAGTCGCGCACCCAGCGGAGCAGCGCGTTGGCCACGCGGGGCGTGCCGCGCGCGCGGGTGGCGATACCGAGCGCTCCCTCGCGCAGCACATCGACTTCGAGCAGCCCGGCCGAGCGTTCGATGATGCGGGCGAGTTCGTCGTGCGAGTAGTAGTCGAGCCGGTTGGCCAGGCCGAAGCGCGAGCGCAGCGGCGCGGTGAGCCTGCCGGCGCGCGTTGTCGCGCCCACCAGTGTGAACCGCGGCAGGTTGATGCGCACGGACCTGGCCGAAGGTCCGGAGTCGATGATGATGTCGAGCCGGAAGTCCTCCATCGCGGGATAGAGATACTCCTCGATCGCCGGATGCAGGCGGTGGATTTCATCGATGAACAACACATCTCCTTTCTGGATGTTGGTGAGCACGCCGGCGAGGTCGCCGGGTTTCTCGATCTGCGGGCCGGAGGTGGTGTGCAGTTGGGTGCCCGCGGTGCGCGCGATCAGGTTGGCCAAGGTGGTCTTGCCCAGTCCGGGCGGACCGGAGAGCAGGATGTGGTCGAGCACATCGTTGCGCTGGCGGGCGGCCTCGAGCATCAGCAGCAGCCGCTCCTTGACTTTCTCCTGGCCGATGAATTCGGAAAACGCCGGCGGCCGCAGCGAGACATCGAACGCGGAGGAGGGAGCGGTGGTGGTTTCCTGATAGAAATTTCCGGGCATGGTGGGGTCGGCACCACCATTGGAAGGCAGCCCGGGCCGCGGGAGAAGCGCCAAATTCACGGCATGGTGCGCGGGCACCCCTGGAATTGTTCGCGGCTGCCGACCATTTCGCTTGCGTCGGCCCGCGTGAACGACCACAACATCCGCCCGCTTGTCCGGGAGAGGGTGGGAAGGAGCCATTCCTTCCGGCAGCCGCGGTCAGCTCCCTTATTTCCCCCGTTTCCCATGGACAGCATTTCATCACGGATCGCCAAGGTTTCCCCGTCGCTCACCCTCTCGATCACCGCGCAGTCGAATGCGATGCTTGCCCGCGGCGAGGAAGTCTACGCGTTGGCCGGCGGCGAGCCGGAAATCGACACGCCCGAATTCATCAAGGAGGCCGCGATCCGCGCGCTGCGCGACGGCCGCACCAAGTACACGCCCGCCGCCGGCATCCCCGAACTGCGCGAGGCGATCGCCGCGAAACTCAAGTCCGAGAACGGCATCGACTGCGCCGCAAGCGAGGTCTGCGTCACCGCAGGCGGCAAGATGGCCTGCTTCAATGCAATCCTCGCCGTCGTCGAGGAGGGCGACGAGGTCATCATCCCGAGCCCGTACTGGGTGTCGTATCCCGAGATGGTCCGGCTCGCAGGCGGTGTGCCGGTGATCGTCGAAACCAGGGAGTCCACGGGATGGAAGATGACCCCAGAGCAGTTCGAACAGGCGATGAGCCCGGCCACCAAGATGGTCATCCTCAACACGCCGGGCAATCCGACCGGCGCGGTGTATTCCCCGGCGGAACTGCGCGCGCTGGGCGACATCGCGCTCGAGGAAGACATCGTGATCCTGTCGGACGAGATCTACGAAAAGCTCGTCTATGGCGATGCCAGCCATGTTTCGATCGCCTCGCTGGGCAAGGACCTGCGCGACCTCACCATCACCGTGAACGGGTTTTCCAAGGCATACTCGATGACCGGTTGGCGCGTCGGCTATACCGCCGCGCCCAAGCCGCTCGCGGATGCGATCGATAAGATCCAGAACCACACGACGTCCAACGCCAATAGCTTCGCGCAGTACGGGGCGCTCGCCGCTTTGCAGGTGGAATCCTCGTTCATCGACGACTTGCGCGGCGAGTACGACGTCAAGCGTCAGTTCATGTTCTCGCGCCTGCGCGGGATCTCCAACGTGCGCGTGGTCGAGCCGCAGGGCGCGTTCTATTTCTTCGTTTACACCGGCAATACCGGCCTCAAGTCGCAGAACCTCTGCGACAAGCTCCTGTCGCGCTACCGCGTCGCCGCGGTGCCGGGCGTGGCATTTGGCTACGACGAGGGCGTGCGGCTGAGCTACTGCACCACGCTCGACGTCCTCAACGAGGGCATCACGCGCTTCGAGCAGTTCTGCCGCGAACATTGAGGCAGGCCATGGCTTTGCAGTTGCCCGACATCCGCGCGGATCGGGCAGGCGGTCGGTGCATCCCGATCAGCGCTCCCTCACCGGCACGGCCTTGGGCGGTGGATTCATGAATCCACCGTTGTCCTCAAGGTTGTCCTTGATGAGATACCAGATCGCGATCGCCAGCAGCAGGGAGAACAGCTTGGCGATCCAGTTGATTTTCTTCTGATCCATGATCTTCGGGTCTGGCGGTGAGGAAGATGTCGGAGAGTCGTTCGCGGAATTCCTTTTCGGTGAGGTTGCGCCGCATCACACCACCCTCGCATACCGAGATGCCTCCGCTTTCCTCGCTGACCACCACCGCCACGGCATCGGTGCGTTCGGTGAGGCCGATCGCCGCGCGGTGGCGCAGGCCGATCGAGCGGTCCTTCATCTCGCGGTCGCTCACCGGAAACACGCAGGCCGCGCCGGCGACGCGGTCCTCGGCGAGGATCATGCCGCCGTCGTGCAGCGGTGATTTCGGGAGGAAGACGCACAAGGCGAGTTCCGGCGAGAAGCGGGCGTCGAGTGCGACCCCGGTGTCGAGCTGCTCCTTGAGGCTCACGTCGCGCTGGATGGCGAAGAGCGCGCCGATCCGCTGTTTTGAAAGATGGACGACCGCGTCGGCGAAGCGCTCGAGGAAATCAATGCGCCGTCGGCTGAACAGAGAGAACAATCGGTTGCTGCCGAGGCGTGCCAGTCCGGTGCGCAGCTCCGGCTGGAAAATCACGATCAACGCGAAGGCAAGCACTGCCGCGGCGCGGGTGATGATCCATCGGATCACCTCGAACTCAAACACTGCGGTGGCCAGCGTGAGCAGGATCAGCACCGTGGCCAGACCGACGAGGATCTGCGCGCCCCGCGTCGCCCGGAACGCACGGTAAATCTGGTAAATGCAGGCTGCGAGGATCAGGATCTCGACCCCGTCCCGCCAGTGGTCTTTGATGAAGGTCCACATGCCGTTGCTTTCCGACAGGATAACGGCGGCCAAGCGATTCTGACAACCCGGAAAGGCGGCGGACGAACTGTTCCTTGCGGATGACCGCCGACCGGGCTTTACTCGGCGCATGCATCAGGAAATCCAGTTGAAGCGCGAAGTGGCGGCCATCCAGATCCCCAGCGGTGATGCACTCACCCTGCCTGCGGGCACCTCGGTGTTCATCACCCAGCGGCTCGGCGGGACCTACACCGTGGCCACCTCGCAGGGACTGGCGCGCATTTCCTCTCAGGACGCCGATGTGCTCGGCATCGATCCGAACGAGGAGTCGAAGCGCGTCGAAGAGGCGTCGCAGCTCAAGGACGCGCCGCTTGAGGAACAGGTTTGGGCGCAGCTCAAGAGCGTCTATGACCCGGAGATCCCGGTGGACATCGTCAACCTCGGCCTCGTTTATGATTGTTCGATCGACGAAGCGGATGGCAGGCGGACCGTGTCGGTGAAGATGACGCTCACCGCGCCCGGCTGCGGCATGGGTCCGGTGATCGCCGCCGACGCCCGCTCGAAGATCCTGACCATCGACGGCATCGACGACGCACAGGTTGATCTCGTGTGGGATCCGCCTTGGAATCAGGAAATGATTTCCGAAGAGGGAAAAATGAAGCTCGGCATGATCTGAGAATCGCGCTTGGAGCGTTCGATCAGTCCGCGGCATCGACGATTGCGAGAATCCCGGGGATCTCCCGGTCAAGCAGCAAGGCGACCTCTTCGTACGCCTTGCGTCCCATGCCGATCGGGTCGGGGATGTCCGCGTCTTCATCCGAGTCACCCGCAGCGGCGCGCACCAGACGGCACTTCGCCGCATGTTCGGGAAAGCGCAGCCGCAGCATCGCCAAGTGACCCTCGGTCATCGCGAAGACGTGGGTGGCTTCGCGCAACAGGGCCTCGCTGACCGGGCGGCTGGCGAATCGATCGAGCGCGGCCTCGCGCCGTCCCAGTGCGTCGAGGGTTTCGCGGCTGGCCGACGCGCCGGTTGCCGCTGCGAGGCCTGCGGAGGAAACCACGATGTCATCGCGGTCGCCGAGTGCTTTGCGGAACAATGCCTCGGCCATCGGACTGCGGCAGGTGTTGCCAGTGCACACGAACAGCACGTGCTTGCGCGAATTCATCGCCGTGAGACTGCCCGTCGACGAGCCGGGCGTCAAACCGCAAGCCAATGCGACTCCGTCATTCCGTGGGTGCGGCCGGGCATGCGATCCCGCTGGCGTTTCACGGTTCATGCGGATAAACCACGGTCATGCATGCGTGGACCGATGCCTTGGCCGCAGGCCGCGAACTTTCGCCGGATGAAGTGGACGCTGCCGCCGTCTGCCTGCTCGATCCGCAAGTTTCCGACACGGTGAAGGAAGAGTTGCTCGAATCGCTGGCGAGCAAGGGTGAGACCGCCGGTGAGATCGGTGGATTCGTCGAGGCCTTTCTCGCTCATGCAGTGGATCCGCGGCTGACGGAACTGGAGTGCTGCGGACCCACCCTCGACGTCTGCGGCACCGGTGGAGACCGACTCGATTTGTTCAATGTCTCGACCACCTCGATGTTTGTCGCGGCAGCGGCTGGTGCGGTGGTGGTGAAGCACGGCAACCGGGGCATCACGTCCAAGAGCGGTGGTGCCGATGTGCTCGAAGCGCTCGGCATTCGCATCGATCTCGATCCATCGGGTTTCCGCCGCTGCATTGCCACCGCCGGCGTCGGATTCCTGTTCGCGCCACTCTATCATCCGGCATTCAAAGCCG
>VHCM01000068.1 GCA_016871685.1 Verrucomicrobiota bacterium
CGGTGATTCGGGCGCGTGCGGGTGTGTCAGCGATCCGATGTGGGATTGCATTTTCGCGAACTCTCTCGAAAGCTGGGGCATCTGCTCCGATGAAACTCCGCCCCATTCTTGCTCATTCCGCTGCCGTGCTGGCTTCGCTTTGGTTTGCCAGTTGTGCCAGCCGCACCGCGCCTCCTGCCACGGAGGCCGGGGGTAGGCCGGTGAATCCGCACCCTCCTGGCACCTACGAACACTTCAAGGCCGAGCCGTCGTATCCCAAGACCCACGATCACTGGAAGGACGAGGCGTTGTTGACGCAGACCCATCCCGGCAATTCCCACATCAAGGTGAATCTCGCGATGCAGCGCGCGTTTCTGATGAACGGCGAACAAGTGGTGATCGACTATCCGATTTCGTCCGGCGTGCCAAGCCGGCCGACGCCCAAGGGCGCGTTCTACATCTTGGAAAAGATCGTCGATAAAAGCTCGAACCGCTACGGCAAGATGTACGATGCGGCCGGGAAAGTGGTGAATAGCGATGCCGACGCGTTTTCGGATCCGGTGCCCGAGGGTGGCAAGTTTGTGGGTGCGCCGATGCGCTACTGGATGCGGCTCACGCACGACGGTGTGGGGCATCACATTGGTCCGATCCCGCGGAGCCGCAGGCCGGCGTCGCACGCGTGCATCCGCGGGCCTTCGAAAGTCGTGCCCACGGTCTATTCCAAAGTGAAACCCGGGACGCGCGTGGTGGTCGAGTGAGCGGGAGTCATTCCTCCTCGTCTTCGATGAACCGGTCGTGACCTGCTTTGCGTTGCTTCTTGATTTCCTCGATGAGGGGTTTGACCGCCTCGAGGTTGCCGGCGAGGCAGGCCTCTTCGACCTCGCAGAGCGTGAGATAGAGCCGGGCCATCGCCTTGCGGTACTCGACGGCGGCCTTTGCCCGCTCCGGTCCGTCCGGCATCTTGGCGAGCATCGCGGGGGTTTCGGTCATCGACTTGGCGGCCTCCGTCTGGGCGGTCCGGGCGAGTTCGGCGGCTTTGGCCGGATCGGTTTCCTTGCGCAGGGCCTTGTAGGCCTCGTTCATGGCATCCATCCGCTTGCCCAGCGGCGTGTCCTCCGCGAGGCAGGGAAGGGTGAAGGCAAGGCAGGCGGTTGCGAGGGCGGTCAGAAATCGGGCGTTCATGTGGCGGCAACCTGTCATGAAATGGCGGGGCCCGCCATCCGGAATCCTGTCGGCAGCGAAAAAATCTTGTGTCAATTGGCCCTCTTCCCGTTGCGGGATCGCGGAATGCGTTTATGATCGCCCGCATGATCCCGGACATCCTTACCATTGCCCAGGTCGGCTACGCCCCTGGCGGGTTTTCGCCGCTCTACATGTTGATTCTTGGTGCGACCTTCATCGCCAGCATGCTCATCAGCGGCATGCTCAAGCGGCGCTTTGCCGAATATTCGCAGATCCCGCTGCGGATGACCGGTGCCGAGGTGGCCGAGCTGATGCTGCGCCAGAACGGCATTCGCGACGTCAAGGTGATCAGCGTGCCGGGCCAGCTCACCGACCACTATGATCCGATCCGCAAGACGGTGAATTTGAGCGAGCCGGTGTATCATGAGAATTCAGTCGCCGCAGCGGCGGTGGCGGCCCACGAGTGCGGTCATGCCATCCAGCACCAGCAGGCGTATCTTTGGCTGGGATTCCGTTCGAAGATGGTACCCGCCGTGCAGTTGTCGACGAAGATGCTCAACTTCGTCATGATCGCGGGTTTGCTCGGTGTCGGTCTCGCCAGCACCGCATCGTTCCTTTGGATCTGGGTCGCCTTGTTTGCGGTGACCACCTTGTTCTCGATCGTCACCCTGCCGGTCGAATTCGACGCGAGCCGTCGCGCGCTGGCCTGGTTGCAAACCAGCGGGCTTGCGGTGAGCATGGAGCAGGACAAGGCGCGCAACGCCCTGTTCTGGGCGGCGATGACCTATGTGGCTGCGGCTGTCGGGTCGGTGGCCCAGCTGCTGTACTTCATCATGCTCGCACTCAATCGGCGCTGACCGGTCGATTGGATCGGCGAGGTCGTGCGGTTGACTCCGGCAGGCGCGGCCGTGCTGCCTGACTGGAATGCGGCTTGATTGAACGGGCGATCCGTCGCAAGGCTGCGTTCCGCCCGTCCACCGATTCCCATGTACCTGCCGCTTGGAACCCACTCGCCCGAGGTCAGACTCGGATTCGTCTCCGCGTCCCGCAATTGCTTCCCGCGCACATTGGCCGAGGAGCGCAGCAAGGCGATGATCGCCGCTGCCGCCGGTCTCGGCGTGCCCTTGGTGGTGCCGGATGGCGACTGCGCGGTGATTGAGACGCGCGCGCATGCGGCGGAGGCGGCCGCGCAACTGCATGCGGCCGGTTGTGACGCCGCGGTGTTGTTCCTCGGCAACTTCTCGCCGGAGATCGAGGACGCCCTGTTCGTGAAACATTTTACCGGTCCGGTGTTGTTGCTTGCGGCGGCGGAGGAGAGCGCGCTTCACCTCGTTGAGAAGCGCGGCGACGCGCTGTGCGGCCTGCTGTCCGCGGCGCTGGCGATCCGCAAGCGCGGGCTGGACGGGCGCGTCCACATCCCGGAGCTGCCGGTGGTGACCGCGGCCTCTGGTGCAGCCGAGATCGCGCATTTCGTTCGCGTGATGAAGGTGGTGAAAGGCACGCGCAATGCGACGATCGGCTTGTTTGGTCCGCGTCCGAGGGATTTCGAAACCTGTTCGTACAACATCGCGTCGATCCAGTCGATCGGGGTCGAGGTTGAGGAGCTCGGATTGTTCGACCTGCAGAACGAAATCCGTGCGATCCGCGATTCCGCGGCGATCGCCGCCGAGCAGAAGGCCGGGATGCCGTCGATCCCCGAAGATCCGGAGTTTGCCGGGCGTTTGTCGCACTATGAGCAGGCCGTGCGCCAGTTCCGCGAGCGACTGCGGCTCTCGGGTGCCGCGACGCAATGTTGGTCCGAGCAGGAGCTGTCGCTGCGTCATGTGCCGTGTTTCATCAACGGGCGTTTGGCCGACCTCGGGTTTCCGATCGCTTGTGAAAACGACGCCTACTCGCTGGTGGCCGAGTTGCTCGCGCAGTACGCGAGCGACGACACCGTGACGCTCCTCGACATCAACCATTCGATTCCCGCAAACCTGCACGAGTCGCTCAAGGATTTTCCGCTGCACGACATGGTGGGGATGTTTCATTGCGGCAACACCGCGGCGCGGCGGCTCCGCGATCCAGAAATGAAGCATCAACTCATCATGAAGCGGTTGATGGAGCCCGACACCGAGCCGGACATCACGCGCGG
Source organism: Verrucomicrobiota bacterium (assembly GCA_016871685.1). Taxonomy (GTDB): domain Bacteria; phylum Verrucomicrobiota; class Verrucomicrobiia; order Verrucomicrobiales; family Akkermansiaceae; genus Luteolibacter. The sequence goes on from VHCM01000068.1 coordinate 3,296, forward strand.
GACGATCGAGGGGCAGATCGCGGCCTCGCCGATCACCCTCTGCCAAATCCACGGCGAGGGCGACCGACTGCGTGCCTACATCTGCGAGGGCCACTTCCTCGATCTTGATCCAAAGACGTTCGGCTGCACCGGCACGGCGCACATTCCGGGGTTCAGCCGGTTCTACCGCCACGTGTTGCTTGGCCGTTACCACCACCATGCCGCGGTTGCCTTCGCGCACGTCGGCGCGGTGCTCTTCGACGCTTTCCGGCTGCTGGGGATCCCGACCATCGACGTCCCAAATCCAGAAGGCCTGCCCTATCCCGGGGAAAACCTTTTCCGTCGGGGGCATTCGCGCACCTGAGAGCCCCTGTTGGCTGCCACCACGGATCTTTCGCTTGCCGTGGATGGCGGACGGACGTCACATGGATTCATGCAATACCCGATGCTTGCTGCGATGCCGTCGTCCGGACTGGGTGCCCTCGACTGGAGTGTGGTCGGTGTGTATTTCCTGATCATCGCCGCGATCGTCGTGTGGTCGTCGCGCAAGGTGCGCGATACGTCGGACTACTTTCTCGCCGGCCGGCATGCCGGATGGTTCGTCATCGGTGCCTCGTTGCTGGCGTCCAACATCGGCTCCGAGCACATCGTCGGGCTTGCGGGCAACGGCGCCACCTCCGGCATGGCGATGGCGCACTACGAACTTCACGCGTGGATCATGATCCTGCTCGCGTGGGTGTTCGTGCCGTTCTACTACAAATCCGGTGTCTTCACGATGCCCGAGTTCATGGAGCGCCGCTTCGACGCCAGGGTGCGCTGGGTGTTGTCGGTCGTCTCGCTGGTGGCGTACGTCTTCACCAAGGTGTCGGTCACGGTTTACGCGGGCGCGCTGGTTTTCCGCACCTTGCTGCCCGATACCTTTGGTTCGCCCGACAACGCGTTCTGGACGGGCGCGGTGGTCACGGTGGTGCTCACCGGCGTGTACACTGTCTTTGGCGGACTGCGCGCGGTGATCTACACCGAGGTGGCGCAGACCGGGCTGTTGCTGCTCGGGTCGTTCTTCATCACGTTTTACGGACTGCGCGAACTCGGCGGCTGGGGCGAACTCCAGCGCATGGCCACGGAGAACCGCGAGGCCTTCGCGTTGTGGCGTCCGCTTTCCGATCCGGAATTTCCATGGCTCGGCATCCTGATCGCCTCGCCGGTGATCGGTATTTGGTACTGGTGCACCGACCAGTACATCGTCCAGCGCACGCTGGCTGCCAAGGATCTCGCCAACGCTCGCCGCGGCGCGATCTTCGGCGGCTTCCTCAAGGTCTGGCCGGTGATGATCTTTCTCGTGCCCGGATTGATCGGATGGGCGCTGCATCAGAAGGGCATGCTTGCGATCCCGACGAAGGCGGACGGCACGACGATCGAGGGCGACATGGTCTTTCCCGCGCTGGTCACCACGCTGCTGCCCGAAGGTCTGCGCGGCCTGGTTGTCGGCGGCCTGCTCTCCGCATTGATGTCCTCGCTCGCTTCGTTGTTCAACTCGTGTGCCACGTTGTTCACGGTCGACATTTATGAAAAACTCCGCCCCGGTCGGCCCCAGGCACACCTGTTGCGGGTCGGTCGCGCCGCCACCGCGGTGGTCGTTGCGTGCGGACTGGTGTGGATTCCGATCATGAAGGCGATGGCCGGAGGCGGGATCTACAAGTACCTGCAGGCGGTGCAGGGCTACCTTGCGCCGCCGATCACCGCCGTGTTCCTGCTCGGCTTGTTTTCGAAGCGCATCAACGCGCATGGCGCGCTCACCGGCTTGGTGGCGGGCTTTGTCCTCGGTCTTGGCAAAATGGCGGTCGAAGCCGTGCACGGTGGCAGTCCCTTCGCCGATGGCTCGTTGCTCGAGTGGATCGCATCGTTCAACTTCCTGTACGGTTCGGGCGTGCTGATGCTCATCAGCGTGGTGATCATCGTCGCAGTGTCGCTCGCCACGCCGGCGCAGGATACCGCGTCCATCCGCGGCTTCACTTATGGCGCGCTCACGCCGACCGACCGCGCGGCGATCCGCGCGTCTTGGAACCGCTGGGATGTGGCCGCGACCATCCTGGTGCTCGGGCTGGTGCTCGGCTTCTACCTTTACTTCAGCTTCTGGCTCGGATGAGGAGGCGCGTGCCAGTGACGCCGACCGCAGGCGCGCGTTGACAGCCGGGGTGTCCGACACGTATCAAACGGCCATGTTCCGTGCGCGCCGCCTGCTGGTCCTGGGCGTCCTGTTTTCCACGGCGGGCTGTGCGTGGGTCGACCGGTCGGACGACGAGTGGAAGCAAGCGGTGCGCCAGCAGACCGGGCACCTCGGCTATCGCAACTGGATCATCGTCGCGGAAGCCTCGTTTCCCGCCCACAGTCGCCCCGGGCTGCGACTGGTCACGACACCGGTTGAGATTCCGGAAGCCGTCGATTTCGTGATCCAGACACTGGAACGCACGGAACACCTGCGACCGCATGTGTATCTCACCCGCGAGCTTCGTTCAGTTGAAAACGACTACGCTCCAGGAATGGATTCGTACCGGACACGGATCCGCGAGTCATTGCACGGTCACGATGCAACCGAGCTGGAACAGCAGTCGCTGATGACCTTGGTCGAGGACACGGTGCGGAGCTTTGACGTGTTGGTGGTGCGCACTCGCAGCGCGCTGCCCTATTCATCGGTTTTCATCGAACTGCATCCGGGTTATTGGGATGCGGAATCGGAGATCCGCCTTCGTGAGCGGATCGAGCAGGATCGCAAGGCCAAGGCGTCGCCGGCGGTGGCGCGGGTGTTCACAAAACAATCATGAGTCGGCGCGACGAAGAGCTTCGTGAAGAGCGCGAGTGCGCCTGGGTTGGCGATGCGGTATTGGCCTTGTTTGCGCGGCAGTACGTCTTGCGGGAGCGGGGCTTGATGGACGGCGAGTGGTTCATGAAGCTCACGTCCAACGAGTTTCTCAGCGCATTCGGCAATCCGACGCGCGTTGAGGCATCGATCGGCAGGCTCTACCAAGAGCAGGGGCTTGAGGCGGCTTTCGGCTGGATGGACGAGCATTTGCTGCCGATGTTCCGCAGGCAGGTGGCGAAGACGCGATGATTTCCGGCACAGCTGCCGGAAGTGTGGCTTCAGAGAGTTTCCTCGAGTGCGACCAGTAGTGCCTCACCATCGTCGAGACCGGCGAGTGATTCGCGGATGGAGTACGGAGAACCCGGCAGCACCAGGCCGGGGCGGATGTCGGCGAGGGGTTGGAGCACGAAGCGTCGGCGGGTGATGCGTGGGTGTGGCAGCGTCAGATCCGTGCTGTTGATGATTGCGTCTCCGAAGTAGAGCAGGTCGATGTCGATCGGCCGCGGGGCGTTGAGGACGGCACTTCGGACGCGGCCGAGCGCAGTCTCGATGGCGAGGGTGGCATCGAGCAGCTCGCGCGCGCTGCCGTCAAATCCGATTTCGACGACGCTGTTGAGAAACTCCGGTGATCCGGGCGGACAATCCTGCGGCCGGGTCGCGTAGATCGCCGCGGCGAGGAAGGGTTCGCCCGGCACGGACAGGCCGCGCAATGAGGCGGCAGCGGCCCGCAGGCTGCCGATGCGGTCGCCGAGGTTCGATCCTAGGGCGATGCCCGCGCGCGGCATGGATTCAGTCCTCGAGGTTGGCGAGTTGCGGGATCGACGAATGGCGGGCCACGCGCTCGTTGGCGGCGGCGACATCGGCCGACGGGATCACCACCGGACGGGTGGCACCGAACAATTCGATCACGTGGAACTCCGGCGGATTCGCGCCATGCAGCAGTTCGTAGGCGTGCTTGAGGTCGATCACTTCCGTGCCGTTGATCTTGTCGACGGCAAAGCCGGCGAAATCGCCGAGCTGGCTGGTGACCGGGTCGCTCTCGACGCGCGAAAGCACCACGATGTCGCGATGTCGGCGAAACAGGCCTCTGGGAACATAGTCGGTGTAGAGCCGCCGCACCGTGACGTCGTCGAAGCGCGCGGCCGCGAAGAGATTGGTGTCGAGCGGCTGGAAGACCAGTCCGGCGAAGACGATGTAGCGCGGACGGCGGTCGTACTGGACCGCTTGCATGCGCGCCGCCGGGATCGGCTTGAGGGTCAGCTCCGCATCATGCCATGTGCCCTCCCGCCGGAAGCGCACCGACATTCGGTCACCGGTGAATTTGCGTTCGATGATTTCGTTGAAATTCACATGTTCACCGCCGATCTCGACTTGTCCGGCTGAGTCGACGTCGATGCCGTCGATCCCGGCAAGCACGTCGCCGGGGCGCAGCACTTCCTCCGCACCGCTGCCGGGAATCACATGGGTCACGAGCACGCCCAGGTCGTCGGCGGGCAGGCCGAGCACCCGGCGCATTGCCGGATTGTGAAGCTCGAACTCATTGATGCCGAAGTCGACGTAGTGCTCGTAGCGTCCGTCTTCGATGTCCTTGAGGAAGCGGCGGATCACCGGCGTCGGGATGACGTAACCGGTGTTGTCCGCCGAGCGCAGGCCTTGGAACGCGACGCCGACGACCTTCTCGTCCTGCAGGACGGGTCCGCCGGAGTTGCCCGGGTTGATCGCCGCGTCGATCTGGATGGTGAGGTGCGAATCGGCGCGTGAATGGGAGTACGGCTGGAAGTCGATGCGTGAAACGACGCCGCGGGTCACCGACAGCCGCTCGCCACCGATCGGATAGCCGATGACGCGCACCTGCGATTCGAGCCTCGGCACCTCGCCGAAGGTGAAGACCGGGAACGAGGTGAAGTCGGAGAAATCATCGACGGCAAGCAGGGCGAGATCGCAGTCGTGGGCGATGTGTTCGATGCGCGCCGGGTATTTGCGCGAGCTGCCGTGCACGGTGACGAGGATACGTCGGCCGTTGGAGACGACGTGGGCGTTGGTGAGGATGCGGTTGTTGCCGATGATGAATCCGGTGCCGATGCCGCCGCCGAAGCGGCCGGCATTCCACGGGGTCGCGTAATCAGGCACCTGCGAGGCCACTTCGATGCGCAGCACCGAGCGGTAAACGTCGGACGGTGCCTCGCGCGCGGACGACGCGGCGAATGGAGTCAGCTGCAGGATCACCGTGGTCAGGAATCGACGCATCATCAGGGAGAGGATCCTGCCGCCGGTGGCTGCAACGGGCAACGCAAATGTGGTGGACACCACGGCGCTCCGTGGCAGGTTGGGGATGATGACCTGCATCACCCGACTCTGTCTGCTTGCCGTCGTCCTTGTGTTTCCGCTGCGTCTGGAAGGCGGCGTGGCCGGGTCTGCCGCGCCGACGGCAAGCGCGGGCAACTCCGGGGCTGCCTTTGCCGAGGTGCTTCTGCCTGCCTACGAGGTCGATGGCGCGACATTGGCCGAATCGTTGGAGTTGTTGCGCGTCTCAGTCGAGAAGCATTCGAAGGACAAGTGCTCGCCGAATTTTGTCGTTCAGGATCCGCAGGGGCGGTTGCGCGGAGTGAGGATCACGTTGCGATTGAAACACCTGCCCGCCCGGGTCGTGTTGCAGTATCTGTGCGATCAAGCCGGAGCGCGCCACCGTATTGATGAGCACGCGGTGGTCGTGATGCCGAGGTGAGATGAGGGGGGCGTTCGCGGAAAAGTCCGCTGGTGTTCATCACCGGATGACCGGCTTGTCTTTCGCGCGCGGCTGCCTCCGCTCGCGAAACAGCAATTCCTTCGTCCGGTTGCCGAGCCCATCGTAGACGATGCCCGTCAAATCGCGCAGTCTCCTGGCCAGTCTGGATTTTGGATTCCATGTGTAGACCAGCGTTCGCCCTTGGCGTTTGCATACAATCGTGCCGGATCGCTCGAACCGCTCGAGTTGCCGCTGGACGGCATTCACCGAAATGTCAAAATCTCTGGCGATCGCCCGTCCGTATGCCTCACCGTCGTGATAGAGTGACAACAGCACCGCCTCGGCGGCCTTGCTGCTGAACAGGTCTTGGAGCACGGTCGGAATCATGACCGAAATAATAGGTCATTTGACCGAAAAATCAAATCATTTCTCATTCCATGCAACCACCGGACTGGCAGAGGTGTACCGAAGCGGAATTGTGGCGGTATGTGGCATGGCATTTGGAGGGGGAGGGCATTCGGTCTGTGCTCGTAGGTGGGGCGGTGGTCGCGATCTACACGGAGGGATTGTATAGGTCGGGTGATCTGGACATGATTGCGGATGATGTGAATCGACATCATCTTGAAGCAGCGTTGGCGGCAATTGGATTCGTACCAACCCGTTCCAGGTATTACAAACATCCCGAATGTCCTCACCTGTTTTTGGAGTTTCCGAGAGGACCGGTGGAAATCGGCGAGCAATATCCCGTCGTGCCAGCCGAGATCGAATTCGATGGCAGGACTTTGCGCCTCTTGTCGCCGACTGACTGTGTGAAGGATCGGCTCGCAGGTTACATCCATTGGAAGTCAAGGGCTTCCCTTGATCAGGCGTTGCTTGTATGTTGCCAGCAGCGGGGCCGCGTTGATCTGGTTGCGGTTCGCGACTGGTGAAAGGGAGAAGGGGGTGTCACCGCATTCGAGGAATTGAAGGAAAAGCTGGATCAGGCATCGTGCGATGATGTGTGATGAGGATTTGATTCTTTTCCAATCCCCACCGCCGGATCGCCGGGATTGTGTCTGCTTGAGCATCGCGTTTTCCTTCCCCCCGGATTCCCGTTTGCGGCGTCGGGTGGGATCCGTTATCGATGGGGCGGATGCTTTCGATGGCGGACAAGCCGTGGATCTCGCGCTACCGGTTGCGGGCGCGACAAGTGCTGAACGCGGCGACGCGTCGGCGTGATTTCGAAGGAGTGCTGGTGCGGGTGGGCGAGGGCTATGGCTGCATTCATCCGTGGCCCGAGCTTGGGGATCCGCCGCTCGATCGCTGCCTTGCGGATCTGGCCGGACCGAGGAGCTGGCCGATCGTGCGGCGCGCGCTGCGTTGCGCGGAGATCGATGCGGCGGGCCGGGCGGCGGACGTTTCCCTGTTCGACGATCTCGAGGTGCCGGAAAGTCATGCGACGCTTGCATCGCGCAGCCGCGAAGCGGTCGAAGCCGCGGTGGCGGCCGGGTTTGCCACGGTCAAGCTCAAGGCCGGCATCAATCCCGAACACGAGCGCGCGTTTCTCGATGCGATGGCGCTGGAATTTCCATCGTTGATGTGGCGTCTCGATTTCAACGAAGTGCCTGCGCCCGACGAGGCGGCGGCATTCTTGTGCGCGCTTGATCCGCGCACGCGGTCGGTGATTGATTTCGTCGAGGACCCTTGCCCGTATTCGGAGAGTGTGTGGCGTGATTTGCGCAAGCGCACGGGCGTGCGATTGGCGGTCGACCGCGAGGCCGCGCCGCTGACCGCGGCGGCCGACGTCATGGTCGTGAAGCCGGCGCTTGACGAGCCGTTGCTGTTGGCCGAGGCGGCGTTGGCGCGATCGCAGCGCCTGGTGGTGACCAGTTCGATGGACCATCCGCTGGGTCAGGCCTTCGCCGCGCTGGAGGCCGCATGTCTGGCGGCGCGCTTTCCCGGCGGGATCGGCCTGTGCGGATTGCAAACCCATCATTTGTTCGAGCCGGATCCGTTCATCGAGGCGATGGGTCCCTGGGTGCCCGGATTCCAGTGTCCGGTCGGCACGGGACTGGGCTTCGACGATTTGCTCGATGCATTGCCATGGACGCGGCACTTCTGATCACCCGTGAATTCTGGTGCGACGCCGCTCCGTGGTCGGCGCAGTGGCCTGTCGATCCGCCTCGCGACGCGGCGTTGCGCGGCACGGTGTGGTTCCGCACCTCGGGCAGCTCCGGAACACCGAAGTGGGTCGTGCTCACCAAGTCGGCGCTGCTCGCCTCGG
>VHCM01000069.1 GCA_016871685.1 Verrucomicrobiota bacterium
GCCGGCGGCGACGGCACGGTGAACGAGGTGGTTTGCGGGCTCGCCGGCACGTCCACCGCACTGGGCGTGCTGCCGGTGGGCACGATGAATGTGTTCGCCCGTGAGATGGGCATTCCCCTTGATCCGCTCGAGCGCTCGCTGGCGGTGATCGAGCGCGGACACATCCGCGAGATCGATTTATTCGAAGTGAATGGTCATCCGTTCGTTCAGATGGCCGGGGTCGGTTTCGACGCCCGGGTGATCGAGGAAACGAGCTGGGAGTCGAAGATGAAGCTCGGCTCCCTCGCCTACCTGCTGGCGACGGTCAAGGTGATGGGCGAGACTCCGCCGCAAATGATCGTCGAACTCGCCGACGGCCGGCTTGCCGAAGGTGTGGCCGTCCTCGCGGGCAACGGATCACTCTATGGCGGTCAGTTCCGGTTTTTCCGCAATGCGGACAACACCGACTCGATGCTCGACATCCTCGTGTACAAGGAATCCGGATACCGTGTGATCCTGGATTCGCTGCGTGGACTCGCACTCGGCGGGATCGACCTGCTTGACTCGGTCGAATACCACCGGGCGTCGCGCTTCACCGTGCGCTGCGACCGCGACGTGCCGGTCGAAGTGGACGGCGAATGGCTCGGGCGGTTTCCGCAGGCGGAGTTCCGTCAGCGACCAGGTCGTCTGCGCGTGCTGGCACCCGAGGAGGCCGCTGCCGGCGGATTCGCCGAGGCGCTGAAGTCGTTGTTTGTCAAACCCACACTGGAGCTGCGGGAGGCGGCGGCTCGATGACCACCGATGCCATCCACCCGCTGCGTCTCTGGCTTTGGCGGGCAATGGTCGCAACTCTCGCGCTGGTCACGCTGGCGGCCGCGTTGGTCGCGCATGCCAATCTCGCACCGTTCTGGCGCTCCGCAGGACGCATCGCGGATTCGATCGATGAAGTGCGGCCGACCCGCATCGGACTCGTTCTCGGCACGACCGACCGCGTCGACGGGCGCGAGAATCCGTACTTCCGCCACCGCATCGACGCGGCTGCCCGCCTGTGGCATGCGGGACGGATCGCCACCCTTTTGGTTTCCGGCGACAACCGGTCGCGCTACTACAACGAGCCGGTGCGGATGCGCGAGGCGCTTGTCGCGAGGGGTGTGCCTGCCGACCGCATCGTCTGCGACTTCGCCGGACTGCGCACCTTTGATTCGGTCGTCCGCGCCAAAGAGGTGTTCGGCATCAGCGAGGTGCTGTTCATCAGCCAGCGGTTCCACGTCGAGCGCGCCATCTACATCGCGAGATCGCACGGCCTCGATGCCCGCGGGTTTGCGGCCGATGATGTCGAACCTCATCTGGCTGTGAAAACAAGGGTCCGCGAGATCGGTGCGCGCATCCGGATGTGGTTGGACGTCCATGTACTCGACACGCGACCGCGCCACCTCGGCGAGCGCATCCATCTGCCGTGACGCGAGCAGGCGCAAGCGTCACGTTTCACCGGGCGGCGGGATGCGCCTGACCAGTTCGCAGTAATCGGCAACCGGCAGCGCCAAGTAGGCTTCGACGGCACCGGTTCGCAACTCGTTCACCGGATGATGAAAGGCTCTCGCGCGGGCGAGCCCCGAGACATAGCCCGCGTAATCCACGGTGCGGAGTTGGCTCACGTAATGACGCACCATCGAAAGCTTGCGATCCAGCACTCCGCTGATATCGACCACCGCGTTCGGCGGCAGCAAGCCCCAGACCTCATACCCGAGCACCATGAAGGACAGACCATCGGCCGCGTCCGCCAGAAGCCGGTTGGTCAGTCGGTGATGCGGATGCTTGTCGAGGAACCACGGCAGCAGGACCACGTCCGGACGCCAGGATAGGAGCAGCTCCCTGAGCTTGCGGACCTCGCCGGCACCCGGCGTGCCGTCGCAATCGGATACCCCGAAGCGCAGCACATCCGACGCCTGCAGATCCGCCGCCGCCGCATCCAGCTCCCGACTCCGCGCCTCGACGAGTCGCGCACGGTAGCCTTCGTCGTTCCGCCAGGGACCTTCTGGCAGTTCGCCACCGCCATCGCCATTGTACACATTGACGATGCGGATCTCCGCCTTTCCGGAATGCAGTGCGAGCAATCCACCGCATCCAATGACTTCGTCATCCGGGTGTGGGGAGATTGCGAGTAAACGCCCACCCAACGGGCACTCGAGCTTGCGAGGCCACACCGCCCGCATCCGCGCGTCGAGCAACACGCCGAGATCGGCATCACTGCCGCGCATCAACTCCGGCTTGATCGTGCCGAAGAACCGCGGATAGCTCAGCATCGAATCGATCCATGCGCGCGGGTGAATGGGAAAACGAAGTTTCATCGGATTCAATCGATCATGCTGACACGCCGCCTTGCCGCTTGCGCCGCCGGATGAACCAGATCCACCCCGCAAGCAACAATCCGGGAAAAGCCGATGCCAGGATTCCGAACCACGGCACCGGAACCGGCATGATGAATTCCTGGCGCATCGGTCGTTCGACGGCATCCGCCAACCGCACATCCCACACCAGCATGCGGCCGTCGTTTTCCACCCGCGTCGCATTCGATGATTCCACCCGCGCCGGAAGATGCAGCGTGGTGCGGATCCGGTGATCCCCCAGGACCATGCCGGGCAACAATCTCGCGCCAGCCAACGACTCGCCGGGGTCGATCACCCGCGAAAACCGCACGAGAAGCCAGCCGGTTTCGAGCTTCGCCGATCCGAGAATGCCGGACACCACCCGTGGCAGCCCGACATCGGCCGGAGCCGACATCGCATCGATGAGTTCATCCGCGGAATCGAAGCGAAAGCGCGCGTCGAGATGAGCCCGGCCGTTTTTCACCGACACCTGATAGCCCATCGACTTGATCCCGGGACGCCTCGTCAGGAAATCGTCGAGCAGCTTCTCGACACCTTCCTCGCCACCCTGCAGGTGCAGCACCCCCGCCGGCATCGACACGCGGATCGCCGCTTCACCCGCGCCGGTCGGGGTCAGCCGGAATTCCTCGTCCACATCGACGCAGGCGGTGGCGAGCACGGCAGCGACCGCCGTGAGCGCACGATGAAGGATGCCGGACGCGTTCATGACCGGATCCGCGGCGATGCCGCATCGAACAGGCGCGGGATCTCGGGCATGTCCGCCGCCGTGCGCGCACGCTGCGCGGCGACGATTCGCCCGTTTTGAAAAAGAAAGGCTCCCGGCATCTGGCGGCCGTCGCCCGCGAGATGACCCACGCCACAACCTTTGAGCAATGCGAGCAAACCGAACCAGACGACACGCGGGCCGAACAGCTCGAGAAATCCGCCGCGTCCCAGACCGAAGGCGCGGTAGAGCGCGCGGTCGGGGTCGGCAATGCGGGCAATCTCGCGATGACCCGACAAATGCCGGTTGCCACTGCTTTCAGCGGAAAGATGGACGATCACGATCCGCGCGCCGCGAGCGACGGCCTCGCGCTCGAGATCCTCGAGGCCGCGCAGGATCTGCCGCGTGAAGGTGCAACCGAAGTGACGCAGAAACACCAACAGCAGCGGTTGCCGGTGCGAGGCCTCCAGCAACGACTCGCCGCTTGAAAGACGATACCGGCCGGCCAACGCCGCAAGTGCCACCTCGGCTGCCGGATCGACGCCGGGCGTCTCCACCGGTGCACTCGCCGACAATCGCCGGCGGATACGGCAGGCGGGTCCGGCACATCGTTGCATGAGAGGCCGACCCTACGGGGTGTCCCTCGCCACCGCAAGCAGACGGTAGTGACGATTTGGGGTTTTCCATTCCCGCCGCCATGTCATCCTCGCCTCATGCGCTACGCCGAACGTCTCCAGCAGCGGATCGCCCGCACCGGATCCCGACTCTGCGTCGGGCTCGACCCGCGACTCGTCGAGGGCGGGCTCGCCGACGCCCGCGCCATGCTGCTGCAAGTGATCGCCGAAACCTCGCCGCACGCCGCGGCATTCAAGCCGAACACCGCCTACTTCGAAGCGATGGGCAGCGAAGGCATCCGCCTGCTCGAGGACGTGCTCGACGCCGTGCCCGACGACATTCCCGTGATCCTCGATGCCAAACGCAGCGACATCGGCGAAACCCAGAAACAATATGCGCGCGCCTGCTTCGACCAATGGAAGGCGGACGCCGTCACGCTCAATCCCTTCCTCGGCTACGATTCGATCGAGCCGTTCCTCGATCACGACGGCAAGGGCGTCTACCTGCTGGCGGTCACCTCCAATCCCGGCAGCGCGGATTTCCAACGAAGAAGCCTCGCCGACGGCCGCAAGGTGTTCGAACTCGTCACCGCTCTGGGCGAACGCGCCCGGTCGGAACAACGACTCACCGATGTCGGCTATGTGGTCGGCCTCACCCAGGACGACGATGTCTTCGCCCGGATGCCGCCCGCCCCGCTGCTCATCCCGGGACTCGGCGCACAAGGCGGCGACCTTGCCTCACTCGCCTCGCGCCGCGGCCTGCCGGATGTGGTCAACGTCTCGCGCGGCATCCTCTACGCCGGCGACAACCGCGGCTTCGGCGAACGGGCCCGCGACTGGGCCGCGCGGATCGCTGAAGCGATGCGATGAAATCTTCGATCACGAACCCGGCCGGAACGTCATGTAGCCGCCCCAGATCGCGACGATGAGCAGCACGCCGAACCAGTGCGGCGGCGCGGGCAGCGGGATGTGGAAGCGTCCGCAAACGGCACCGATGCCGAACGCGATGAGCAGGGCGATGAGTTCTTTCATGATCGGGTGAAGCGTGGGTGGAAAACATCAGGCGTGCGACATCACGACTGCATCAGCCGCAGCGCGCCGCGCACCAGGACTTCGACCGCGGCGGTCGGCTCGGACTCGATGACCTTGCGCACGGCCTTGCGCGCATCGACCTGCTTGTAGCCGAGCGCGATCAGCGCGAGTTCCGCGTCCGCGGCGGCAGGGCTCACCGCGCCGGCGGCGGCATCCTGCCAGGTGTCGGCGACGCCCACCTTGTCCTTGAGTTCAAGCACGATGCGCTCGGCGGTTTTTTTGCCGATCCCTTTGATCCTGGCCAATTCGGTGGTGTTGCCCGAGACGACGCATCCCTTGAAGCGCTGCACCGGCATGCCGCTGAGCACCGCCATCGCGATGGCCGGACCAATCCCGGTGACGCGCTCGATGAGCATCACGAACAGATCACGCTCCTCCTCGGTGGCGAATCCGTACAAGGTGTGCGCATGCTCGCGGACCTGCAGGTGGGTGCGCAGGTCCACCTGCATGCCCTCGACGGCCTGCAGGCGGTCGTAGGTCGAGACCGGGATGTGGACTTCGTAGCCCACGCCGCGGGCATCGACCACCAACCGGTCGGGCCAGGCCTCAATGACGGAGCCGCGCAGGCGTGCGATCATCAGCGGGCATGGTGATGGCCGGGTGGCCCACGTCAATGCGGATCGACCGATCACGCCATCGCGCCCGGATCCGGCGTGACATCCGGCGCGCGGATGCCAACGTGTGTCTCGTGGCCGCCCCGCTAGCGAAACGACGCATCGCGCTGGTAGCGGCGGGCGTTTTCGGCCTGACCTGGATCGCCGTCTGGTACGTGTTGCCTTGGTCCGTTCCGTTGCCGACCGCCCTGATGCAGCCGCCGCAGCCGTCACCGGTGATCACCGACCGGCATGGCGAACCGCTCGCCCGCTTGGTGCTGCCTGGATTCATGCGGTCGGCCCCGATCGCGATCGATGCCATCCCTGCCGATCTCGCGGCCTGCACGATTGCTGCGGAGGACAAGCGGTTCCGCCGCCACGGCGGAATCGACCTGCTTGCCACCTGTCGTGCGCTGCGCGACGCGATCACCGGCGGCCGCGTGGTCTCGGGTGCCTCGACGATCACGCAGCAGTTGGTGAAAATCTCGTCTCCCCCGGCCAATCGCACGATTGCACGCAAGCTGCTCGAAGCACTCGCGGCGAGGCGTTTGGAGATGTCGCACACCAAGGACGAAATCCTCTGCGCGTATCTCAACCGGCTCGATTACGGCAACCTGCGGATCGGCGCGGCGGAGGCGGCCGCATTCTATTTAGAAAAGCCACTTGCCGATCTGTCGCTCGCGGAGTCCGCCCTGCTCGCCGGCCTGCCGCAGGCACCGTCGCGGCTCAACCCGCTGCGGCATCCGCAACGCGCGCAGGCCCGCAGGAATGTCGTGCTCTCGCGACTCGCGGCGATGTCGGCGAGCGACCCCGCTCGCCTTCGCATCGCCGCGGCAGAACCAATCGTGCTGCAGCCGCTGCAACCAAAAATCGCCGCGCCGTGGATCGCGGAAGGCCTGCCGCGGATCGCGACAACCCCCACGAACGACCCGCCGGTCGTGCGCACCACCATCGACCGGTCGCTGCAACTCGACATCGAGGCGTTCGTGCGCCAGGAAACCGCCCGCTTGCATCACGCCAACCTGCGGCACGCGGCGGTCGTTGCCATCGACAACGCCACCCGCGAGGTGCTCGCACTGGTTTCCTCGGCCGATTGGCAGGACGCGCGCGGCGGCCAGATCAACGGCGCCTGGATCCCCCGCTCGCCCGGATCCGCGCTCAAGCCGTTCACCTACCTGCTGGCGATCGATTCCATGGCACGCACGCCCGCATCCATCCTCGCAGACATCCCGACGCCCTATCTCACGCCGCAGGGACTCGACCTGCCGCAAAACCACGACCGCCGGTTCCGCGGACCCGTCACGCTGCGCGACGCGCTCGCCTGCTCGCTCAACGTCCCCGCATTGCGCGAACTCGATGCGCTTGGCGGCCCTGCGCCGCTGCACGGATTGCTCGTGCGACTCGGCCTCCACACCCTCGGCGACCGGCCCGGGCATCACGGGCTCGGCCTCACCCTGGGCAACGCACCGGTGCGCCTGCTCGAGCTGACCAATGCCTTCGCCACGATCGCATGCAACGGCCATCACGCGCCGCCGGTCCTCATCGCGGAAACAAGCGCCGCCCGCGCAGAGCCGCCGCTGTGGTCGGCCACCGCCTCGTGGTGGATCGCCGACATCCTGTCCGACCGCTCCGCGCGCGCGCCGACCTTCGCGCTGGGCGGTCCGCTCGACACGCCGTTCCGCTGCGCGGTGAAGACCGGTACCTCCTCCGACTTCCGCGACAACTGGTGCATCGGATTCACCCCGGAATTCACCGTCGGCGTCTGGGCGGGAAATTTCGAACACCAGCCGATGAAGCAAGTCTCCGGTGTCGATGGAGCCGGACCGATCTTCCGCCGCAGCATCGAACGCCTGCACCGCGATCTGCTACCATCGTGGTTCGCCTGCCCTGTGGAAATGACGCGCGTGCGCATCGATCCGCGCAACGGCAAGCGGCTTGCCGCGGATGCCAAGGTCGCCGTCACGCGCGAGGAATCCATTCCCGTCGCGCGCATGCCGCCGCTGGCCCAACCCGCCGACTACGATGCCTCGGGCCGCGCGCGGCTCGACGCCGCCTACACCTCGTGGCATGACGGACCGCACAACGAACGCCGACACGAAGTCGTGCTCGATCCATCGGCATCGCGGATCGAGCCACTGCGCGTGATCACCCCGGCTGACGGCACCACCTTCCTGCTCGACCCCGACATGCCATCCGGCTCGGATCGACTGCGCCCGGTCACCAACCTGCCGGGCGTTGCCCACTGGTCATCGCCGACGCTGCGCATCGAACCGTCCGCGCCCGAGCCCGTCGTCCACCTCGCACCGGGCACCCACACCCTCACCGCCACCGATCCGCGCGACGGCAGCGTGCGCACCATCACCGTGCATGTGCGCCGGATCTGAGGTCTTGGAGGCCTCTCGCTGGGTCGCTCAAATGGGGCCGCCAATGATCATCGAGATCAAAATTGAGGACATTTTGAATTCTGATGATCATCGTTTTATCATGAAACATGGTGAAAAATTCATCTGAAATGATTGATTTTTTTATGATGTTTTGGAATTCCTGATCGACGCCGGATTTCAGGGTTGCCTCGGGCAATCGGGCCACCCATTCTCCCGCCCGTCGGACAAATTCCGGTTTCGACCGGATTCCGTTCCGAGTTTCCCTGAGCCTGATCCGAGCCCATGACGTCACGTTTCTCCCTCACTCTGCTGGCCGCCGCGACGGCCGTGTTGTTGTCGAGCTGCGGCAGCCATTCCGTCGCCGTGGTGCCGAAATCGAATTGGCTGCCTGCCGCACCCGGCGCGAAGCCGCAGGTGCCCGGCCCATCGGCCGAGCTGGTCGCCACCTCAGCTGGCAAGCCGCGCGATCGCCATGGCATGCCGGTGTACCGCTTCAAAGAGCGTCGCCGCGTGGTGCGGACCACCGCCTACACGTGCAGCGAGGCCGACCACCTGATCTACGGTAGCAAGAACGCGACCGGCACGCCGTTGCGCTACACCAATCACGTGCGCAGTGCCGCAGCCGACTGGTCGTTCTATCCGGTGGGCACGACCTTCCGGATCAAAGGCCTGCCCTATCTGTACGTGGTGGACGACTACGGCTCGGCACTCACCGGCACCGGCACGGTGGACCTCTACAAGCCGAACAAAGGAGTGATGAATTTGTGGGGTCGGCGCAATGTCGAGCTGACCATCGTGCAATGGGGATCCTTCACCCGCAGTGCGGAAATCCTCAAGGACCGGACGCGCCATGCGCACTGTCGGCAGATGCTGGTCAATATCGTGAGGCAGCAACCGAAGCTGTCGCACATGGTCTATCGTTGAGCGACCCATTCTCCGCAAGGCACTCGTGAGTCCTCTTGTCGAGAACCTGCTCTGACCGGTGGTGCTGTGCTTCGCGCTCGGCATCGTTGCCAAGCTCGTGCGCAGCGATCTGTCGGTGCCGGAATCGATCTACCAGGGGCTGTCGATCTACCTGTTGCTGGCCATCGGGCTCAAGGGCGGCGCGGTACTGGCCGACACCCCCCTGCGCGAACTGTTCCTACCGGCGTTGGCCACAGTGCTCATCGGCGTGGTGACACCGACCTCGGCCTGGCTGTTGATGCGTTGGATCGGCCACCTTGGCGCGGCGGACAGCGCGGCGGTGGCGGCCCACTACGGATCGGTGTCGGTCGTGACCTTTCTTGCGGCGATCGAGGCGGTGAGAATCGCCGGGCTCGAAGCCGATGGGTTCCTTCCCGCGCTGGTCGCGCTGATGGAAGTACCGGGCATCGTCGTCGCCCTGCTCTTCGCGCGCAGGGCCTCCGGCGGCGGTGATTGGTCGGCCGCTTTCCGCGAGGTCTTCATCGGCAAGAGCATCCTGCTGCTCATCGGCGGACTGGTAATCGGATTCCTCAGTGGCAGCGGACGCCTCGCCGATGTGAACCCGTTCTTCGCCACCGCATTCAAGGGCGCGCTTTGTCTGTTCATGATCGAACTCGGCTTGGTGACCGGAAGCCGCCTGGCGGACGTGCGCTTCGCGGGTCCGCGCCTGGTGGTGCTCGGCTGCGTCATCCCGGTGCTTCACGGGGCGCTGGGTGTGGCACTCGGCCTCGCGGCCGGCCTCACCCCCGGAGGGGCCGCGATTCTCGGCGCGATGGCCGGCAGTGCTTCCTACATTGCAGCCCCCGCGGCCGTCCGAGTCGCCCTGCCGGAAGCCAATCCGGCCTACTACCTCACGATGGCGCTGGGCATCACATTTCCCTTCAACCTCGCGCTGGGCATCCCGCTTTCCATCGGACTGGCGCGTTGGTGGTCGGGATCCTGAGGTGGCAGCCCACCGGGATCACGGTTTCATCCCGCGGCGCAGCTCGGTGATCCCGTCGCGGATTTCAAAGATCGAGCTGCGCAAATGGGCGAGCGCCGCGAGTTGGTCGGCATCCTCCTCGAGGGTCATGATTTCCTGACACGCACCCACCGCCTCGTTGAGCCAGTTGAGACAGCGTTTGAGAATGGCGAGCACGTAGCCGGCCTCCGGCTCGTAGCCGCCGGCGCGGTCGTTGAGCGCGGCGGCGAGCTTGCCGCTCACCTGGAGCAGATTGGAGACGACGAGAAACGACGGCGTGCCCGGTTCGGAACCAGGCTCCACCAGATCCATCGCGCGCAACGCGAGTTCGCGCGATGCCAGTTGCAGAGGATGATCCTCGGACTCGTCGAAATCATCCTCCCCATCCGCCTCCGAAAGGATCATTTCCTCGCCACCCGCGGCAGCGCCACCCTGCGCCGCCCCCTCCTGTTCGTCGCGCTCGGCCATCGCGTCGAGCAAACCGTCCCAGCCCATCACGAATGCCTCCTTGCGCTCGCTGTCGGGATCGTCGAGGTATTTTTCCAACACCTCCTGGTAGGCATCGGTGAGGCGGTCCGACTCCTTTAGACGCTCCTCCCATTCGAATTCATCGAGTGCATCGGCTTCCGCATCGTGGCCACCGGATTCGCGGCGACGGATCACCCGCGCCATGAAGTCGCGCATTGCATGCAGGTTGGCCAGCTTCTGCGCCTCCTCGGCATCCTCGTCCATCTGCCAGACATGAGGCGTGAGGTGAAGTTCGTAATCGGCGGATTCAATCACGATCCGCCCGTTGCGCGCACAGAACCATTCAAGATAGAGTTTGTTGCACCACTCGAACGGCTCGCGATCGGCCAGGCGGTGCATTCCGCCGGAATCCCGGCTCCCGCCCATGGGCAGCTTGACCTTCCGCGACGCGGTCATGTCGCCGACGATGCCGGATTGCTCGCCAGTGAGGTGGCGGCAGTCGGGCTCCTCCCGCGGCGACGGATTGACGAAGCTGAGCCGGGTCCCGGCGAGATCACGCCAGCAGTCGCCCTGGAGATCGAGCACGATCGGGTCCTCGCGACCCGCCAGCCAGATGCTGCCGGTCACGCGGCCTTCAACGGTGTTGTCGATTTCGCCGCGGACCACTGCTTTATTGATGCACCACGCCATGCGCCGGGATTTCATGATCGCCCGGATGCGACGTCAAGTCGCCATGGCAGGATGGATTCACATGCGTTCCGGCGCGCTCATCCGTCGGGCGATTCATGCGGGTGCCGCAGTGCCGCGAGGATGGCGGTGGCGGACTTGAGTGAAATCCCTCGCAGCGCGGCGATTTCCTCCGCCGTCGCGCGACGGATGCGGGCGACGCTGCCGAATGTTCCGAGCAGGAGTTGTTTG
>VHCM01000070.1 GCA_016871685.1 Verrucomicrobiota bacterium
CGCGCATCAAGGCACGGAATTTTTCCTTTTCGTCCGCACCGAGGACCATGCGCCGGTCCACGATGCGGCTGATGCAGTGGTAGAAGACGGGCTTTTCCTGCGAATGCCGCCACTCCGCCAGCCATCGTGCGCGCCTCATCGTCCAACACTGGACCACCACCCGACCCAGCGCAAGCCTAAAATCGATAAAAGGACTGTCCCTTTATTATCGAATGCCACGCCAATGTGGCTTGACATCAGAGAAGCCTGTTGATTGCCTGCGGCGTCCCCAGTCGGAACGTTCCGCCCTGCCCATTCCAGCCTCCTCGACCGCGCGGGTTCGCTCGTTCGGTCCGTGGAACCGCAGACCTCAGTGATTTTCCCGATTTCCATGGATTGGACCTCTCCCATCTGGTATGCTTCATACATACTCGTACTCATCGGGCTTGCCGGTTTCGGCTCTCATCGGCTGCTGATTCTCTTTTTGTATTTTAAACACGCGAGTCGTCGACCCCGCCCGGCCGCACGATTTGGCGAACCGCCATGGGTCACCGTTCAGCTGCCGGTGTTCAACGAAATGCACGTGGTTGACCGGCTTCTCGAGGCGGTGGCCGCACTTGATTACCCGCAGGACCGGCTGCAGATCCAGTTGCTGGACGACTCGACCGACGAAACGGTGGACATCTGCCGCGAAGGGATCGCACGCTTGAATCGTCGGGGATTTGACGCGGAACACATCCACCGCCGCGACCGGACCGGATTCAAGGCGGGGGCTTTGGAAAACGGTACCCGTACGGCCAAGGGTGAATACCTTTTGATCCTGGATGCTGATTTCGTGCCCCATCCCGACATGCTGCGGCGCACGATTGATTTTTTCACCGATCCGCAGATCGGACTGATTCAGACGCGCTGGGGGCATCTCAACCGGAGCTACAACGTGCTGACACGGCTGCAAGCGATGTTCCTCGACGGCCACCTCGAGCTCGAGCAAACGGCACGCAATCGCTCCGGTCGTTTCTTTACCTTCAATGGCACAGCGGGCATCTGGCGCAAGTCTTGCATCGCCGATGCCGGAGGCTGGGAACACGACACACTCACCGAGGACATGGACCTTAGTTATCGCGCCCAACTCAAGGGCTGGCGGTTCATCTTCCTCAACGATGTGGAAACCCCGGCTGAATTGCCGGTGGACATGGACGGCTTCAAAAGCCAGCAACACCGCTGGACCAAAGGCTCCATCCAGGTATGCAAGAAGGTGCTTCCGGCGATCTGGCGATCGAAAACACCGCTCTACATCAAGCTCGAGGCGACGACCCACCTCACTTCGAACTTCGCCTACCTCCTGCTCATCTGCCTGTGTTTCCTCATCTATCCAAACCAGCAGTGGCAGCCGGATTTCGGCCCGTTCACCTACTACATCATCAACATCCCGATCTTTTTCTTCTCCTCGATTTCGGTCGTCTTGTTTTATGTCGTCGCCCAAAAGGCTTTGCGCCCGGGATCATGGTGGCGCGAACTGCCCTACCTTCCGCTCCTGCTCGCCTTGGGCATCGGCATGTCGATCAACAACGCCAAAGCCGTGCTTGAGGCCCTCTTCAATCACCAATCGGCCTTCGTGCGCACCCCCAAATACGGCATCGCCCACGGCAGGCGCCACGACTGGCGCAAGAGCAGCTACCGCGCGATGAAAACCCTCACCCCGGCCATCGAGCTACTCTTCGGTTTCTTCTTCCTCTTCATCGTCGTCGAAGCCGCAATGCGCGCCAACTGGACTTCCACCATCCTGTTGCTGCCTTTCCCGGTCGGATTCTTCTACACCTCGCTTTCTTCGATCGCACGCATGCTGACCCCGCAGGACGCTTCGCTGCGAAAGTCCCCAGTCCGCAATCGCACTCCTTGACTCCGCCATGCCCTCTTCCGCTTCCCGGACGATGACCACCGCACTTGTCGGCCTGTTGGCCTGCCTCCTGCTGTCGGCTTGTGGATCGCTGGGATCCCTCGGTCAGGATCGTCGCAACAAGATGATCGTCAGCGTGCGCGAGCAAAAGATGGTGCTCCTCACCGACGGCAAACCGGTCAAGTCCTACAAAATTTCCACTTCGAAATTCGGACTCGGCGACAAACCCGGCAGCTACCAAACACCCACGGGACACCTCCGCGTTGCAAAAAAAATCGGCTGTGACGCCCCCCAAGGTGCGGTCTTTAAATCCCGAAAGCGCACTGGCGAGGTCATCCGCCCCAACGCACCCGGACGCGACCCGATCGTCACCCGCATCCTCTGGCTCAAGGGAATCGAAGGCCAGAACCGCAATGCCTTCCGCCGCATGATCTACATCCACGGAACCCCCGAGGAACGCAACCTCGGGCGACCGGTCTCCTACGGCTGCATCCGCATGAGCAGCCGGGATGTGGTCGACCTCTACAATCGCATCGGCGCGGGGGCCGACCTGTTCGTCGTGCGCGGCCCGGTCCGCTCGCTCGAAACACGACGCACCCTTGCCGCCGCCTTCGGCAACGGCAAGCCTCGCAGCTGAATACACTTGTTCAGCGACCGTTTCGCTGATCGGTATTCCCTCTGGCTACCGACGTCATCTTTTTTGGGTCAACGACCTTCTTCAGCAGCTCCCGGCGAACGACCCCTCGTTGTCAAAATTTCCAACTCAACGGATTGGCCGAGCATGACCGCAGACCGGACTTGACAGGATCGGCCTGACCCCTAGTTTGCCTGTCCGCACACGGACCCAACGAGCCCATCCCCACCGACATGGCCAATCACAAATCCTCCCTCAAGCGCGCCCGCCAGACCGTCGTCCGCACCGAGCGCAACCGCGCGGTGAAGACGCGCATCAAGACCTTGCGCAAGAAAACGCTCGCTGCCGTCGCCGCAGGCGACAAAGCCGCCGCAGCTGAAAGCGCGTCCGAATTCGCATCGGCCGTTGACAAGGCAGCCAAGCGCAGCGTGATCCACGCGAACAAAGCGGCGAACCTCAAGAGCAAGACCGCCAAGGCACTTGCCGCGATCGCCTGATCGATCATCCCCGGGCCGACACCCGACCCCCAAGCGGCCCGGTTCCCCCGGTGCCGCTTTTTCATTTCATGGCAGACTCACCCGCAACCGACCGCGCCGCGGCCGCCGCCCGGATCCTCACCAACCCCGCCGCTTACAAGGTCTGCGAGGGCTGCGGATCGATCGTCGCATCGTCCGCAGATCTTTGTCCGAACTGCCACAGCTTCCGCTTCGAGGCGTCGGCTGAATCCGTGACAAGCCAAGCGCGACTCCTCGGCAGCCGCGAACAAACCTCCGTCACCGCAGAGGATCTCTGCTGACCGCTCGAACCGCACCCTGATGCCCGCCACTGTCGCCTTCAAGGAATGGCAGGTCGTTTGCAACGCACTCGCCACGGGCAGGCAGTCGCTGATCCTGCGCAAAGGCGGCATCCACGAGGGTCGCGCGGGCTTTTCCTTCGCCCACGACTCCTTCTTCCTCTTCCCCACCCGCTTCCACGCCCAGGGAGCGCTGGTGCGCGAGGGTGATGTCACGCAACAAGGCGAATGGCAGCCCGGCGAAATCGTGCGGCTCACTCATCACGCAACGGTGCTGCGCGCGATCACGCTCGACCGATGGGACACCGTTGTCTCGCTCGAACCCTTCCACATCCATGCGGAGTCGAATCTCCGCGAGCGATTCGACTGGCAGGGCAAGGGCATGCACTCGGGCAGTCTTCACGTCGCTCTGGTCGACGTGCGCGCCCTCACCCACCCTTGGGAGCTCCCGTACACCACCGCGTTCGGTGGCTGCCGCAGTTGGATCGATCTGCCTGATCCTCCACCCGGCTGCCTCGATGACGCACTGACCGCCGCCGATCCCTCGGTGCTGAAGATGCTGATTGAGCATCCCGCGTTCGCCGATCCTGTAGCGAACGCCTGAGGCAAATCCAGAGCATCGGCACCCGGATCTCCCGGTTTGGCCATGTGGATCTACTCGCATGCCCCCGGTATCCGGCCGGGGCACCAAGCCCCTCTGTGATCCCACTTTGGCGCATCGAGCCCGGATGGCGCGACAATCCGCAGGATCTTGCTCTCGATCGCATCCAGTGCACTTCGCTGAACACCCCACATGAACCTGTCCGTTTCCAGCGTAAATCCTTACTTACCACCATTTCCGGGAAAATCATCGATTTCCCCGGTGGGAGGGGGGGGGGGGGGGGGGGGTGATGGTACCCCACTTCCCATGGCCCCGCACGCCGGGGATTCCTTACTTCATTGTAGGGTAGAGGGGGATTGTTTCGGCGGGTGCCGGACACCCCCCCTCGTTCAACACACAACCACAAGAAACATGAATCCACACCTGACCGAAATCGCCTACATCCTCGACCGCTCCGGCTCCATGGGCTTGATGCAGCAAGCCGCCATCACCGGCTTCAACCAGTTCGTCAACTCACAGCTCGATGTTCCGGGCGAGGCCCGCCTCACCCTCGTCCAGTTCGACGACTGCTACGAGGTCCATGCCCAAGCCCTGCCCATCGAGCAGGTTTCCCAGCTCGACAATCTCAGCTACGTGCCGCGCGGCTCGACCGCCCTGCTCGACGCAATCGGCCGGACCATACTGGAAACCCACGCCCGCATCCAAACCCTGCCCGCAGACCAGCAACCGGCCAAGGTTGTCATCGCCGTCTTCACCGATGGTCAGGAAAACGCGTCGCGAACCCACAGCGCGTTGCAGATCAGTGAAATGATCCGCATTCACCGTGAACAGCACGGCTGGGAATTCCTTTTCCTTGCCGCCAATCAGGACGCCATTGCCGCCGCCGGGAAGCTGAATATCAACGTCGGCAACAGCGGCAACGTCCGGTTCAACGAACCGAGCATCCTGGCCTCGAGCATCGCCATGTCCCGCAAGATCCGCAGCATGCGCATGCGCTCATCAAACACGATGGACGAACGCTCGGTCGCCGATGAGAACAAGACGCTCGACCAAATGATCCGCGAAGAGGAGTCCCGCCTACCCAGCGAGGGGGCCGACGCCGATACAGACGCCTGATCATCCAGACGCGCGCCGGATCGTCATCGCGCGGTCCGGCGCGCACAAGGCGTGAACAACGATGGTGCCCGGCTGGCACAACGACGGACGATCACCACCCGGCCATGATATCCGCAGACCAGCGGGCCTCGGTCCTGACTATTGATCTGTCCCTATGTGCTCAACGGTCGGGCAAATCCGGAAAATCGGGTGATTTCGGGGATGGGGCTTGCCTTGGGTGCCGGGTCGGGTATGGTGGAGAGCGGAGCAGGTGATTCCCACCTCCCTGAAGCCTTGGTCCGGTCGAAAGTCCGCAGATCCAGTTCGCGACCGCTCGCGTCGGGATTTCCCAGTCGGCACCAGGAACCCGGAACCACCTGCCTCACCAGCGGCGCGAGTCGGTCTGGGCATGGCATCTGGCTGAAGCGATCCGACCCCTGAACCGGCGGAGCTCCACCCCGGCACCCGAACGCCGGCGATGCGCGCCCGCACCGGCGGACACGGGGTCGCGACACACTCAATGAGCGGGAGCATGGAAGCCCGCCCGCACCCGATCGCCGCGCAACCCAGAACCAGAGACACACATGTCCAACACACCAACGAATACCCGTCAGTCGGGATCCAGCAGGCGCCGCAGCTCACGCGGCGGAAGAGGCCGTCAACGCGGTCAAGGCGGCGGCACCAGAACCACGGAACGCAACGAATCCGCCGGAGAATCCGGCCTGGCTTCCAGGCGTCAACGAACGAGGAAACCACAGCTCACCTGGTGGCAAAAGCTGCTCAAGGCGATCGGTTTGTACCGTGAGCCGAAGCAGGTGCGCAAACCGCGTGCCGAGGCGGTTGCGCCGATCAAATCCAACACCCGTGGCACGCGCACCAAGGAGGCCGCCTCCGGCACGAAGACGGGTGGCGGCGCGCCGCGAGGCGGTGATGCGGCCTCGGTGAAATCCGGACGTTTGTACGTGGGCAACTTGTCGTATGATGCGAGCGAGCACGACTTGCAGGAGTTGTTCAAAGGCATCGCAACGGTGCGCAGCGTCGAGATTGTCTACAACCGCAACACCCATCGATCGAAGGGCTACGGCTTCGTTGAGATGCTGAATCGAGAGGACGCGCTGCGTGCGGTGGAAGTGCTGCACGACCAACCGTTCATGGGCCGCAAGATGATCGTATCGGGTGCCGACTCGAAGGGACGCGATTCGCGTGAGGAGCGTGAGGATCGCAATGGAACTTCGTCGGACGAGGGACGGCGCGCCGTGGTGGTCGCCCCGGTGCCTGCGGCGAAGGCATCCGCAACCGTGGTCACGGACGAGCAAACGGTGATTCCCACGGTGATTGAGACAGCCACCGAGACGGCTGCCATGGAAACCGCGGAGGACTGCCCTGCCCCGGTGCAGTTGGAGTTCGTTGCCGCCGAGGCTGCCGACGATCGCGAACATACGGCGGCCTCCTGAGGTCGCGCCGGTTGCCAACCGCATCCGGATGTCCCGGAACGACTCTTCACGGGTTGTTCCGGGATTTTTTTATGGGCGTGCGTCAATCCACGACCGCGATGAGCTGCCTGCACAACTCGATGTATTGCTCGCGCATCGGATTGATTTCCTTCTGCAGCGCATATGGCATGCGGCGCTTGCTTTCCTCGAGACAATCGAGCGCCCGTCGTGCGAGGTCCGCCACCTCATCGGGCGGATCTGAGCCGGCACCCGATTGAGCGAGTTCCGTGAGGTATTCTCCCTTCAGATACAACGCTTTGTAGACGTTCTCGTGACCAGCTTGGATTTCGATGGCGGTGTCCATCAATCGGAGGGCCTCCGGCGTCCTACCCGCCCAACCGGCGATGGCGGCGAGTTGGAGCGCAAGCTGTGGATCACGGCCAACATCGACGGCAAGTCGTTTGAATGTGGGATAATATCCTGCTGCGACGTTCCGCCGGTATTCAAATGTCGCATAAGAGGGCAAATAGAAAAGAAACTCGGTGAGCATGGCACGCTGCAATCCGAGATACGGATTGGCATCAAGAACCGAGGCGAGGCGCAGGAAGCGTTGTTCTATACCGAGTTGGTCGACCGCGTAAAGCGGTCGCCACGCGTGAACAAGTGATCGACAGAGATGAATGCCGGTTGCGGCCGATGCCACGGCGAGCGCCGCCACTGCCGAGTTCCGGATGCGGGTGAGGAACGTGGCGTGACGATTCAACGCGGGCGTTGGAAACCAGTGCTGGAGCCCCTCGCTTTCGATCAAGACTATCGCCCTGGCGGCAATTTCGCGGATGATCGATGTCGTCTCCACACGATCGTCGCTATTGATCGCCAACGCCAGCCGGAATCCGGTTTGCCGGAGTCCGGGATCGTCGGAGATCTGGAGCGCATCCAGCAGGCGGTAGCGCGCATTGAAGTCTCCGGCGAGGTAGGCATGGGAGAAATTGACCACCGCACCCGGCCATGCCCGTGAGGGTGTCGGTTCCTTGAGTGCGGCCTCGCCTCGCCGGAGATAGGCGGGGATTCGCTTGCTTGAAAGCAACGACGGCAGCTCGGCCTGCTCCACGGGAAGGTCCTGCCAATCGCGCCGGGTGATCGCACCCAGCAGCAATCCGGCGACGAGCACGCAGGGGGCGGTGTGAAAGATGCAGTCGAAG
Organism: Verrucomicrobiota bacterium; assembly: GCA_016871685.1. GTDB lineage: Bacteria > Verrucomicrobiota > Verrucomicrobiia > Verrucomicrobiales > Akkermansiaceae > Luteolibacter. Next base: position 7,635 of record VHCM01000070.1, read on the forward strand.
TTCGATTGCACCAGCATGCCGAGCAATCCGACCGCAGCCCACACCTCCGGCCGCCATTCGGATGCCGTGATGTATTTCCACAACGTCTTGCCGAGGGGCACGAGTAGCAACACGAGCAGCGTGATCGCCGCAAGGTAGCCGTAATCCGCCACGACCTGGAGCAGTTCGTTGTGCGCCATGAACGGTTCGTCACCAAAGCGCAAGGACCCGGAGTCAACCATCCGGTAGACCCCGCTGGCGAAATTCCCGGCACCACCTCCCAGAATCGGATGCTCAAGACCGAGACGGAGGGCGGCGAGACTCATCGTGAGACGATAACCGTCGCTGAAAGCCTGCGCCAGGTCCGGATCATCGACGCTCCGTTGTCCGATGGTCCAATGCACGGCCATTTTCGCCATCAACCAGAACATCATCGCGCCAAAACCGAGGACCAGCCAGATCCATTCGGTGTTTCGCTCCCGGAATGCGCGCAACAAGACGAGGAGCAACACCGCGACAACACCGAAACACAATGTCACGAGACCGCTGCGCGAGTAGGAGAACGCCAACGCTAACGCCAATCCGCTGACCGCGGTGATCTGGAGAGCTTTCGCGGCCGGAGTCGCCTGCTGCAGCCGGTGAAGCAGCAGTCCCATGCTGCCGATCGCGAAAGCGGCCGCATGGTTGTAATGGGCAATGAGCCCAGTCGCCCATCCGCTGGTCCGGGCCGGATACACCGGGTTCCAATCGGGTTTCCACAGCTGAAAGACGAAGCATGCGGTATGCAGCAGGGCGGCGGCGGCCGTGCCAACGCCGAGCCATCGAAGTTCGCTCGGACACGCAGAGCGTGAGATCAGGTATCCCGTCGCGGCGAACGCCGCCAAGGCGATGTCGGCCGCGGCAAGGGTCTGCCAGCCTGAAGAAGAGGCGCGGATGACCAAGAAAGCGAGTAGCATCAGGAATGCCGCTGTGTGACGATCAAACGCCCAGGCGTGGTTCCGACTGCTGCCGGACAATGTGGCAAGCAAAGCGATACCCGCTGCAAGGAATCCCGGCCCCCAATGAAGGAGGCTGGTGGAACCGCCCCAGAACAAGGTGACGGGCAACAGCAAGAGCAGCGGAATGGCTCTCACGTTCGCCCATCTGTCTGCATGGCCGCTTTCGGAAATGGCGGAGATGGAGGATTGCATGATCCTGATTTGCCCAAGTTGGGCAATGCCATTCGATAGCGAATGAATCCTCCCTTGAAAAGGAAAATGGATGGGGACGCCCGCCGCCGCGGAAGATTTGAGGGAGTCAAACTGAAATGCTGAAATACTGAAATGCGTCTCGCACGCGTGCCTTGAGAAACCGATCCCTTGCAGATCAGATGCGCTCGCGGCAGGAGGGCCTCACCACCGATGGTCCATGCGGATCAGAATCATCCCGGAGTTCGGGCATTCCTGCCTGTCTGCTACTTCATCGCGTCTCTTTTGCCCACCCTGCGGCACGCAGAGCGGAGTGGGCAAGGATGCCGACGCTCCCCGCTGTGCGACGCGCTTTTTCCGCGATTCAGTTCCTGCGGCGACGCAGAAGTGCCGCGGCAGAGAGGAGACCAAACAAAGCAGCGGATGGCTCGGGAATCTGCTCGATGCGGATGTTGTCGATGATCATGTAGTTGTCGTCCCAGTTGTTCTCGCCGTCGGCACTTAACCAGTCGATCGTGAAGTCGCCAAGGTTGTTGTCGTCATCGTCGCCATGATTGAAAAGCGAAGGCGAGAAGAGGGTGAAGCCGCTTCCGGGCGTGCCGCCGACTAAGTAGATGTAAGCAAAGGCGAAGTTGAGTTCCATGTCGGCCCGGATGTCGAGCGTGTAAGCTGAGTTCACTTGGATGGTGATGCCCGACATGATCTGGGAGTTGGTGTCGTCCTTGAGAACTTTCACCTCACCTTCCTGATCTCCGGGAATGAAGGAATAGAAACTGTAGGCGTTGGGCGCTGCGGACTGGTCGTAAAATCCAAGCCGGAAGGAATCCACCAGATCGGTTCCGGTGGGACCCGGCGAGAGGATGAAATCCATCCGGAAGCGGAATCCCGGAAGATCCCCGTCCTCGGGTGTGTAGTAGGCCTCCTCCGGGCCGGTCAAGTAGGACACGCCCGCTACTTCCGGATCGACGGGATCATAGCCGCCGGCAACAAGCACACTACTGCCAAAGGTGCCGGAGGGAAGGGAGTAGACCGATGCGGATTCGATGACAAAACTCTCGGTATTTTCCGGTCCCGTGAGCCAGTCGCCGCCGGTCTGAACCTCAAGACTGGTCGGCGGGTTTCCCGCGGTGTAGGACTCGAAGTTCTCGCTCCAGATCGGGACAGAGACGAACGCATGGGCGGATGCCACAGCAAGCAGGAGACTTGCCAGAGTGGTGCGGACGGGGCTTGGTTTCATAGCAGGGATGGTTGGGAAGAGATGAGGTGGGAAGACAAACGAACGATCAGCGGCGGCGACGCGTGACGGTGATGGTGGAGACGGTCACGACGGCTTGGGCTTGGGCGGCAGCGCGTTCGGCTTGACGTTTTGCGGCTTCCTCGGCGGCCTTGGCTTGAGCTGCGGCGGCAGCGGCAGCCTCGGCTTGTTGGCGCGCAAGTTCCGCAGCGGCTTTTTCCGCTTCAAGTTGCTCGCGAATCTGCTGGTTGAGATGTTCTTGGGCTAGCAACGCCTCCTTCTGGGCGATTTCCTGCTGTTGGCGCAGGGCCTCGGCTTGTTGGCGCTCGATCTCCTGTTGCTGGGCAAGGATCGCAGCCTGCTTGGCAGCCGCTTCCTGTTGTTTCTGGAGAGCCGCCTGCTGTTGTTGGGTGATGTCGACTTGATTCTGGATTGCGCCCGCTTGGTTGGCTTGTTGAAGCAGCCCGACGTTGACCTTGAAGTCGCTTGTCTGCTGAGCAGCGAGTTCCGCTTGGCGTTTCTGCTCGAATGCCGCTTGGTCGGCCACCGCCTGCTGCAGGGCGGCTTGACGCTTTGCCTCCTCGGCAGCCGCCGCCTGCTGCGCCGCGATGCGCTGTTGCTCGGCTTGTTGGCGCTGTTGATCCGCCTGTTGACGGGCGGCTTCGGCGGCTTGCTCAGCTTGCTTGGCAGCTTCCGCGGCCGCTTCGGCCTGCTGCTTCTGTTGCTCGAGCAGCTGCTTCAATTGCTCGAGCTGTTGCTTCTCCTGCTTCTTGAGTTCACGCTCGTTATCGTCGCCG
>VHCM01000071.1 GCA_016871685.1 Verrucomicrobiota bacterium
GGATCGTTCACGGTTGCCGTCACGGTGTAGTCACCGTCGGCCGTGGGTGCGTCGGCGCTAGGCCCATAGCTGGTGCCGTCGCGGCCCGAGTAGCTGTAGGTGAAGCCGGAGACGCCGGCAGCCGATGCCGTGTAGGCGTTGCCGTCGCGGGTCAGCGTGATGTCACCCGCAGCCAACTCCTTGGGCGAGATCGTCAGATCCGCACCGGTGTAGCTGATCGTGTAATTCGATCCGGCATCGAGCGAGCCTTGGCCAATGGCGTAGGCACCGGCGTTCTCGCCCGCGTCGCGGCCAAGGGCACCGGTGATCGCATCATCACCAACCAATCCATCGCTGGAGTACGTCAGTTCGGGATCCTCATCACCATAGGTCTTGCCGACCGCATTGGCGGTGATCGTCAGCGACTTGGCAGACACCGTGCTTTCGGCGGTGGCGATAGTGCGCGTGGTGACGTCCGGGCTGGTGATGGAGATGTCTCCCGAGTAGCTGCCCGCATCCACATTCGCTGCGAGGCGGACGTAGATCGCGGTTGCCCAGAAGTCGCCATCGGGCTCGACGACGATCAATGATCCGTAGCCGGTGGCTTCCTCGGTCGAGACCTCGAAGCCTGCCGGAGCGGTGATCGTGATGCTTTCGCCGATTAGGATCGCCTCAAGCGTGAAGCTGTCGGCCGTTGAAGCGCTGCCGTAGGTCGAAGAAAGCGCGGTGAGCGTGCCGGTGACGGAGATGCCCGGAGTGGGTGGCGGAGTCACCAGATTGCCGGGGATCGTCACCGTGTCCAGACTCGTCCAACCCCATGCGCCGTGCACGGCGTCGATGAAATCGAGCGTGTAGACCGCCTGCTGATCGAGCGCGGCCAGTTGCTCGGCACCGAGGATGATTTGCTGGAAGGCGTTGCCGTTGCTCGTCTTGCTGGCCGACCAGACATACTGCCCGGTGGACGCGTTGCGGAGTGCGACGCCCATGAAGCCGTTGACCTTGATCTCTCCATCACCGTCGTCGTTGCCGCCGACAAACGTGTTGGCGACCGAGTTGGCCGGCAGGGATGAAACCGCGACCGGTACTTGGAGCGATCCGCCCCTGCCACCCGACAGGTGCACCGTGAGGTTACCGCTGTTGTTGATGGTGAATGCAGGCGAGCGGAGGATCAGCGTCGGGTGATCTTCATCCCAGAAGTCGGACTTCACCAAACCCGGTCCCTCGTGCGGTCCGCCGTGACCCTTGGTGGTCGAAAGCCCCCTGTCTCCGGTGGCACCCAACGAGACGTCCGACCAGCCTTGGAAGGTCAGATCGTCGAAGTTGTAATACTTCGGCAGGCCGTTGAAGACGCTGACCGTGACCGAGCGGATCGTATCGCCGATCGCATTGGTCGCGGTGAGGACGTAGCTCGTGGTCGCGGAGGGTGTCACCAGCAGCGAGCCGGTGGCGCTCACGCTGCCGATGCTGTTGTTGATGCTGATCGAAGTGGCGTCGCCGACCGTCCAGCGGATCGTGGTGGATCCGCCTTCGAGGATCGCCGGCTCGTCTGCGGTAAAGCTCACCGACGGCGGCTGGGCGACCGTAATGGTCACGGTGGCCGAAGTGCTGCCGCCGAATCCACTCGCACTGAGCGTGTAGGTGGTGGTCACCGACGGGTTGACGCTGCGGCTGCTGTTGGCGGTCACCGTGCCGATGCCGTTATCGATGCTCACCGAAGTGGCGTTGGTCACAACCCAGTTCAGATTCACGAACTGACCGGCGACAATCGAGGTCGATGCCGCCTCGAAGAAGATCGAGGGCGGCGGGACCACCGTGACGGTGACCGTCGCGGTGGTGGAGCCATCGCCAACGGCCGTGAGCGTGTAGGTCGTGGTGACGGCGGGATTGACCACCGTGCTGTCGTTGAGGGCGATGGAACCAACGCCGTTATCGATCGATGCGGAATCCGCGCCGGTGGTGGTCCAAGTCAAGGTGACATCACCGTTGGCCGCGACATTGAGCGGACTGGCGCTGAAGGTCACACCCGGCGGAAGCACCGTGATCGTCACCGACACCGTCTTCGGTCCGGTCGAGTTCGACGCGGTGAGCGTGTAGGTCGTGTCGGTGGTGGGGAACACCTCGAGCGATCCACTGGCGGCGACGGTGCCGATGCCATTGTCGATGCTCACCGAGGTCGCTCCGGACGAGGTCCACGTGAGCGTTGATCCCGCACCCTTGACGATCGAGGTCGCCGAAGCGCTGAGCGTCGCGTCGGGGATACCCGGCACGGGCTCCCGGGGCACAAAGTGGCCCGAGGATCCGCCGATCGGGCTCATGTCCGCCCAAGCCACGTTGTTGCCCTTCTTGAAGCGCGCCGCGATGCGGTCGCCGCCGAGGCCGTCATAGTAGGCGATGGCGATGCGGGTGTTTTGGGTGAGGTTGACGGTACCGCGGATGATGCCCAGCGCATCGGAGCTGACGCTGTTGCTGTTGAGGACGATGCGCTCGCCGGTGTCGTTGAAGTCACCATCGTTGTTGCGGTCGAGGTGGATCACGCTGCCATCGTCGCTGTCGGTGCCGAATGTGTAGTCTCCGGGTCCGTCGATGCTGATGTCGATCCAGCCCGTCCAGAGGACCGAGAAGTAGTTGATGTTGGAGAGGCCCGGCAGGGTGGCCGGCATGGTGCCGTCAGCGTAGGTGAGATCCCCTTCCTGCACGAACCTGCCCGAGGGCGTGAGTGCGAAGATGTTGGAGATCGGCACAATTTCCGCGTGCTGTCCGGTGCGCTCGGCAAAGGTGTAGCCGAGCAGGCCGGTGTTGGCGACGTAGAGGGTGACCGACTTCGTCCGCGTCACGCCCTGAGCGGTGGCGCTGAGTTGGTAGGTGGTCGTCGCGGACGGCGTGAGGGTCACGCTGGCGCCAGCCGGCTGGGTGCCGAGGCCGGTGATGGTGACATCGTCGACGTTGGTGACGATCCAGCTGAGCGTAGCGGACTCACCCGGGTTGATGACCGACGGAGTCGCGCTGAGCTGGAGGATTTCGGGAATGCCGGGCAGGATGAAGTAATCCTGCGTGAATTGGCCGCGCGCCGTGGGAACGTTGGCGCCTTGGTTGGTCTGCGTATCGATGACATCCCAGTTGTTGCCGTCGCGGCTGCCTTCGACGCGCCATCCGGTGGGATCCTGGAAGTCGCCGTAGCCGCCGGTGCCCAGACGATAGGTCGCGGGCGTGACGAACTGGCCGAAGTCGAGGATGATCGGCCGGGAATTGGCGTCCGACCAATAGGTTCCGGCATCGCCGTCAACCAATTGGGGGAGCGATCCGCCATAGAGGCTGTTGGATCCCGGCGCGGTGGCGGTGGCACCGGTGATCAGGGTGCCGTCGAGCGTCCTGAACTGCAATTCGCTGAGCGCCAGACCATAATCACCGCGCACACCGAGCGTGGTGAAGCGGAAGTATTGGTAACTGCCGTTGTCGAAGACTCCGACGGAGAGCGGCACGGTGGTGGTGCCGTAGGCATTGGTGGCGATGAGCGTGTAGGTGACCGGATCGTTCGGTGAAATCACCGCGGAACCCTGGCCGGACACGCTGCCGATGCCTTGGTCGATGGTCACCGAGTCCGCGCCGAAGACCGACCAGTACAACGTGGCCGATTCACCGCGGATGACGCTGCCGGGAATGGTCGAGAAGTTGCTGACGACCGGCGCGGTGGGTGCACCGCCGTCGGGATCGAAGACGTAGGACAGCTTGGGTGCGTTCTCCTGCGAGTCGTCGCCGGTGCTCACGCCGAATCCGAAGCCGGGGAGAATGTCGAGCGCATCGGGGCTGAGGCGGATGAAGACCCAGTCGCCGGCGTTCGCACCATTGGAATAGGCCTCGTTGAGCCAGTAGGCCAGACCGCTGGCTGCTGCACCACTGGAGCCGGATGTGGCGATCGTGTCGAGCGTCGTGCGCTGGTCAAGGTAGCCGGTCTTGATCAGATAGCCGTTGCTCAATGCATTGGCGGCTCCATCGACCACGTCGCTGTCGAGCGTGGCGGAATCCGCGCGGCTGCCGGGGATGGCAAAAAGCTGGATCGTTGTGCGGCCGGAGTTGCCAAGCTCGCTGCCGTAGACATTGAGCTTGAGTTCCGCAGCCTTGAACGCACCGGTGCCGAGATTCGGCAGTTGGAACGGAATCACCAGATGGCGGACGACGTCGTCGCCGACAAATCGACCGATGTCGACGATCGAGAACAACTCGTCGTCCGGTCCGCTCACGATCGAACCGTCGAGCCGGTCCGTTTGATAGACCGCGTCGTCGAAAGAAGCGAGCAGGTCGCCGCGCGGCAAGCGGTTCACCGAGAGGATGGCCGACTGGACCTTGGTACCCGAGCTGTTGGAAGCGACCAGCGTGTAGGCGGTGCCCGCGTTCGGGCTCACCGTCTGGCTGCCGTTGGCGGCCACTGCTCCGATCCCGAGGATGCGGACACTGGTGGCGTTGCTCACGTCCCATGTAAGTGTGGCGGATTCACCCTCCTTGATCGTGCCGGGCGAGACGGACAACGTGTTGACCACCGGGGCTCCGGCCACCGACGCGTAGCTGCTGTTGGACAGCGTGGCGTAGGTCGAGCTGGCGGCCTTGCGGTTGGTGGTCACCGTCTGCGCGGTCTGCTGATCGACGATCGACCAAGTGCTGTTGTCGTTGCTGCCTTCGAGCGTCCATGAGACCGGATCACGTTCAGACCCGTCGTTGCTGGTGATGAACCGGTAGCCGTTGGCTGCGGCAGGCTTGCCAAAGTCGAGGATCAGCGGCTGCTTGTTGGCATCGAGCCACTTGCTGTCCGGGTTGTTGTCAATGGCCTTGAGCGCTCCCTCACCGGCCGAGGCACCATTGGATCCGCCGGGGTTGGTGGCGCTGACAGCGGCAATGCGCGCGCCGTCGAGCAACATCTCGAACTCACTGAGCTGCACCATGTTGCCGCCACCACGGAGCGTGACCGGGGTGAAGCGGAAGTAGCGGTAGAGCGAGACACCGGGAACGCTGATGTTCACCGAGCGGGTGCGGGTGCCTTGGCTGTTGGTCGCCGTGAGCGTGTACACCGCGGAGCTGGCCAGCGTGACGTCGAGCGAACCCGAGGCGGAGACCGTGCCCACACCGTTGTTGATCGAGACGCTGTCTGCATCCAACACATTCCAACTGAGCGTGGCGTTGCCATCGGGTGCATAGGTGACGTTGGAGTCGAACAACTGGATTGTCGGGCCGGGCGGCGCGATCAGTTCGAAGCGGACGTTGTCCCAGAAGCTCTGGCTGGAGGGTGCATCGGCACCATTGGTGCCGTCGTCACGGTTGCCCAGCGAGGCGATGAACACGCCGATCTTGCCGCTGCGCTTCGAGTCGGCGGCGGTGACGGCGTAGGTGAAGCTCAAGTCGCCCATGGTGCCTGACTTGTAGCCGCCCGGCGGGGTCGACACCGTGGTGCCGCGCGCCACGACGTTGTCGAGCCAGTTGGTTGCTGCGGGCGTCGAGTTCGAGCGCTTGGCCACCAGACCGTTGCTCAAGCCGAAGAATGATTCGTCGGCCCAGCGCGGGTTTGCCGTCGAGTTGGTGGCACGGTCACCGGCGGCGACGGTGACGCGGACAAGGTCGCCCGTGCCCAGAGTGTTCCAATTCACGTTGGTGAGCTGGCAGACCACCGCGCCGGACATCAGCCCGAGCGCTTGGCCGCCATCGGCGGGTACGAGATCGGCGTCGCCAACCGTTGTCTGCGTCGAGGATGGCGAGGACGAGTTGTCACGGGTGACGACCGTCCAGCCACTGAGCGTCGAGAGTCCGCCGTTGGCGAAGGATCCGGCGGCGTCCGGATTCACATCCGACTCAAAGCTGTGGTTTGCAAGATTCTGCAGAATCGGGTTGGCCGCCACGAAGACGCTTACCGTCCTCTTGGTGGTGCCGGAGCTGTTGGTGGCGCTGATCTCGTATGTGGTGGCAGCGGTCGGCGAAACGCTCACCGATCCGCTGGTCGCCGGGCTGACCGGACCCACTCCGTTGTCGATGCTGACCGAATCCGCGTTGACCGCGTTCCAGCTGATGGTGGTGGAGCTGCCGAGTGCGACGGTGTCCGGGCTCACGCTGACACCGAGAATCGGATATCCGACCGGGAACGGCGTGAGGTTGAACGGACCGACCTCGGTGTTGCGCGACTCGGTCATGAAGAAATCCGATTTGGCATCGACGACAGCCCAAGTGGCATTGTCATGACTGCCTTCAAGTCGCCACGCGGTAGGATCACGCTCGGAAGCGTCACCGCCGGTGACGAAGCGATAACCGTTGATGTTCCAATTGGCCTGGGTGCCACCCATGTCGTAGACGAGCGGTGCCTTGTTGCTGTCGTGCCATTTGGAGTTGTAATCGTTGTCGTTGGCCTTGTTGGCACCTTCGCTGGCGGTGACTGTGTTTTGTCCGCCTGGATTGGTGACGGTGACCGCGGGCACGCGCACACCGTCCTTGAGGAGCTGGAATTCGGAGAGCTGCACCGGCTCGCTGAGGCCGCCACGCAGCGCCACGGTGATGAAGCGATAATAGCGGTAGGGACCGGGGCCGTTGACCGCGACCGAAACACTGCGCGAAACCGAGCCGTTCGCATTGGTGGCAGTGAGCGTGTAGGTGGTGCCGAGCACTGGGGTCAGGGACAAGGATCCGCTCGCGGAGACCGAGCCGATGCCGTTGTTGAGGCTCACCGAGGTGGCGTCACTGACCGACCAGCTCAACGTCACGCTGTCACCGATGTCGATCGAGTTGTCATTGATGGTGAAGGTGTCGATCGACGGATAGCCGACAGCCGCTTTGGCTTTCAGGGCGAGCAGGATGGAAGCGTGGTAGGAGATGGTTGAAATCGTTGCGGTCGAGTTGCCGGTGGCGCCTTGGGGCACGGAGGATTTCCACGCCATGGCACTTGATGTGCCTGATCTCGTGGCGGTACCCAGAGCATCCATCGAGCCGTGATTGGCGGAATTCCAAGCCGACCAGCTGGTGTTGACGCCACCCGAGCCACCGACCATGATCAAGGCGGAGCCGTCGTGGGCCGGGGTGATGGAGTTCGCAGTGGTGGTGTTGGACTGAGCCGGGGTGCTGTAGCTTCCCGGTGACACGGAGAACGGCCCGCCGGACGCACCGCCGGTCAGATCGACACCTCGGAAAGCGGAAATGGCCCCGGCCGAGCCGTTGCTCGAACCGGTTCCGACGTTTCCAATGAGGAAACTGAAGCTTGCGCCCTCGGACCCGTCAACGACGCGGTAGAGTACTTGGGTGTATAGTCTGGCGTTGCTGGCGTTGCGGATTTCCCGGCTCTGGATGCTCGTCCAACCGGAGGACGTGATGTTGTTGACGTTGCCGTTTTTGGATACGCTGGCAATGAGGAGATCTCCCGCCTGCGCTCCCGTCGGCTTGCTGATCGACAACGCGTTGGAAGTGCTGGTGCTGCCGCCAGCGGTGATGGTCGTCGTAGTGCCGACCTGCGTGATCGGCAGCGGCACTTGGGTCACTGTCACCGAAGTGGACCGCGTGCGCGAGCCAAACGAGTTGGAAGCGGTGATCGTGTAAGTGGTGGTGGCCGATGGCACGAGCGAGACCGAGCTTTGTCCGGTGACGTTGACCGAACCGGGCTGGATCGTGATGGAGTCCGCCCCGGTGGAGGTCCAGCTCAGCGTGACGCTGCCACCGGCATTGACCGATTCCTTATTGGCCCGGAAATTCGCCAGCGTCGGCGCGTTGGGATCGACCGGGGTGAACGTGTAGGAAATCTGCGGCGCGCGGTCGCCCAAGAGCGGATGGTTGAACTCGCTGGTGGCGATCGAGAATCCGGTCGATGCACTGTAAGGACCGACGTCGCCCGGATTGAGCCCCGCCGGGCTCAGGCGCAGGAAGATGAAGTTGTTCGCGCGGTCGCCATTGGCGTAGGCCTGATTGAGGAGGGTGTTGAGTTGGGTTTCCTCGGCCCCGTCGAGCGGAGTCGCGATTCGTCCGGGCGCGGTGGACGGCGTGAGGAAGTTCGTCTTGATGAGTTGCCCGAGCGTCGTGTGGTTGTTGGTGCCGTCGTTGACGTCGGTGGTCAGCGTCGTGCTGTTGGTGCGGGTATTGGGCGCGCGGAGAAAAAGGTTCGCGTTGATCCCGTTCGGCTCGCCTTCGCCGCCGTTGTCGTTGATGTGGAACGAGGCCGAGACATCCGAGAAGGTTCCCTCGCCGAGATCAGGAAGTTGGAACGGCACGACGATGTGGCCGATGCCGTCGCCGTAATATTCGCGGCCGACGAAGATGCCGTTGTTGGTGACTTGCACAGGTCCGGATTGCACGGCCCCACCGGAACCGGTGAGGAATTTGGCATCTGCGGGATGGGCGCGGATGACATCGGCATGCAGGGCTCCGGGAAGCAGGCCGGCGGAGGCAAGCAACCAGGCAAAGCGGTGACGGCTGGAGGTCGGGGGTTTCATGGATTTCTCGGGGGTTGAGTTGGGGATGGGCAGGAACCGTGGAATGTGAAGACCGTGAGCCACGGACTCCAAACTCGATGGAACCATACCATCAAAAAACCGGAGCGGACACAATACAATTTTTTGTATACCAAAAAACACATTCATAAGTCATTGCTTTTCAGTCATTAATACCGACTCATCCGCAGAAATTTCGCATCGCTTTTCGGTAGATTCAAGAACACCACGCGGGGATGCCAATGCCCGACGGGATGTGCAGTCTCCGGCACTGCGAATGTTCACGGGCACTCCAGCCACAAGATGCGCTCCCGCGGGAGCGCGCTGACAGCACCTCTTCACGCTTGAAACGGGGCGCTTGAAGCTTCCCACTCGCGTCTTTTCTCTTTCACGTCCCCATCCGCCACTTTAACCCTTCTGTCTTCGGACCTTCTCTTTTTCCATCACCTCCGCAATTTCACGCGATAGAAGCGCCGCGTGCTGTGTTCGCGCAATGTGTCTTCAAACTCGTGGCTCGTGGAGTCGCCTGCCGCGGTGATGTTTGTCGCCAGTGTCTGCCATGTGCCCAGGTCCGACGAACCTTCGATGTCATAGGCGAATCCGCTTTCACTGTTCCACTCGAGACGAACACGCGCGGGATGTCCGGGCAGACTTGAAGCAGCGGTGCTGCGGAATGCGCGTTCATTCGGCACAACCACATCGGGCACATCGGCTTCTGGATAGGGCACGACCTGGCCTGTGCTGCGGTACGTCAGCGGCTTGGCATTCCAACCCGGCGTGGGTTGCGTGAGCCACGCGTGCAGGCCGGAGGCGAGCTGGTCGGCGATCGCGCCGTGAAGGAGTTGGTTCGAATAAGTGCCGTCGATGAGATTGCGTGTTTCGGAAATGTCGCGGGTGAGATTGTACAACTCCCATGGTCGGGCGAGCGCCTTCATGCCGTCGCTCTCGGGGTTGTTGCCGACATACTGTGTATCGTACGAGTAGATGAGCTTGAACACCTCGCCACCGATCCGGTGGATCACCATGCTGGCGGGCCGGTGGCGGATGTCGAGGTAGCTCGGCAGGTGGTAATAGACCGGTGGACGCTCGCGCGGGTGCGCCTCGGGATCGCGGAGATGTGCGTCGAAGGAAATGCCGTCGAGCACGGTATCGGCAGGCAACGGCACACCGGCGTGACCGAGCAGCGTCGGATAGAAGTCCACCACGTTCACGAGCGTGTCGGTCTGCGCACCCTGCGGAACGGTTCCCGGCCGACTGACGATGAGCGGCACGCGGATGCCGCCCTCGTAGAGCGATCCCTTGCGATGACGCAGCGGCCGGTTGTCGGTATCGCCGCGGTGGCCGCCGTTGTCCGAGGTGAAGACGACGAGCGTGTTGCCGGCGATCGAGTCGGAAGAATTGCCGTCGCCGTTGGGATCGGCGAGGCAGTCGAGAATGCGGCTGATCGATTGGTCGAGCCCTTCGGTGAACGCGGCATACTCGGCATTGGTGTGGCGCGCGCCTGGCGTCAGCCCCCGGTATTTCTGCCGCAAATCGTAGCGTGGCTCGATCGGCGTGTGCACCGCGAAGTAATGCAGCTGGGCGAGAAAGGGTTTGGCCGCGTCCGGGCCCGACACGTGGGAGGAAATCGTGTGAACCACGGCGTCGGTGATCGCCTCGGTGATCGTCTTGTTGTTGCCGTGCAGCGGATTGCCGGAGACGAGATCCGGGTTGTTCGGCACGGCGGCGCGCAAATGCAGCGGATTGGACGGCGGACCTTTGAGCACGGTGTCGAGGTACGACTGCGTGAAGTTGCCCGACCACGGTTCGAGTCCGATCTGGGCGCTGTTGGTGAACTTGCCGCCGGACGCGTAGTTTCTCGATGCGCCGGCCGCGACGGCGAAGGCCTGCTGGTAGCCCTGGCCGAGCGGATCGCCGACGTGGCTCTTGCCGAAATACAACGTGCGGTAGCCCGCGGACTGGAGCACCTCGGCATAGGTGAGCGTGCCCATCGGCACATAGATGTTTTGAGATGGCGCGATCAAAGCCGGCGTGCCGTCGCCGCGGTTGAGTCCACTGACGTTGTAGACACCGTTGCCAGAGCGCGCCGGATATTGGCCGGAAATGAGTGCCGCGCGGGTCGGCTGGCAGTTCTGCTGGACATAGCAGTGGGTGAAGGAAAGTCCCTGCGCGGCGAGACGCGCGAGGCCCGGCGTCTGGTAGTAATCGGAGCCATGGTTCGTGCCATTAATGATGTTCGGTCCGCTGCCCTCCGCACGCAGACCGGTCCAACCGAAGTCATCGGCGAGGATGAAGACAATGTTCGGCCCCGAGGCGGCCACCGGCGGCGGATCCGGCGAAGGGACGAAATCGT
>VHCM01000072.1 GCA_016871685.1 Verrucomicrobiota bacterium
ATGGCTTTTTCCTTTTTCTTCCCGCGCGAGCCGAGGATCTGATCGCGGGTGCGGAGTTGGGAGAGCGCTTTGAGCGTGGCCTTGACGACGTTGGCGTGGTTGGAAGAACCCATCGACTTGGCGAGGATGTCGCGGATTCCGGCAGCCTCGCAGACGGCGCGGACACCGCCACCGGCGATGATCCCGGTACCGGGGGAGGCCGGCTTGAGCAGTACCTTGCCACCGCCGAACTCCGCGTAAATCTCGTGCGGGATCGTGCCCTCGGCGAGATTCACCGGCTTGAGCACCTTGCGCGCGCTTTCGCTGGCCTTGCGGATCGCGTCGGCCACTTCGTTGGCCTTGCCGAAGCCGAGGCCCACCTTGCCGATGCGGTCCCCCGACACCACCAGCGCGGAAAAGCTGAAGCGGCGTCCGCCCTTGACCACCTTGGCACAGCGGTTGATGAAAACCACCTTTTCGGAAAGCTCGTTGCCTTCGGCATCCGTCGGGACTTGGCGTTCCTCGCGGCGTGGTCCGCCACGTGGCGCGCGTCCACCGCGGCGTTCAGGCGCCTGCCCGGCAGCCTGCTCGGGTGCCTGTGCAACCGCGACGGCAGCGACGGCGGTCTCGACAGCCGTTTCCTGCGGCGCTTCCTGCGCGGCGGCGGCCGATGCTTCGTTTTCAGGAGTGGTGACCATGATGGGATCGGTGGATTCGAAATGAGGTGATGTCTTCAGAACTGGAGTCCGCCTTCGCGCGCGGCATCGGCGAGGGCCTTGATCTTGCCGTGATAGAGGTGGCCGCCACGGTCGAACACGACGTTGGCGATGTTCGCGGCTTTCGCGCGTTCGGCGACGAGTTGGCCGACCTTGCGGGCGGATTCGACATTCGATGCCGCCTTTTCGAACGACTTGTCGAGCGTCGATGCGGCGGCGAGCGTGCGACCGGCGGCATCGTCGATGACCTGTGCGTAGATGTGCTGGTTGGACGTGTGCACGGCGAGGCGTGGGCGCTCGGTCGTACCGGAGACCTTGCGTCGGATGCGCTGGTGGATGCGCTGGCGGATGTTCTTGCGTTGGATGGTGCTCATGATGCCCTGGTGGTTGCGGGTTGGGTGCGGCCGTGTCACTTGCCGACGCTCTTGCCTTCCTTGCGGCGGACGTGTTCGTCGGAGTAGCGCACGCCCTTGCCCTTGTAGGGTTCCGGCGGGTAGTAGCCGCGCACTTCGGCGGCGAACTGGCCGACGAGTTGCTTGTCGATGCCTTCCACCTTGATCTTGGTGTTTTCGTTGACGGTGACGGTGAGTCCGGCCGGGATCGGGTGGAGCAGCGGATGCGAGCGGCCGAGCGAAAGGTCGAGATCCTTGCCCTTGACCGCGGCGCGCAGACCGACGCCATGGATTTCGAGATCCTTGACGAAGCCCTTGGAGACGCCGACGACCATGTTCTGGATCAGGCTGCGGGCGGTGCCATGGAGCGCCTTGTGACGACGCGTTTCCGCATCGCGGGAAACGGTGATACCGCCGTCGCCGGTGGCGAGCGAAATGCCGTCCGGGAGCCGGAGGTCGAGTTTACCCTTGGGTCCTTCGACCACGACGGTGCGGCCGTCGAGCTTGACGGCCACCTTCTCGGGGAGGGTGATTGGTTTGAGTCCTACGCGTGACATGGGAGTGGTTGCCTTTCGTGTCGTTCGGGAGATTACCAGACCGTGGCGAGCAACTCGCCGCCGACGTTGTGCTTGCGCGCATTGCCGCCGGACATGACGCCTTTCGGCGTGGAGAGGATGGAGATGCCGAGGCCCGACATGACGCGCGGCAACTCGTTGGCACCGACGTAGTGGCGGCGGCCGGGACGCGAGACGCGCTTGAGGTCGGTGAGGACCGCGCGGCCGTCGACGAATTTCGGCTTCACCTTGATGCGCGTGTGGTCGCCGGTGACGACCTCGTAGTTCCAGATGTAGCCTTCCTCTTGCAGGATGCGGGCGATATCCGCCTTGATGCGCGAGTACGGGGCGGTGAACTCCTCATTGCCGGCGCGGGCGGCGTTCTTGAAGCGCGTGAGGAAATCGGAAATGGGATCGGTGAGAACGGCCATGGGGTCGGGGTCGTGGAGAGGTTGCGGTGCGGGTGGATCAGGCGGCGGCGGTCTCGCCTTCGGTCTTCTTCGATTCGCGGAAGGGCAGACCCAGCTCGGTGAGCAGGGCGCGGCCTTCGGCGTCGGTGTTGGCGGAGGTGACGAAGATCAGGTCGAAGCCGATGGTGCGCTTGATCTGGTCGATTTCGATTTCCGGGAAGATCGACTGGTCGTTGATGCCGCAGGCGTAGTTGCCGCGGCCGTCGAACGACTTGGACGGGATGCCCCGGAAGTCGCGGATGTTGGGCGCGGTGATGTGGATGAAGCGCTGGAGGAACTCCCACATGCGGGTGCCGCGCAGCGTGACGCGGGCACCGAGCACCTCGCCTTGGCGGAGCTTGAAGTTGGCGACGGCCTTGCGCGAATGGGTGAGCGCCGGGCGCTGGCCGGTGATCTTCTGGATCTCGTTGGCGGCGTCCTCGACGGCGACCTTGCGGTCGGCCGCCTTGCCCATGCACGAGGTCACGACGATCTTCTCAAGTCTCGGGACCTGGTGGATGTTGGTGTAGCCGAGCTTGCTGCGGAGGGCCGGGACGACCTTTTCCTTGTAGTGTTGCTGGAGTGCGGGTGTTTTCATCGGTGTTGCGGGTCAGCGCGGGTGGTTCGGGGTGCGCTTAAGCGCGGGCGGATCCCGTGGGGGATCAGCCCGTTTTCCTGACGTTGGAGATGTGGATCGGGCCGTCGATCGTCTTGATGCCGCCGTTGGGATCGGCCTCGGTCGGCCGCACGGCCTTGCGCAGCGGGCGCACGCCCTCGACGATCACGCGGCCATTGCCGGCGTCGACGGAGAGCACGGTGCCGCGCTTGCCCTTGTGGTTGCCGGTGATGACCTCGACGGTATCACCTTTTTTGACGTGGGTCCGGATTCGGCTCATGGTGGTGGAGGCGGTGCGGGTGGTGATGGGGATCAGAGGACCTCGGGGGCGAGGGAGACGATTTTCATGAACGCCTTTTCACGGAGTTCGCGGGCGACGGGGCCGAAGATGCGGGTGCCGCGCGGGTTGTTGTCCTTGTCGATGATGACGATCGCGTTCGAATCGAAGCGCAGCACCGAACCATCGGCGCGGCGGATCGGGAATGCGGTGCGGACGATCACGGCGCGCACGACGCTGCCCTTCTTGACGGATGCGGTGGGGATCGAATCGCGCACGTGGGCGGTGATGATGTCGCCGACGGCGGCGGTGCGGCTGCGTTTGCCGAGCACGCCGATCATCTTGGCGCTGCGCGCGCCGGTGTTGTCGGCGACGGCGAGCAGGGATTCCATTTGGATCATGGCTTCGTGGGTGGGGTGAGGGCTGCGGGAGAGTGGCGGAAACGCGGGGCGGCGGGGCGATCAATGACCGAGGACCTCGGCGAGCGTCCAGCGCTTGAGTTTGGAGAGCGGGCGGGATTCGACGATGCGGACGCGGTCGCCGACCTTCGCTTTTCCTTCCTCGTCGTGCACGTAGTACTTCTTCGAGCGCTTGACGATTTTATTGAACTGCGGGTGCGGCACGCGCGCGACGTGCTCGACGACCAGGGTCTTTTGCATCTTGTCGGAGACGACGGTGCCGACGCGGGTCTTGCGGACGTGGGCTCGGGCGGCGGGAGTGGATTCGCTCATGGTGGTTGGACGGGCGCGGGTTGTGCGGATCAGGCGCGGGATTTGCCGTGGATGGCGGTGAGGACTTGGGCGGTTTCGCGGCGCACCTGGCGGATGCGTGCGGGATTCTCGAGCTGGCCGGTGGATTTCTGGAGACGCAGATTGAGCGACTCCTGCCGCAGGTCGCGCAGGCGCAGGTTGAGTTCGTCCGCCGAGAGTTCGCGGATGTCTTTGGCTTTGGTCTTGGCCATGGCTGGTGAGAGGCGTGGGTGGTGGATCAAGCGTGCGGATTGCGCGTGACGAGGCGGGTGCGGAGGCCGAGTTTGTACGAGGCGAGACGCATCGCTTCCTTGGCGGCGGATTCGGTCACTCCGCCGACTTCGAAGAGCATGTTACCGGGCCGCACGACGGCGACCCAGGCCTCGACAGCACCCTTGCCCTTGCCCATCCGCGTTTCAGGCGGACGCGACGTGATCGACTTGTGCGGGAAGATGCGGATCCAGACCTTGCCTTTGCGCTTGAGCGAGCGGGTGATCGCGACACGGCAGGCTTCGATCTGGCGGTTGGTCATCCATCCGCGGTCGAGCGTCTGCAGTCCATAATCGCCGAAGGCGACGGTGGTGCCGCGCTGCGCGTTGCCGGCGCGGCTGCCACGCTGGCTTTTGCGGAACTTGGTTCGTTTGGGCATCAGGGCCATGGCTCAGTCCTCCTTGGGGGTGAAACGGGTTACTCGGGGTGTGGGGAAATCGTCTTCGGGCGAAACGGGATCGATCATGCGCGGGGCGGTCGGCGGTCGCCACGCGGCGGGCGCGGCCCGGACGGACGACCGGGGCCGGAGCCGTCGTCCTCCTTTTTGTTGACCCAGCATTTCACACCGATGATGCCGTAGACCGTGCGGGCTTCGGCGAATCCGTAATCGAGCGGCACGCGCAGCGTCTGGAGCGGCACCTTGCCTTGGCGGTAGCCTTCGGCGCGGGCGATGTCCGCACCACCGAGGCGGCCGGCGCAACGCAGGCGGATGCCCTCGGCACCGAATTCCATCGCGGTCTGGAGCGCGCGCTTCATCGCGCGACGGAAGCTGATCCGGCGCTCGAGCTGCACGGCGATCTGCTCGGCGACGAGCTGGGCGTCGAGTTCCGGCTTGCGGATCTCAACGATGTCGATCTTGACCTGCGATCCTTTGCATAGATTGCCGATCTCCTGGGTCATGACCTCGATTTCCTTGCCTTGGCGGCCGATGATGAGTCCCGGGCGCGAGGAATGGAGGGTGACGCGCACGCTGTTCCAGGCGCGCTCGATGACCACGCGGGCGAGGCCCGAGTTGACGAGTTTCTTGCGCAGGTAATTGCGGATCGCGAGGTCCTCGTGAAGCTTGTCGGTGTAGTCCTTGCCGCTGGCGTACCATTTGGAGCGCCAGTCCTTGCTGACCGCGAGGCGGAACCCGATCGGATTTACTTTCTGACCCATGTTGTTGGCAGTGTTGTGGGGTGTTGACGGTTCAGGACTTGTCTTCTCCGGCCGAAGGAGTTTCGGCGGGAGCGGCCTCTGCGGCGGCTTTGCGGCTCTTCTTCTCGGGCGGCGCACCGACGAGGGTCACCGAGATGTGACTGCTGCGGCGGATGATCGGGCCTGCGGCACCTTTGGCGCGCGGCTTGTAGCGGCTGAGCGTGGGCGCGGCACCAATGACGGCCTCCTTGATGACGAGCGTGCCGGTGTCGAGGCCGAAGTTGTTGTCGGCGTCGGCGATGGCGGTCTTGAGCGTCTTGCCGATGAGGCGCGCGGCCTTCTTGGGCGTGAAGTTGAGGATGTCGAGCGCGCTCGACACCGGCAGGCCTTGGATTTCGCGGGCGACGTCGCGCGCCTTCTTGGGCGAGATGCGGACGTATTTGCTGGTGCTTCTGACTTCCATGATTCGGCGGGTTGGCGGGTGATGCGTTATTCGAAGGCTTGCGTTTCGAGCATGGCGAGGTCGCCGACGCGCGGAGTGTCGGCGGGGTTGTCGAGCGACTCGACGAAGAGTCCACCGACATTCTTGCGGACATCGGCGAGGATCGCTTTGCCGTAGGCTTGTTGGCCGTGGGCGAGACGGAAGGTCATGCCGGTGCGGGCTCCCTGGCTTTCACCGATGTTGAGAACCAGCATGCCGCTTTCCTGGTCGATGCTCACGATCCGGGCCTGCTGCAGCGTGCCGGCGCGCACATCGGGGCGCGGCTTTTCGCGCAGGCCGAGCGCGGCGTCAAGCTCGCGCATCGCGGTCTCGACGCGCAGGCGGGCCTCGGGATCCGACGACACGGCGCTGCGGATGTATTCCTGCACGGCTGTGACGAGGGACATCGACGCGTCCTCGATCTTGGTGCCGCGTTCGTGGGCGATGCGGAGATCGGCCGCGGCTTGGACGAGACGGTCGTCGCCACCGTCGAGCAGGTTCCTGCCGAGTGCTTCGAGCCGTTCGCGCACTTGGGCGAGTTGGCGCGACGCCTCCTGCTCGGCGCGGTTGGCTTCGGCGAGGGCGCGTTGCAACGACTGGTTGCGTTGCTCGCTGGCGGCGAGCGCCTGTTGCAACGCGGCATCCCCCCTGCCCTGCTGCGCGGCGCACGGGCACACCGCGGCGAGCAGCCCGGCGAGGGCGGCGGCGAAGCGGCGATGGTGGCGGATGCGCATGGCGGAGCGGGGGCGGACTTGGGCTTACTTCTTGCCGATGCCGCCGTGCTGGCGGAAAATGCGGGTGGGTGCGAATTCACCGAGCTTGTGGCCGACCATGTTCTCGGTGACGTACACGGGCACGAACGTCTTGCCGTTGTGCACGGCGAAGTTGTGACCGACGAAGTCCGGCGTGATCATCGACCGGCGGCTCCAGGTCTTGATCGGCTTGCGGTCCGATCCGGCATCGGCTACCGCATCGATCTTGGCGAGGAGCTTCTGGTCGACGAACGGACCTTTCTTGAGGGAACGTGGCATGGGAGACGTGAGCGGGGGTTGAGTTCGGAGGAAACGGATCAGGCCTTCTTCTTGTGGCGGGATTCGACGATGAAGACGCTGGTGGTCTTCTTCGGCTGACGGGTCTTCTGGCCCTTCGCGTGGCCCCATGGGCTGAGCAGGTGCTGGCGTCCGCCGCCCGACTTCGAGCGTCCTTCGCCACCGCCGTTCGGGTGGTCGACCGGGTTCATCGTCATGCCGCGGACGGTCGGGCGCACGCCCTGCCAGCGGGTGCGGCCGGCTTTGCCCGACGTTTCATTCATGTGGTCGCGGTTGCCGACCTGGCCGATCGTGCAGAAGCAACGATCATTGAAGCGGCGGATTTCGCCGGATGGCATTTTGACGAGTGCCCAGCCGCCATCGCGGTTCGAGAGCACGGCCAACTGGCCGGCGGCACGGGCCACCTTGCCGCCGTTGCCGGGGACGAGTTCGATGTTGTGGATCGAAGTACCGAGCGGTACGGCGCTGAGCGGCATCGCATTGCCGGTCTTGGGTGCGACGTCCTGTCCGGACACCACGGTGTCGCCCACGCCGAGGCCGAGCGGCGCGAGGATGTACGACTTCACGCCGTCCTCGTACTGGATCAGCGCAATGCGGCAGGTGCGGTTCGGATCATACTCGATGCCGACCACCTTGGCGGGGATGCCATGTCGGTTGCGCTTGAAGTCGATGAGCCGGTAGTGGCGCTTGTGTCCGCCGCCGATGTGGCGGCAGGTGATGCGGCCGGTGTTGTTGCGGCCGCCGCTGCGCTTGAGGGGCACGAGCAGGCTCTTCTCCGGCGTCTTCTTGGTGATTTCCTCGAATGACGGAAGGCTCTTGTAGCGTGCGGACGGGGTGATGGGCTTGAAGTTCTTGAGTGGCATGGCTCTCGGAACGTTGGGGGTGGCGCGGAAGGCTGCGGGAAAGGGGTTTTCAGACAAGATCGAGCGACTCGCCCTCCTTGAGGCGGACGACGGCTTTCTTCCAGGAGGCGGTGCGGCCCTGGTCACCGCGGCGTTTGCGACGGACCTTGCCGTCGTAGTTCGCGGTGCGCACGCCGACGACCTTCTTGCCGAGGAGTTGTTCGACGGCTTGCTTGATCTCGATCTTGTTCGCCTTGCGGTCGACCTCGAGCGTGACCTCGTTGTTGGTCTCCTGGAGCAGCGAGGCCTTCTCGCTGAGACGGACCTGCTTGATGACCTTGTGGATGTGTTTCATGGGCTCGGTGGAGGTTCGCGGGTTCAGGCGCTGCGCTGCGCAATGGTTTGAAGCGCGTCGCCCACGAGGATGACGGAGTGCGCGAGGAGCAGTTGCTCGACGTTGACATCGGCGGCAGTGACCAACTGCGCCCAGGCGACATTGCGCGCGGCGAGGTAGGTCTGGTCGTCGAAGCCGTTGGAAACGATGAGGATCTTGCCCGGAGAGGCGGCAGCATGAACCGTGGCGACGAACGACTTCGTCTTACCGTCGGGCACACTGAAGGACGCGACGGTGCTGATCTTGCCGGCGCGCACGAGGTCGCCGAGCACGCGGCGCAGCGCGAGTTTGCGCACCGAGCGGGTGACCTTCTTCGAATAGTCGCGCGGGCGCGGACCGAACACGACGCCACCGCCGACGAAGATCGGCGCGCGTTTGTCGCCGTGGCGGGCGTTGCCGGTGCCTTTCTGGCGGTAGATCTTCTTGTTGTTGCCGGAGACTTCGCCGCGGGTCTTGGTGTTGGCGGAGCCGGTGCGGCGGTTGGCGCGGTAGGCCGTGACGAGGTCGTGGACGGCCTGGCGTCCCTTCTCGGGGCCGACGAGCACCAGATTGGCGGCCTGGGCGGCTTCAACGGTGAGGAGCGTGGCGGACATGGCGTGGGATCGTGGAGGGGTTCAATGGAGCAGCCGCGGGATCATGCGGACTTCTTCTTGGCGGGGCGGATCGTGAGGTAGCCGCCTTTGGCTCCCGGCACGGCGCCGGAAACGAGGATCACACCGTCTTCGGGGCGGACGGCGACAACCTTGAGGTTCTGCACGGTGGTGCGGGTGGTGCCCATGTGACCGGGCATCTTCTGGTTTTTCCAGACGCGTCCGGGAGTCGAGCGGCAGCCGATCGCGCCGGTCCGGCGGTGCATCATCGAGCCGTGGGTCATGCGCAAGCCACCGAAACCGTGCCGACGCACCGCACCTTGGAAGCCCTTGCCCTTGCTCTCCCCAATCACGTCGACCCATTGGCCGGCGCTGAAGGTTTCGAGACCGGGGTGTGATTCGGGTGCGGCTTCAGTGCGGAATTCGCGAATGAACCGCTTGGGCGTCGAGGCGGTCTTTTTGAAATGCCCCAGCGCGGGCTTGGAAACGCGGAACTCTTTTTGGTCGTCGAAGCCGACCTGCAGGGCCGCATACCCTTCTTTGTCGGCGGTTTTGACCTGCAGGATCGTGTTGCCGCTGACGTCGATGACAGTGACAGGCACCATGATGCCGGCAGCCGCATCGAAGATGCGCGTCATGCCGAGTTTCTTGCCGAGGAGACCGAGGGACATGGGTGTAAACGGGTGAAGGGTTCGTTGGATGGAAAAACAGGCGGACGGGCGGTCAGATGCGGATGGTGATGTCCACGCCCGCGGGGAGGTTGAGCTTCTTGAGTTCGTCGACGGTGCGCGCGGTCGGATCGACGATGTCGAGGAGGCGCTTGTGCGTGCGGATCTCGAACTGCTCGGCGGACTTCTTGTTGACGTGGACCGAGCGGTTGACGCTGAACTTCTCGATGCGGGTGGGCAGCGGCACGGGGCCGGCGACACGGGCACCGGTGCGCTTGGCGGTCTCGACGATCTCGAGGGCGGAGCGGTCGATGGCACGGTGGTCGAAGGCGCGCAGTCGGATGCGGATTTTCTGTTGTTCCATGGCGGAGCGGTCGGTTGGCGTTGGGTGAGGGAAAAGGCGGATCAGCCCGCGTGGTCGCTGACGATTTCCTCGACGATGTTGCCGGGGACTTGTTCGAAATGGGAGGGAGTCATGGCGTAGGAGGCGCGGCCCGAGGAAAGGGTGCGCACGGCGGTGGAGTAACCGAACATCTCCTTGAGCGGGACATTGGCGCGGACAATCGCGAGCCTGCCCTTGGACTCCATGTTCTGGATATGGCCGCGTCGGCGATTGAGGTCGCCCATCACGTCGCCCTGATAATCGTCGGGGGTGGACACCTCGACAGCCATGATCGGCTCGAGCAGGATCGACTTGGCCTTCCGGAAGCCGTCCTTCATCGCGAAGATCGCGGCCATGGTGAACGCGTTCTCATTGGAATCCACCTCGTGATACGAACCGTCGAGGATCTCGACATGCACGTCGATCACCGGGTAGCCGGCGACGATGCCGTTGGTCATCGCCTCGTTCACGCCCTTGATCACGGCATTGATGTATTCCTTGGGAATGGTGCCGCCGACCACCTTGTTCTCGATGGTGAGGCCCTTGCCTTTTTCGTTGGGCCGCATCGCGAGGATGACGTGACCGTACTGGCCGCGTCCGCCCGATTGCTTGACGAGTTTGCCCTCGCCACCGGCCGCAGCGGTGATCGTCTCGCGATAGGCGATCTGCGGTGCGCCGGTATTGGCCTCCACCTTGAATTCGCGGCGCAGGCGATCGACGATGATCTCCAAGTGCAGCTCGCCCATTCCGGAAATGATCGTCTGCCCGGTTTCCTCGTCGGTCTTGACGGTGAAGGTCGGATCCTCCTCGGAAAGCCGGCCGAGCGCATTGCCGAGCTTCTCCTGGTCGGCCTTGGTCTTGGGCTCGACGGCCATCGAAATCACCGGCTCGGGGAAAGTCGGCGGCTCAAGGACGACGTCGTGTTTTTCCGCGGCAAGCGTGTCGCCGGTGGTGACGTTTTTGAGGCCGACCATGGCGGCGATGTCGCCGGAGTAGCACGCGTCGATGTCGCGGTGCTCGTTGGCCTGGATCTGGATGAGCCGACCGACGCGCTCGGTGCGGCGCGTGCGCGGGTTGTAAATCGTATCGCCC
>VHCM01000073.1 GCA_016871685.1 Verrucomicrobiota bacterium
TTCCATCCGCGATGCTCCATGCACGCCACCAAGTCGTATCAGGAACTCCCGGATGAGGTGAAGCGTCGGCTCGACGACCTTTACACCGACTATTTCTACCGGCGTCAGGACGGGTTCTGGCGCGCGCGCGGATACGAAAAGCTTCCGGCGATGCGGGCCGCCAGCCCGATGCTGCTCTGTGGCGAGGATCTCGGGATGGTGCCCGACTGCGTGCCGGGGGTGATGCGGGATCTGGGGATCCTGTCGCTTGAAATCCAGCGCATGCCCAAGTCGTCGAAGCTCCGTTTCGCCGACCCGGCCGACGCGCCGTATCTGAGCGTGGTGAGTCCATCGACTCATGACATGCCGACCCTGCGCGGCTGGTGGCGGGAGGATCCCCACGCGACCGGAGATTTCGCCTGGCAGGCGCTCGGCGTGGCGTTCCCGCCCGTGGACCTCTCCGGAGATCTCGCACAGCGCATTCTCCGGCAACACTTCGCGTCACCGGCGATGTGGGCGGTCATCCCGATCCAGGACCTGCTCGCCATGGACGAATCCCTGCGGCATCCTGATGTCGATGCCGAGCGCATCAACATCCCGGCGATCACGCCTTACTACTGGCGATACCGCATGCACTTGTCGCTGGAGGAGCTCACGGCGGCGGATGCGTTCAACGCGGCGTTGCTCGGCTTGGTTCGCGAGACCGGACGTGGCTGAGCCGGTGCTGCGGATTTTTTCAGGAGCGCGCCTTGACCCCGGGTCGGGCGGCCTCCTAGGGTTCCCGCCATTCCGGCCCTGTGCGGCCCTGTTGCGACATGAACATCCACGAATACCAAGCCAAGGAGTTGTTCGAACGATTCGGCGTGCCGAGCCCCAAGGGACGGGCCGCCGCCAATGCCAAGGAAGCCCACGAGGCCGCCAAGTGGCTCGATGTCGGGCACCTCGTCGTCAAGGCGCAGGTGCACGCCGGCGGACGCGGCAAGGGGACGTTCAAGAATGGATTCCAGGGCGGCGTGCACCTCGTGGCATCCGCCGACGAGGCACGCAATGTCGCGGAAAAGATGATCGGCGAAATCCTCGTCACCAAGCAGACCGGCGAGGCCGGCAAGTTGGTGCGCAAGGTGATGATTGCGGAGTCGGTAAACATCTCGCGCGAACTCTATCTGGCGATCCTGATGGACCGTGCCTCGGGGGCGCCGATGATCATCGCCTCCACCGAGGGCGGCATGGACATCGAGGAAGTGGCCGAACGCTCGCCGGAAGAAATCCTCCGCGAGCCGGTGCATCCGCTCGCCGGACTGCAGCCGTATCAAACTCGCAAACTCAGCCACAACCTCGGTCTCGACAGCCACGCCCGCCAGTTCGGCCGCCTGCTGCACGCGCTGTACCGGCTGTTCATCGAGTGCGATTGCTCGATGGTCGAGGTGAACCCGCTGGTCGTCACCGACGACGACCACGTGTACGCCCTGGATGCCAAATTCAATTTCGACGACAACGCGCTGTACCGTCATCCGGAAATCTCGGCGATGCGCGATCGTGATGAAGAAGACCCGCGCGAGGTGGCCGCGGCCGAGTATGATCTCAACTACATCGGGCTCGACGGCAACATCGCCTGCCTCGTCAACGGCGCGGGCCTGGCGATGGCGACGATGGACATCATCAAGCACCACGGCGGAGATCCGGCGAACTTCCTCGATGTCGGCGGAGGAGCCTCGAAGGACCAGGTGTCCGCCGCGTTCAAGATCATCCTCGGCGACCCCAATGTGAAGGGGATCTTCATCAACATCTTCGGCGGCATCATGGACTGCAACGTCGTCGCCGAAGGCGTTGTCGCCGCCGCGCGCGAAACCGGCTTGTCGCTGCCGTTGGTGGTCCGCCTCGAAGGCAACAACGTCGCGGCAGGGAAAGCCACGCTCGCCGCCTCCGGCCTCAACATCGTCGCTGCCGACGGCATGGACGACGGTGCCCGCAAGATCGTTGCCGCGGTGGCCTGATCGGGGCCGATCGAACCTGAATGACCGGATTGATGACCCTCAGGCAATTTTACAACTGGCAGACCGCTGGCGGAGGCTCCGATGTCTCCGTCATCGTGCAAGCGTTGGAGCAGCACGAAATTCCCTGGTGCATGATCGGCGGTCTCGCCGTGAATCATTGGGCGCGTGAACCCATGGCCACAGCGGATGTCGATCTCGTGATCGCGGCCGAACGCGTTGAGGACGCCGTCGCCGCTCTGCGGGACGCGGGTTTCACCGAGGAGCGATTTGATTGGTCGGTGAATCTCAAGGGTAGATCGAAGGTATCCATTCAAATCAGCACCGACGAGTTCTACCGAGAATTTCCGTCCCGCGCGGTTCCCGCCGACGTGCACGGCATTCTCATGCGTGTCGCAAATCTCGAGGACACGCTGAAAAGGAAGATCGCCGCCTATGGGGACTCCTCCCGCCGAGCCAGCAAGCGACAAAAAGATCTCACCGACATCGCCCGTCTCGTTGAAGCCCATCCCGGACTCCAGCCACAGGTCCCGCAGGGCATTCTCCAACGTCTTGATTTCTGACCCCAAATTTCAAACTCCAGATCATGGCTATCCTCATCAACGAATCCACAAAAGTCCTCGTCCAAGGCATCACCGGCGCGTTCGGCGCGCGCCACGCGAAGCTTTCGCTCGACTACGGCACACACCTCGTCGCAGGCGTGACTCCCGGCAAGGGAGGTCAGTTGTTCGAAGGCAAGGTGCCGATCTTCGACACCACCCATGACGCGGTGCGCGAGACCGGCGCGACCGCTTCCGCGATCTTCGTGCCACCGGCGTTCGCGGCTGATGCCATCCTTGAGGCGGCCGACGCGGGTGTGGAGATCATCGTCTGCATCACCGAGGGGATTCCGGTGATGGACATGATGCGCGTCAAATCGATGCTCGCCGGTTCGAAATCGCGGCTTGTCGGACCGAATTGCCCGGGACTGGTCACGCCCGGCCGCGGAGAGAAAAGCCACGGCGGTTGCCGCATCGGCATTGCTCCGGGATACATCCACAAGCGCGGCAACGTCGGCGTCGTCTCACGTTCGGGCACGCTCACCTACGAGGCGGTCTGGCAACTCACCCAGCTCGGGTACGGCCAGAGCACCTGCGTCGGGATTGGCGGCGACCCGATCAACGGCACATCCCACCTCGATGTGCTCCGGTTGTTCCAAGAGGATCCGGAAACCGAGGCCATCATCATGATCGGGGAAATCGGCGGCACGGCGGAAGTCGAGGCCGCGCGCTGGGCCAAGGAACACTGCACCAAACCGATTGCCGGATTCATCGCCGGTGCCACCGCGCCTCCGGGACGCCGCATGGGTCATGCCGGCGCGATCGTCGGCGGCGCGGAAGATACCGCACAGGCGAAGAAGAAAATCCTCGCCGAATGCGGCATCGCGGTGGCTGAAACACCGGGCGTCATGGCCGCCACACTGCTCGAGCGCTGGGGCCGCTGATCGGCACCAAAGCGACGAGTCAGGGAAGGAGAACCGGACGGTTCAGTCCGTCGCGCTGGTCCTGCGGGGCGGCTCGGGGATGTCGTGGCGGTGGATCCAGACGCTCTGCATCAGGCCGAGCATGAACAAGCAGACGACGACGAAGGTGCCGGAGTAGCTCACCAGCGGCATCGGAATGCCGGTGATCGGCGTGAGCAGCACGCACATGCCGATGCTTTCAAAAACGTGCGCGAAAAACAGGGCGACGACCATCGACGCGATCAGTCGTCCAGCAAGGTCCCGGCTGTGGAAGGCGGCGTGCAGTCCGAGGACGAACAGCGCGGTGAACGCGGTGATGAGCAGCAGGCTGCCGCGGAATCCGAGTTCCTCGGCGATCACTGCGAAGATGTAATCGTTGTGCGCGGTGTCCTTGGGGATGAATGCCTTGGAGTGCAGCGAGCCCTGCGCGCTGCCGGCGTTCCATCCCACGCCTTTCCAGCCGGCCTTGCCGACGGCCATCGACACGTGGTGCGCGGCGTATCCCTCGTTGCTGATATCCACCTCCATGCCGCGCGCCATTCGCAACCAGGTGTCGATGCGCTGCGGTCCGCGCTCGGAGACCATCGGCAGGGCGATGAAGTGCAGCAGCGGCAGCAGGCCCGCCGCGACCAGCGCCATGAAGGAGAGTTGCAACACCGGCGTGCCGGCCATGACAAGTGCGACGACCGCCACCGGCAACCAGACGAGGGCCGACCCCATGTCGCCCATTTTCATCACCATGAGAAACGGGACGGCGGACACCACACCGATAATGCCGACGCGGACCAGTGGTGCGGCGAGCCATGGGTGGAGCTTCGGCAGATCCTGGATCAACCAGGCAATCATCAGGATGCCCGACGCCGTGCCGAGCTGGGCCGGCTGAAAGCTCAGGCCGAAGAGGTTCAGGCGGTGCACCGAATCGCCCTGCTGCATCGCCAGCACCATCAGCGCGAGGCTGCCCAGATAGAACGGCACGGCCAGCCAGCGGATCCAGCGGTAATCGACCAGCGCCACGGCGAAATAAACGACACTGCCGACGAGGATCCATCGTTTCTGCATCCAGGCGTAGTAAGGACCGGCGCCGCCGAAGGATTCGGCGATGTCCTCCGGTACCGCGAGATGGCGCGCGGCGCTCTCGATCATGAGCACACCGAACACCAACAGCCCGTAGGTGAGCAGCACCAGCGGCCAGTTCATGCCGAGGATCTTCCTGAGAAAGGGCGACATCGGGTCGGGGCAGCAGGATAGGCCCTCGGCTTGAAGAGGCAAGGCAGGGCTACGGGTTTGACTCAGAGATGGCCTTGGACATCCTCGGATTCAGATGGAAACCGAGATCGATGCCTTCCTTCGGTATCTCGCCGTCGAGCGCGGCCTGTCCGATGCCTACCAGCATTCGGTGAGGCAGACGCTCGACCAACTGGCGGCGTGGCTGAAGAGCGCGGGATTGCCGCTCACCGATGTCGGCACCGATGAGCTGTCGGCATTCCTCACCGGGCGCAAGCGCGCGGGTTCGATCGCCTCGTCCTTGCGCATCGCCACCGTGCACCTCAAGATCTTCTTCCGCTGGCTCGCGGTGG
Source organism: Verrucomicrobiota bacterium (assembly GCA_016871685.1). Taxonomy (GTDB): domain Bacteria; phylum Verrucomicrobiota; class Verrucomicrobiia; order Verrucomicrobiales; family Akkermansiaceae; genus Luteolibacter. The sequence goes on from VHCM01000073.1 coordinate 5,049, forward strand.
AAGGTGTGCTGCCGATGGATCCGGCGGAGCCCTTGCTCGCGCCAAGACCCGATCAAACCCTGCCAGACACGCTGCACAGCGAGGAAATCGCGCGGCTGCTGCAGTCGATCGATCCGGCGAAACTGCTCGGTAGGCGCGATTTGGCGATGCTCGAGCTGTTCTACGCGTCCGGATTGAGGCTTGCGGAATTGTGCGGTCTGCGGCTGGAGGCGCTCGATCTCGAGGAAGGCTTTCTCCGCGTGACGGGCAAAGGATCAAAGACGCGGCTGGTGCGGGTGGGCGGAAGGGCGCGCATGGCGCTCGCCGATTATCTCCAACACGAGCGGCCGGGACTGGTCCGCCCGCGCACCTCGTCTCATGTGTTTCTCAGCGTGCGCGGCGGACCACTGTCTCCCGACCGCGTCCGCCAGATCGTCGGCATCCGCGCCAGGCAGGCCGGCATCCAGACCCACGTGCATCCGCACCTGCTGCGCCATTCATTCGCCACGCACCTGCTCGAGGGCGGTGCCGACCTGCGCGTCATCCAGGAACTACTCGGACACGCCGATATCGCGACGACGCAGATCTACACCCATGTCGATCGCAAACGACTCAAATCCGTTCACCGCCGGTTTCATCCGCGGGCATGAATGAAATGATGATTTGATGGCTACCTTTAGAAATCCCGTTTCCACAGGGATTTCCCCCTTGCGTCGCGATTGCCTCCCGATAGGCTCCGTCCCTTTCCCCGACGTCACCCATTCCGATTGCATTCATGAATCCGACATTCCTTCTCAGCAACGGCATCTCGATTTCGATCATCTGTGCCATCGTCGGCCTGCTGTGCGCTTTCGGGTTGATCGCTTGGATTCTGCGTCAGCCTGCCGGAAACGAGCGGATGCGGGAAATCGCCGAAGCCATCCAGTTGGGAGCCAAGGCTTACCTCAATCGTCAGTTGTTCAGCATCGGCGCGATCGCGGTGCTGATTTTCGTGCTCATCTGGTGGGGCCGGGGTGTCGAATCCGCGGCGGGCTTCATGACCGGTGCCGCGTGCTCGCTGGCTGCGGGTTACATCGGCATGATGATCGCGGTCCGGGCGAACGTCCGTACCACCCAAGCGGCCACGCGTTCGCCGGTCGCGGCCTTGCACGCGGCGTTCGGCGGCGGGGCGGTGACCGGCCTGCTCGTCGTCGGTCTGGCGCTGCTCTCCGTGGCGTTGATCTTCGTGCTCGTCCGACGTTTCGGCGGTGATTCGCCGGAGTCCACGCGGATGGCGCTCGATGCGCTGGTGGGCACGGCGCTGGGCAGCTCGCTGATCTCCGTGTTCGCCCGCCTCGGCGGCGGCATCTACACCAAGGCGGCCGACGTCGGCGCGGATCTGGTCGGCAAGATCGAAAGCAAGCTCGAGGAGGACGACCCGCGTAATCCGGCGACCATCGCCGACAACGTGGGCGACAACGTCGGCGACTGCGCCGGGATGGCGGCGGATGTGTTTGAAACCTATGCCGTCTCGCTGATCGGCGCGGTGCTCATTGGTTCGCTAACGACCAGCGGTACGGCGACCGAGGCGGCGATCGCCTATCCCTTCCTGCTCGGCGGTGTGTCGATCGTCAGCGCGCTGCTTGGCATTCTCTTTGTGGCCGTTTGCGGCATGGGGGCCTCCAAGGCGCTGCAGGGTGGCGTGCTGGTGAGCACGCTGGTTTCCGCCGCCGCCTTCTGGCCACTCACCCACCGCTTGTTTCCCGACGGGATTGAGATCGCGGGCAAGGGTCTGTGCAGCGCGGACAGACTGTTTTACGCATCGCTGATCGGATTGCTGATGACCTACGTGGTCTTGCTCATCACCAACTATTACACATCGACCGATCACGCCCCGGTGCGCCGCATTGCCAAGGCGTCGGAGACGGGTCATGCCACCAACATCATTTCAGGTCTGGCGACCGGGCTGCATGCGACCGCGCTGCCCGTCGCCTTCATCGGCATCGCGATCCTCCTGTCCTACCACTTCGGCGGACTCTACGGCATCTCCATCGCGGTCATGGCGATGCTATCCATGTCCGGCATCGTGATCGCCCTCGATGCCTTCGGTCCGATCACCGACAACGCCGGCGGCATTGCGGTGATGTCCGGCCTGGACCAGCAAGTCCGCGAGATCACCGACGATCTCGATGCGGTCGGCAACACGATGAAGGCGGTGACCAAGGGATACGCCATTGCCTCGGCCGGCCTTGCCGCCTTGGTGTTGTTCGGCAGCTACGTCGAGGAACTCAAGGTGGCCTATCAGCGACTCGGAGCGACTTTCAACCTCAGCTTCGACCTGCAGGACCCCAACGTCATCATCGGACTCTTCATCGGCGGATGCCTGCCGTTCGTTTTTTCCGCCTACAGCATGGACGCCGTCGGCAAGGCCGCGGGCGCAGTGGTCAACGAGGTGCGCCGCCAGATCGCCGCCAAGCCGGGGATCCTCGAAGGCAGGGACAAGCCGGAGTACGGCACCTGCGTCGACATCGTCACCAAGGCGGCGTTGCGCGAAATGATCCTGCCCGCGCTGCTGCCGGTGGTGATGGTGGTGGCGGTCGCGGCCATCCCGTTTTTCGGACCGAAAGTGCTGGGTGGCGTGCTCGTCGGCAGCATCGTCACCGGTCTGTTCATGGGCATTGCGATGACCTCGAGCGGCGGTGCTTGGGACAATGCCAAGAAGTTCATCGAACTGGGCAACCACGGCGGCAAGCACTCGGCCGCTCATGAGGCCAGCATCACCGGCGACACGGTCGGCGATCCCTACAAGGACACGGCCGGTCCGGCGGTGAACCCGATGATCAAGGTGGTGAACATCGTCGCGATCATCATCATCCCGATCTTTGTGAAAACCTGGGTGGGTCAGTGAGCCATCCATCCGGCGGCCCGACACGAAGACGAATGCTGATGTTCCGTCGGATGCGGTGACGTGTTCATGCGCGGCTTTGGAATTCGCCGACCAAGGTTGCGATCTCGACCGGATGATCGGTGGCGAGCAGCGCTTGTCTCGTTGCTTCGTCCGCCGCCAGGCGCGCAATCTGGCCGAGCAGAGTCAACTGTTCGGTCGGCCGGCCCGCGGGAGTAATCGTCAGAAAGAAGAGCTGCACCGGTCGTCCGCCGGGCGAATACGGCACGCCTTCGGCCGAGCGGCCGATCACCACGATGGATCTCGCCAGCGATGGAATCCGCGCGTGCGGAATGGCGATGCCGTTGCCGAGGTCGGTGGTGACTTCCTCCTCGCGCGCCAGCGCCAGTCGGACGATCGTCGCCGCATCCATTCCGGCCGGGAGGTGCTTTGGCGGGATCGACGCCGCCATTTCGGCGAGTACCGCCTCGCGATCCGCTGGTTCGGCAAGACTGGCAACCACGGCGCCGCGCCGCAACGCATCGCCAAGCGTCGGGGGCGGCTGATCCGCTGATTCGCCATTCAACGATCCGACGACCTGCTCGAGAATGTCTTCCATGGTAAGCAGGCCTTGCACCTTTCCGTCCGACTCCACAAAGCACAGAGTCGTCGCCTCGTCCTGCATGCGCTGCAGGGTTGCGTCGATTGTGGCGTCGGGGGGAACCGATCGCGCCTCGCGCACCAGCTTCTGCCAGCTGTCTCCGCCGTCGAAGGAAAGAAGATCCTTGGCAAGCAGGTAGCCGTAGGGCCGGGCCATGTCCGGGGCCAGCACCGGCCAACGGGAAAACCGACGGTCGGCGATCGTGCCGAGCACCTTCTGATAGCTGTCGGTTGTCGACACGGTATGCACTCTGTCCCATGGAATCATCACCGAGACCACGCGCTGCGAGCGGATGTTCGATACGTTTTCCATCAGCAACTGCATGCGGATGTCCCGCAGTTGGCCATCGACGGATCCGTCCCTCACACCGGTATCCGCAAGGACCATGCGTGCGAGCGCAACCGCGGCCTCGGATTCCTCGAACACCGCCGCGCTGGCACCACCGCGCTCGAGGCTCTCGCGCTCCCTCAGGTAGCGGGCGCGCACCAGGATGCGCAGATGGGAGCCCTGACTGCGGCCCGCCGCGACCACCGCCGCACGCTCGGCATCGTCGGGGATCGTCACCACCAGGTGAGTGGCGCGCGCGGCTCTGGCTTCTTCGAGAATCGCGGGATTTGAGGCGTCTCCAAAGATCGCCAGCCGCCCATCGTCACGAAGTTCGCGCACCGTGTCCATATTCAAATCGATGATCACCACCTCGATGCCGGAGTTGCGCAGCACGTTGACCACCGAACGCCCGACCGGACCGTATCCGACGACGATCACGTGACCGTCGGCGCGCCCATCAGGAAAGGCCGGTCCATCACGATGCGGTGTGCCGCTTTTCGCCGCGATCCGCCGTTCGCTCCGGGCATTGAGCAGACGCCATAGCCATGGATGCCGCCGGATCGAGCCCTCGATGGCGGGCAGCGAGCGGAACAACATCGGGTTGAGCGTGATCGAGAGGATTGCCGCCGCCACAAGTACGCTGTGTGCGGCGTCCGGGATCAGGTCGTGTCGGCGTGCCAACTCGGACAAGATGAACGAGAACTCGCCGATCTGCGCCAGGCCGATCGCTACCGTCAGCCCGGTGCGCGACGACTGCCCTATCAAGGCGACGATGATGAGCGCCGCCAGCGGCTTGACGATCAGGATGATGCCCAGCGCCGCGGCCACCATCAGCGGCTGTTCGACAAGGATTGCCGGATCGAACAGCATGCCGACCGAGACGAAGAAGAGCACCGCGAAGGTGTCGCGCATCGGCAGGGCGTCGGCCGCGGCCTGATGGCTCACCGGTGATTGGGCGACCACCATGCCGGCGAGAAACGCGCCGAGCGCCATCGAGGCGCCGAAGAAAAAGTAGGAGGCCGCGGCCACCGCGATGGAAAAGACCAGGACGGTGAGTGTGAACAACTCCCTCGAGCGGAGGCGCGCCACCCGGACAAGCACCCGCGGAATCACGCGCGAACCCGCCCACAGCACGATGGCCACGAGGACCACCAACTTGAACATTGCCGTTCCCAATGCGCTGATGACATCCGGGCCTGCGCCCGCGCCATCCGCCGGTTGGCTGCCGAGAATCGGGATGAGAACGAGCAGCACCACCGTGAAGACGTCCTCGACGATCAGCCAGCCGACTGCCACATGGCCTTGTCGGGAGCGGAGCACGTTGGCATCCATCAGTACCCGCATGAGGACCACCGTGCTGGCGACCGCCATGGCCATGCCGAGCACCGCGCCCGACTTGAGCGGCATGCCGAACATGGCGAAGACGCCCATCGACAACAGCGTCGCGGCGAGGCTCTGGCCGATCGCGCCGGGCACGGCGATGTTCTTGACGGCGGCGAGATCCTTGAGATTGAAATGCAGACCGACTCCGAACATCAGCAGGATCACGCCGATCTCGGCGAGTTG
>VHCM01000074.1 GCA_016871685.1 Verrucomicrobiota bacterium
GTGTCGCGGATGCTGGTGTGAGGTGGACCCCGAAAATCGGGCCAGGTGCTAAGCGATGATTGTGGTGGCCGGGTTCGGGGATTCAACCGAACCTGAACCACACAAAATGAAAGCAAAACGAAGAAGACACGAACCCGAATTCAAAGCCCGCGTGGCGCTCGAAGCGCTCAAGGGTATCAGAACCATCCAGCAGATTGCCAAGGATTTCGACATCCATCCGGTACAGGTATCCGACTGGAAGAAGGCCATGACGGAAGGTGCCACTGGGATCTTCGGCCCGGGCCGGGAGAAGGCGGGCAGGGAGGACTTCGAGCGCCAGCGCGACGAACTCCACGCCAAGATCGGGCAGTTGACTGTCGAGGTGGACTTCCTGCGCAAAAAGTCGAAACAACTCGGTCTGTGAGGGAGCGTGCCGAGTTGGTCGAAAAAAATCATCCCAAACTGAGCATGAGAAGACAATGTGAACTCCTCGGCGTCGCCCGTTCCACGGTTGGCTACCAAGCGGTGCCCGAAGACCCGGAAGACATCCGCATCAAACGCTTGTTGGACGAGATCTACATGATCGATCCCTGCCTTGGAAGCCGCCGACTGGTGACGGTCCTCAATCGCGATCACGGAGTGACGATCAACCGCAAACGCTTGCAACGATTGCGCCGGGAAATCGGCCACGAAGCGATCTGGTGCAAGCCGCGCACCAGCATCCCGGACCATGGCCACCGGAAATATCCCTACCTGCTGCGGAATCTGCCTATCGCAAGGCCCGACCACGTCTGGTGCGCCGACATCACCTACGTGCCGATGCCCGGCGGCCACGCCTACCTGTGCGCGGTGATGGACTGGTATTCACGCAAGGTGCTGGGCTGGGCCGTTTCCAACACCATGGAAACCGGCCTCTGTCTGGAGGCTTTGGAAAACGCGCTGGCCACCACCGGACAGGTCCCTGAGATCTTCAACACGGACCAAGGCTGCCAGTTCACTTCCGCCGAATGGACCGGCCGGCTGTCGGATCTCGGCGTGAAGATCAGCATGGACGGCCGGGGGCGCTGGATGGACAACGTCTTCATCGAGCGGCTTTGGAGAAGCGTGAAATACGAGGAGATCTATCTGTTCGAACATTCCACGCTACCGGCCCTGCGCTTGGGTCTCGCGAAATGGATCGGTCGCTACAACGACTGGCGGCCCCACGAGACGCTCGGCAACCTGACCCCGGCAGTGGTCTACCAAACCGCCCCGCAAAGCCCTCAGGATACCCCTGAGGCAGCAACCCCGGAGGCAGCATGAGGCAGCCCTCCCCCAAGGCGCGACGAATTTGGGCGGCCTCCGCTCCAGGCTCCGCACTCCACTTCGCTACGCTCCGTTGCGTGCTGCGCCTTGCGCTACGGCCGCCCAAATTCGAGTCCCCCACCACTCAATCGATGACGTAGCGGAAATTGCCTCGACAAGCCCTCGTGGTTGCCATTAGAAGAACGGATCCATTGGATTGAGAAACCCTGCATCCGAATCATGCATCCCATTCCGTTCCCTCGACTGCTGGTTCCGGCTCTACTGGTCGCCGCGACGTGTGCCGCCTACGCCCAGATCAACACGAGCATCACCAGCATCACCTCGCCCAGCGGCACAGCCACCGCGCCGCTCTACGTGATCGACTCCGATGCGGACAATCTGGATGCGGCGTACGAGCGGGACAAGATCGCCTGTGGCGGCGTGGTGCAATTCACCAACAGCTCGGGATCGGCCACCTCGGGCACGTACCGGTTGTCGGCCACATTGAAGCATTCGGATGGCACCGTCGTCGCGAGTCCGTCCTACAGCGCCAGCCAGTCGGTGACGAGCCTGGCCTCGGGTGCGAGCACCAGTAAGACATTCTCGCTGAACATCGATCCGGTCAACAACCTCGGCGCGGGATTGCAGTACACGGTCGAGTACAAGGTGCAGGCGTATGTCTTTGTGGGCTTGGTGGGCGGCACCCCCTTTTACTGGTGGCAGGACACGGCGGGTGCCGCGTCGTCGACCGCGGCGTTCACGGTCTGCCACTTCAACGACACGCCGGAGAACACCGCCAACCGCAATGCACGCGGATGGCTGCGCGGCGCGGCAACCTGGACGAAGACCCATGCGGTGTCGAGCGGCAGTGGCACGCAAAAGCAATTCACCGTGACGGTTCCCTATTCCCTCGCCCGCTACGACGTCGGCGGGTCGACCGCCTCGATCTCGGTGCGCTTCACCGCCATCGTCACCGATGATCTGGGCAACGCGGTGGCAATGGAGAGCGGCGGACTCGGCACCTCTTCGTTCAGCCGCAACGCGTCGAACGCCGGCACCCCCAACACGCCGCATCTCTTCAGCTCGGATTTCACGCTTTCGTTCTCCCCCTCCGCCCAACTCGACTCCGCGAACCGGAGGTTCCGAGTCGCGGTGAAATTCGAGCATCTCGAGACTCCGACCACCTCGACCTACCGCGACAACGGCACCTCGCCGGCCACGTCGCTCCAGCGACTGCTGCATTTCAACGGCCGCTTGTTCTTCGGCGGGGTCGCCACCAACTTCAACTCGGTGAGCAACACGCCCGCGGCCGGATCGACGGGTGTGAACTTCATCAACACGACGATCAACCCGCCATCAGCGGCGATCACCGGGTTCCCCGACTACTCGGTCGCCGCGGGAGGCGATCTGGGCGTGCGGCTCGAGAGCGACGGCGACGCGGTGCTGACCTCCGGGTCGCGCGATGTCACGGCGGCAAGCGGCGAGGTGGGCGCGACTTACGGCGGCGTGCGGGTCACTTATCCGGACACGATTCTCGATGCGTGGGGGGCCTACACCTACTCGACGATCGTTCATTTGCCGCAGGGCCTCAGCTATGCGGCAAACGCCTCGACGTCCGCAGGCCGCTATGCTCCCGAGATCGCGCTGGGCGCCAGAGCACTCACCGACGACTTCAAACACACCGGCACCCTGAGCCTCACCACTCCCGTCACCGCGGGCATCTTCGATGAAGCGAGGCCAATGCTCTATCCGGTGAGCAACTTCAGCCTCTCGCAGAGTGGGTTGATCGGATTCAACGCCACCGCCGCGAGCTGGGCGCACAAGACCGCGTACGCCGACCTCGACACCAACCAGGCCGCGGGAGCGCACGCCACCCCCGACATGCAGTTCCGCCTCAGCAACGAGGGCTATCTGCGGTACGCCCATCTGGCATCGCCGAGGATGATCTATTGCATCGCCGCGGCGGACGGCACCGCCCGCATGCGCACCGGCGAACTCGACGTGAATCCCGGATCCTACAAGACGCATTTCCCCAAAGAATCCACCGTGGCGTGGTCGGGCCCGGGATTGATCAAAATCAACGAAGGCGATATCGATCCCACCAGCCAACTCGACGGAGCATCGCCGGTACTCGTCACCTACGACGGGTCGTGCGAGGGCGATGCCTGCGGTCCGCCCCCGGGCAGCGCCGTCGACGGCGTGACGCTCGTGCCGCTTTCCGGCAAATTCCAGTTCACCGCCGACGGCGGCGTCCATGCCGACGCGTCGATGAGTCCGGCCGAGCTGCACTGGGGCATCCGCGGTGATGGCACCACGGCCCATCGCACGGATGATTTTTCAGCATCGGCGTTCTACGCACCGGGCAACCAGTTGTACCAGTCGGACAACCCGTTTGCCTCGTCGTCGAGTCCGTTTGCCGCCAAGGCATCGGTCCTCTCACCCGGCAGCCTGCTGCTCGCGGGCTATCAGGCGTCCGCGCACAGCAGTCCGGTCTATCCGGGAACCCCCGGCTACGAGAGCGGCAACGGCTGGTACGCGGGCGCAACGATGAGCGTGCCAAGCGGCGGCATGCCCGGCGCGTCACGGCTCGCTGACATGACCACCGACTATCCGTACACGCTCCAGGGCACGGTGTCGAAATACTATGTGCGTCCGAGTGGTGTGTCGGGAAGGCACGTCGCGGTCGAGGGCAGCTTCGATGGCGAGCTCACGATGTATGACTACGAGTTCCAGATCACCCGATTCCAGCTCACCTATCTCTCGAATAAGAACGAGGACTCGTGGATCAACGGCAGCGTCGAGGTGCCGAACCCCTCCGGCTTCACCCAGGCGTTCGAGGAACTCACGCTCACCTGCACCGGCGCGCTCGATCAGGCCGAGATCGATCCGGACGACGCCGGAGCGAAACCCCTCACCTATTGGAACGGATCGTTCACACCGTTGGCGATGAGCTTTAACCCGCAGACCGGAGGAGGATGCTACGGCGACCGCTTCCTCGTCCTCGGGCTGGTCTCGGGTGCCGCCAACATCGACACCCCGCTGGCGGGCAGCCTCGCATTCATGCCCGACGGCAACATCGGCACGATCGCCGACGCGATCGAAGGGGTGGACAGCCGCCTCGGATTGCCCGGCACACTCCCGCTCGAAGGCCCCGGCGAGGAAATTTACCAGCTCACCCCGGTCTGCAAACTCTACTTCAACAACCCCGAAGCGGTCGGCGCCGCCGCCACAGGCTATGTCGGATTCGCGGCACGCTGCAACGTGCCGTTTTTCGAGGACCTCAAAGTGCACGTGATGACCAGCGCGCAGGCCGGCGTGCCAGCCTCCGTCTATCTCACCTCGGGTTGGACCGAGAGCGGTCAGACGTTCTTCACGCAAACCGATTTCGATGCGACCCACCGCGGCTTCCCCGGCGGAGCCGTGCAGGTCGAGGACTATCGCAACCCGTCCGCGCAGAACGCGTACGTGCCGGTGGCCAAGCAGTCGCTCTTCGGAATCGTGCCGCTCTCCTACCCGCTCAAGTGGAGTCCCACCGGGCGCTACTTCAATTCCTGGAGCACCATCGCCACCCCCCTGCTCGTCCTCAACGTCGAACACCAGGTGGACTACCTCAGTGCCGACAACGCGGAGATCTCGTTCGGTGCCCAGTACGACGGACTGCCGCAGATCAACCTGGTGAGCACCGCGATCGAGGCGGCCGACGAGCAGATCGGCGCGGCCAAGGCGCTCACCGAGGCCGCCAGTGGATTCATCACCGACACGCTCAATGACGGCGTCGACGCCGTCGGCGACCTCGCCAGCGATACGCTCGAGGCGGTGCTCGACGAGGTGATCAACGCGATGGAGTCGGAAATCATCAATCCGCTCTACGACGCGGTCGACCAATCCTACCAGGACGCCGTCGCAGCGAACACAAGCTACGGCGCATGGGTCAACACTTCGACCGGCGCGCTCAAGTCGGAGTTCGACCGCTATCTCGACGGGTCGATCGGACCCGCATCGGAAAGCATCAAGGGCCGGCTCGACCAACTCCACAACATCAGCGGCGACGCGATCGACCTGATCGCCCAGGTCCAAGGCGCGATCGACCAGGGCATCCTCGCGATCGACGCGGTCACCAGCCGCATCGAGGTCGTCAGCGGCAACACGCAGTTCAACCTCAACCCGCCGACTGTGCCAAGCGTGCCGACGGCACAATTGGTCAACGGCATTCTCGCCGAGGTGCTCAACGAATCGACCGGCCAGCTCGAACGCCAGATCGTGCAGAACCTCGTCGGCGCGCTCATCAGCGAACTTGCTCCGCCGGATCTCGCGGCGATCCTCACACCGCTGGCGGGCGAACTCACCGCAGAGGCGAATGCCGAGCTCAACGCGTTGCTCGCGGACTTCGACCCGACGCTCGACCGCGTCACCGAGGCGCTGCTCGAGGCCCGCGCCCATCTCGTCACGATCCGCGGCGAGCTTGCCGCCGGACAGGACATCTTTATCAGCTTCCAGCAAATCGTCACCGGCGCGAGCGCCGAAATCGATGGCATTGTCGACGGACTGCGCGCGACCGCCTACGGGTTCATCGACGAGATTGCAGCGGCCGCCACCTTTGGTCCGGCGACCGCGCTCGGCACCGCCGGCGACCTGATGGGCGAATTCAGCCGCGAGGAATTCGTCGCACTGATCCGCAACGAGTTGCGCGACCAACTGCTTGCCGCCGGGTTCATCCAGCAGATCCAGTACACGCTGCGCCAGCATATCTCCGAACTGGAGATGGCGATGAACTCGGCGATCGACTCCGCGTTCGGCGAGGTCAGCCGAATGTGCCGCCAGCTCATCCAGGAGGCGCTCGGGCCGATCGACGATGCGATCAACGAACTCATCGGCGATGTGAACGTTTATGTCGGCGCCGGATCGATCGATGGCTACGCCCACATCCAGGGCGACACGCTGCGCCGCCTGCGCATCGACGCGAAGGTCCAGTTCAAAATTCCCGAAGAAATGGAGCTCCAGGCGTACTTTGAGATGCTTTGTTACGATTCCGAGACCGACGTCGGCTCGGCAGGATGCCTCGCGGCAGGCGAACAACAGGTGGAGGTGAAGATCGGCGCGCTGGACGTGCCGCTCGATTGGATCAGCCCCGACCTCCGCGCCAACCTCGAGGTGAAGTTCTCGATGCAGACCGATCCATCGGTCTACCCGAAAGGCATCGGTGGAGCCCTGGAAATGACCGGTGGCGAACTCGACTTCCAGAGTCTCAAGATCACCGATTTTGCAGCGGCGATCGCAGTGGGTGTCAACGAGTGCTACCTCGCCGCCACCGCGCGTGTGATCGTCTCGAGCTACGAGGCGGCCGGCGGCATCTTCTTCGGACGCACCTGCTCGATCGAGCCGCTCGAACTGGTTGATCCCGACGTTGCCGCGTTGCTCGGTCCGGCGCCGTTCACGGGGGCCTACGTCTACGGCGAAGTGTGGATCCCGATCTCGGAGGTTGTCCTCGGCATTCCCGCCAGCTGTCTGTTCCGCATCTCCGCCGGCGTCGGGGCCGGCGCGTTCTACTTCGTCGAGGGGCCGACCTTCGGCGGCAAGATGCTGCTCGGGGTCAGCGGCGAGGCACTCTGCGTCGTCTCGATCGGCGGCCAGGTCTCGATGATCGGTGTGATGTCCGGCGGAAGCCTGCGCTTCAGCGGCAAGGGCACCCTCACCGGCCGGGCCGGATGGTGCCCGCTGTGCGTGGAGTTCAGCGAAAGTGCGAACATCACCTATCAGGACGGAAGTTGGTCGGTCGATTTCTGACATCCCCGCGAACCCTGCGAACCATTCACGATTTCCAGACTTCATGAAAACGATCCTCACTGCCATCGCGACCCTCGCTGCCACCGTCGGATTGGGTGCCGGCCAGACGGCCAACGAACTGCTCACCACCGTCGGCACCACTGTGCAGGCCTCGGGCCAGCACCATGCCTATCTGCTCTGGCAGCCTGGTGATGCCGGCAGCACGCTGGGTCGGCGCTTCGCTGTGTACTCGAAGCCCGGCACTGCGGACGCCGCGGGCAGCTACACGCGCCTCGGCATCCAGACGCTGCAGACCAGCCCCAAGACGATCCGCGCGCTGCTCGAACTCGGTGAAACACTCGATCCCGCGGCGGCTGGATGCTACGTTCGCATCGACGGCATTTATCGCGACCTCACGCTACAATCGAACGCCGCTCCCACGACACCGTCGGACGTCTCGCTCGATGCCGCCGACAAACTCGCGTACATCATCCAATCCGCCGCCACCGACAACCGGCTGCTCGCACGCTTGTTTTTCCTCGGCCGCGCCCACCCCGGCGTGATGCAGGCGCTGGGTCACGGGTTTTCGATCCCGGTCGCCTCAGGCATCCATACGTTCGAGGTCCGCGAAGTCGATCTCTCGGACAACGACATCCGCGTCGTCGGTCGCGTGACACTCGACACGGCATCACCAATCGTCCCCGCCGCACCCGCCGCACCGGTCCAGATCTTCCATCCGGTGAAACCCGGATCGCAATACACGATCAACGCGAAGGACAACCTCAACGCGCGGTTGCGCTGGGGCGTCGGCACCGCCCTGCGCGGCCACATGCCGCACACGTTCGGATTCGACATCTTCCGCGTCAAACGCGCCGTCGCCGAAAGCCTCGGCTGGCACACCACCCCGCCGACCCCGGCGCAGATCGTCGCCGCACTCGCCGCGCGCGACCCGGCCGATCCCGATCCGGACGCGGCCTCAGCCAACGACATCCCGGTGCTCGTCGCCGACCTGCTGACGCCAGCCCAAGCCGCGGATCCCGCCGACCAGGAACGCATTGATTTTTCCGACGACGGCGTCTGGCACACCGGGGCCGACGGCGCGCTCGTGCGGCGGCCCTACGCCGACGGTGAGCAATACTACTTCTTCGTCGCCGCACGCACGATCACCGGATCACCCGGCCTGCTCTCGCCGGGCACGCTGGTGACCATGTGCGACCGGCTGCCGCCCAAACCCGCCTCGGTGTTTTCGGTGACCAGCAACTTCGTCCGGCCCGCCGCACCCGCCGACTGGTCGATCCAGGGCGGCTCGCAATTCCTGCAAGTCAAGATCCGCCAGGTCGCGGAGGACGATGATTCCGAAAAGGCCGTCGGCTATTATCTCTACCGCTGGGAAAGTTCGCAGCAACACCTCAACTACGTCGGTAACCCGGTGTTCAACCGCATCGGCTCGATGATCCCGCACACCCCGGGCGCGACCTTCATCACCTTCAACGACAACGGCGCGGGCGCACCCACGCTGGCGACCCATGCCGATCGATCGGTCTGGTACACGGTGCGCGCGGTGGGCGCCACCGCATGTTCGGGCGTGGTTCTCAGCGGCCACAGCGCACCGATGTCCGGCGTGCTCCGCGACTTCAAGGCGCCCGACGGACCCACCGGATCCTTCCTTATCTGCCGCAGCCTGCCGGATGTGTCGTGGACGCGCCGCGATGAAAAGCGCGCGGTCGACAACGGTCTGCCTGCTTCATTCACGGGAATGACTGTCGAGGTGCAGCGCACCAGTCCGGCCATCGTCGAGGCGGATGTCGAAGTCTCGGTTCCGGGCGTCAGCGGCATCAGTCGTACACTGTGCAACCAGCGCCTCAGTTACCGCACGGGCAACAAAGTGCGCATCGACCTGCCCTATCGCGAACCGAGGTCGGACAACACGCCAATGACGATCACGGTGCGCGCCATCAGCGCCAACGGCCTCGTCTCCGCACCCGCGGTCAAAACCACCATCGCCAGCAAGGAAACTCCGTACGTGGTGCACCTCTTCACCGCAAACGCACCCCGCCGGTGCGTCGAGGTATCGACAGCCACGCCGCCCGTGCATGAATCATCCGAGCCCGACGGCAGTGTCAACGTCATCACCGGATCGATCACCTTTCCGCTCGGCCAGGGCGTGAAGGAATGGCGCGTCTACCGCCGCGTCGGATCCGACGGCGCGCTCTCCCTCATCGCCAAAGCCGAGGGCGACAGCATCCCGAATCCCGGCACCTGGGTCGACGACGCCCTGCCCGCGGAGAACGGCGTCGAAGTCTGCTACTACGGTCAGATCCTCGACCAAAACGCGAACCCGAGCCCGCTCTCGATCCTCGGCTGCGTCACACTGGTGAACCCCGATCTGCCAACTCCAATGCTGGCGGAGGCGGATATCCTCGCCGAATCCGCCGACGGGATCAAACTGAAGCTCGAGTGGTTCTGCGATCCCGTCGGGGTCGATCGATTTGAAATCCTCTGTGCAGCGGATGGTGGCGGCATTCCCGACCTGTCGGGACTTTCCGAAGTCCTCGACACCACCGCGATCACCGGCCTTTCGGCGGAGCGACCGGATCTCGAGTTTTATCCATACCAAACGCCGCGCGTCGGCGGTGCCATCGGCAGCGGACCTGGATTCGGCATGGAAATCATCGCGCCCGCGGACAAGCCGTTGTTTTTCGCCGTGCGCGCGTGCGGACCGGGTGAATATCCACGCACCCACGGATCGGCGAGCAACGTCGTCACCGCGCGCTGGCAACCGGTGGTAAGCGGACCGCAACCGGTGATTCCCTGGCCCGCGCGGCCGATGCCGGGCGATTTCGATCACCGGCGTCCGATCGAAACCTACGCGTCCGGGGAGGGACCGCTGTGGCCCGCGGTGATGCCGCTCGATTACGGGTTTCCCACCGGCATCCTCATCGGGCTGACGCGCCACAGGATCGAGCGCACCAGCATTCGCGCGAGCACCCTCGTGGATACCACGACCAGCGCCGACAACTGGCTCTTCAAGGTACGGGAGTCGTCCGGCGATGCGACCCAACTGGCGGACCTCATGCCGTTCATGGTCTATCGTTATCAGGTGGCCAGCTCCGCATTTCCAAGTGCTCGTGCCAACCTCGTCCAGTGCACACCGCTCATCGACCGCATCTCGGGCATCTATGTGAACAACGCAAAGGAAAAGGGCTACCAAGTCTCCGATCCCTTCCTCCTGTTCGTCTCGAATGCACAAACCGGCATTCAGGTACCGTATTCGGGAACGTGGAGCGACACCGTCGCGCCGAACCTCGACTACCCGTACAACGCGGTCAACCGCCCCGCCTACCTCGAAAACTCCACCGGCATGATCTTTGTGAAAGACA